>CAMDPX010000476.1 GCA_945905295.1 Planctomyces sp. SH-PL62 | reverse complement strand
GCTGGCCATTTTCAGACGCTGGTTCGAGATACCAGGGCCGAGCCTTTCGCCAGTCGACGAATTTTTGCGGGACAAATTGGCCGGTCTCGCCATCTCGGTCGGGCAGAGTGTTCTTGCCGTCAACGGTCAGACGCATGAAGACCGGCACGCGACTCCGATTCTCGACTCGAATGGTAATTTTGTCGCGAGGTTTGAGAGGGGTGTAGGCCACCGACTTGTCGTCCGTGAACAACACCGATTCGGACTTTCCATTGACCACCAGCGAAATGCGAAACGGGAATTGATCGTCACTCAATTGATGTACGAGTACTTGCTGGGCTTTAACGGCGTCTTCGTTTTGGCAACGTCCTTGTGGCGAATGCAGGTTGATCGACTGCACAAGCGGGGCCGAGTCCGTGCTCACTGCTTGAATGAGGCTGGATTTGAGACCACCGTTGCCACCGAGGGCCGGAGCATCTTGCGGAGTCAAAACGGCGGTTTCTCGGATCGCTTGGAATTTGTGCGGCTTCTGCGAATACAGGCCACTCCGAAAGCTGAGTTTGGCCGACCCCTCCAGTTTGAAGCTGATCCAGACCAGCGCGGTGGAGAGTTCTTTGTCGTTCGCTCGAAGTTGATCTTCGAGTTGCGGAAATCGCTCATGAGGCACGTCGCTCAACACGTTCTCCGGAACAATCTGGCATTGATAAAGCGCCTTGAGCATCTCCTCGTCATTGGCCACGGCGAACTTGCCCAACGACTTCGCTTGCAGGTGGCCGAGCAATTGGCTGCGGCAGATCCTCGACAACGTGCCGCAGTCTTCACCGGGAATGTCTGCGGCAGATGCGCGGGATGACTCGACGACGAATGGCAACAGTCCGACCAGTTGAACTCCCTCACGCTTCAACTGCGTGGCCAGTTGCCGCGCGATGCACTCCATCAATTCGCTGACGCGGCAGGGAGCCACCGGCAGCAGAAAGCTCGCAGGCCGAGTGGAGTCATTCATCGCCAACACGACGCTGCCCGGTGCGGGAATTCGTTCCGACAGCAGCGTTCCCAGATTCGTGAGGCTCAGGCCGATGTCTTTAGCATTGCTCGTGGTCAAAGTGGACTCGCTCCAACCGAGCGACTCCACGAAGCACCGAGTCGCCCGCTGGTTCCCGAGCGCCTTCTCGTTGTGAGGGATCGCAAAGCAAGCCAATTGTGGCTGTGTGACTTCCGCCCGCTTCAGCGTCTGCCGCAAGGCGCTCTCAAGTTCCTTGGCCGCGAGCGGAGTCTCGTGTTCCAGAACGACGAGAACTTTGGCTTTGGGGGAATGGTTTTGAAACGCATGCAGCACGTTTGCCAAGGCAAATGAGCCATTCTGGGCGTCACCCGCTCGCTCGACCCGAATGCCCTCATCGGGAATGCCCTCATCGGGGTGCATCGCCAACGCACCTCGCAGATAGATCACGAAGTACTGATCGACGTTTTGAAGGGATCGGCTCTCATTGACCCACTTCACAGCGCTGTCCTCGGCGTTTTCCGAGTTGATCCGCGTCACGCGCAGGCCACACCGAGTCTGGAGTACATCCTCCAGTTGTGTCATGTCCTTTTGACGGTCCAACCGGACAGACTCGGCCTTATTCTTCAAGCCGTCGTTGAGATCAACGATCAACGCTCGCCGCACGCTGGCCAGTTCCTTCGGAAGCTCATCCGCGGTCAAGACGTGGGGACTCAGCCAAGGGAGCAACAGCGATAGACACAACAGATTTTTCATTTCGCATCTCCAGATCAAGCAAAGTTGGGAGCGTTTAGGGATCGACGGCCTCGGAGGCAGTCTTCAAATCGTGAGCGATCTCTGCATCACGTTGAGTATTCGTGGCCTGCCCCAAGAGGCGATACACACTGGCTCGATACTCATACCAAACGGGTGCGATCCGTTCCTGACCACAAAAAGTCGAGTGTTTTCAAGGCAATCAGGGTTGGCGCGTGTATGAGTTGTGGAAAAGTGATCTAGGAAGAGTGGCGTCCTTCGTGTGAGCTACGGGCGTGATTGTCAAAACCGTTGGCTCATGGAAGGAACGCCACAATGCAGGATGCTACGAACCGTTGGGATTTTCTGACAGGTCTGGAATTGGTTTGTCGGGTGAAGCTGTCGGCTCGCGACCGGGAGTTTTTCGGGCACGTGCAGGAGGCCTGGACTCAGATGGTGCGGTCGGTCGTCAAGGCGTTTCGTGGCGGTGTTTCGGCGTGGGCCATGCTGAGTTGGGAACGAACACTCGGCCGGAAGTTGCGGGAGATGGGGCGGCTGTTTGTGGAGCACGTCGTGAATCGTATCGAGCCGGAAGACGAACGTGAGCTGCCGCAGCACGAGCGGCAGGTCTTGGACGGTTTGAAGGAACGTCACGGCGTGTGTTGGAGCGTTCAGACGCTGCGCAAAGTCGTGGCGGCGGTCGATGAACTCTCTACGCCGCAGCGGCAGGAAGCTCAGGTCGAGAGGCTGCTGGGCTGGCTGCGTGTGGCGGAGAAATCCTCGGGGCGACACACGCCGGTGCTGAGCGTTGGCCGCGACGGAATCCTGTTGCCGATCAGGGCACGCGACAAATACCAGGAAGGTTCCACGGCGACCGTGGCCGTGTACGATCGCCACCAGAAACGGTTGGGCACGATCGACCTCGGCCAGATGCCCGAATCGGGCCAGGCCGCGCTGAGCCAAGCCCTGACCCGGCTGCTCACCGACGTCCTCACCCGCTGGGACGGCCTGACTCCGAAACTGAACGACGTCACGGACGGCGGCCATCATCCCACGGAATACTTCGAGACGGTCTTGTCGCTGATGCCCGACCCGCGCCGCCCGGGCAAGACGCTGCCGTGGGAATGGATCGTGGACGACGACCATGCCTGCCAAGACATCACACTGCTGGCCGAAGCGCTGTTCGGCTCCGGCCGCGCCGCCTTCGCTTGGGCCAAGAAACAGCGGCAGGTGTTGAAGACTAAAGAGGGAGGCGTGTTCCGAGTCCTGCACAGCGCGGGGGCTCTGCGAACGACTCGCGGTTTGGTGGGGAGCGCGGAGGATTATTTCCGAGGCGACCGCTACCTGCGCGACCGCGCCGTGAAGATGAACTACGCCGCCGCGTTCCGCCGCGGCCTGCCGATCGGCAGTGGCGTGACCGAAGCCGGCTGCAAAACGCTGTTCACCCAACGCTTCAAGCAGCCGGGAATGAAATGGACCGTGACCGGCGGCCAACCGATTCTCAACCTGCGAACCATTTCCCTCAGCCGCGTCTGGTCCGCGGTTCGCGACCGAGCCTGGCAGTCTTATGAAATCCCCCAACCCCTAACTCATACCGCCAAACCCAAAATTAAATCGCAAAAACCCCGCAAACTCGCGGTGTAGAGCAGATCGCACCCTACCAAACGGAGACCAACCATGATTCGGCGGACTTGTTTGTTGATGCTGGTGGTAACGGTGTTGGCGTATTGCCCGAGGCTAGCGCCGGCGGTTGGCGAACTTGGGGCGAACACGCGCAAGCTGCTGACCTACTATCCCTACGGCATGGCTCACGATTCGAGTGCCGATCAAAAGTTGTCGGCGAGCGCGGCGTTCGTGTACTCGGCGACCGGTTCGCGGATTCTGATCGTGCGTGCGGATTGGTTCGTGGCCACGGCGGCCGTCACGCCGCTGTATCACGAACTGCTGAGGCTCCCCAGCGGACCCGGTGCGGATCGGGAGTTGGAACGGCAACTCAAGGTGGATGTCGAACGTGACTTTCAAAAGAACCGGCTGCAACGAGCGGGCTTCAACAAGAGCAACGTCTCCGAACACAACCGGCTGGTGGACCGGCATCCGTCAGCTTACGGGGCGTACTGGAAGAGCTACGACTTCGCCTCGACGAGCGGTCGGCAAGACTTGACGCAGTTCCCGCTCGGCCCGGACTTCAAAGACAACGAGTTCAGCCGGTTCGCCTTTCAGCAGGATGGGGCGAGATCATCTTCAATCTGCCCAATGGACTGCATGCGTACTTGCTGATCGACGTGAAGGGGAAGCGGATCGACAAAGGTCCGATCAATGTCGTGTTCGACAGCAAGCAACCGCTGGGGAACAAGGAAGTCATCAACGGGATCTCGTGCATGGTCTGCCACGCTCGCGGCATGCAGCCGTTCGATGACGACATCCTGAAAGGTCACGCCGCGACCGGCACGGCCGCGCAGAAAGTGACCCGGCTGTATCCGCCGTCCGCCGAGTTCGCCAAGGTCGTCGAGCAAGATGTGCAACGGTTTCAACAGGCGTTGAGCCTGGCGACCAAGCGGTTCCTCAAAGGCGACGACGACATCTTGAAGCGCGAACCTGTGGGGGCGATCGCTCGGCAGTTCACGACGGACTTGTTCTTTGAAGACGTGGCTGCTGAACTGGCTCACGAAAAGCCGGAGACGTTGAAAGCGTTGTTTGAAGATCGAGCCTATCGACAATTCGGACTGGCGGTGGTGGCTCAAGGCAAAGTGCCTCGATTCGCGCTGGCGGACAGCCCGGAGCGTCGCGGCGGATTGGACCTGGTTGCACCGGGACAGAAGCGCGATATCAAGGGCTACTACCGCGACGACCGCTCGGTCGATGCGTTCCGAATCGGTGAGTATTCCAAGAGCGTGGCCGCTCAGCATCTGCCGACCGCCAGCGAGTCGGGCACGTTCACGATCGCCTTTCGCGCGGCCTGGAAACCGGGCGATCCACCACCACCGAACGAACCACCTCAAACCAAATCAGTCGGCATCGAAGCCGGTCCCAAGCGTGAAGACCCGACGGAACTCGTCCAACGCGAAATCGGCGGCGTGCGTGCCGTCGTGAAAGTGTTTTATGGAGAGTAGTTTTCGACACTCCTCGCAGATCCCAACTGCTTGACCCCCACCCGCTTGTCGGGTGGGGATCTGTCGGAATCAGCGAAGAGAACAACTTCGTCCGCGTGTTTTCCGAGCCGCGACCGTTAGGGAGTGGTCAGTCCCGCGTGACCACTCCCTAACGGTCGCGGCTCGAAAGATTCACAGACGCTCCGCGTCGCAACTCACGACGCGGAGCGTCGTGCCACATTGGTTGTTAAGAACTCGATGCCGTCGATCTCCGTCGAGAACACCCCATCGAGTTGGGCTTCAAAACATTGCTTCAACACCTCGCCAAACCAGACGTCGGGACGGTGACCAAGGGCGATCAAGTGGCGGCCGAGGATCAAGGGCTTTGGACGTGAGCGGTCCACGTTCATGCCTTCAGCTAACTCGACCAATGTTTGCACGGCGGGTGGCAGGCCGCCAGGTAATGGCGGGCGGCCGTTCATGTCGGCTTCGATCAGGCGGACCAGTTGCGCGATCGTGGCTTTGCCCAAACGCTCGGCCAGACGTCGCACCGTGCGAGGGCTCATGTCGCGCTGAGCATGCACGAGGTGCTCGACCACCAGCGGTTCGATGACCTCAATGATCGCTTCCGGACAGCCGATGCGTGTCAGAAACGAGCGTGACAACGGCACGCCGGCTTCGCAGTGACCGTGTGCTCGCCAGTGACCGTCGAAGAACTCGGTCGTCGTCGCCTTGCCCAGATCGTGACACAACGCGGCGAACAGCAAGATGGCTCGTTCGTCGCCCACCAAAGTGTCTCGATCGGCGATGCGTGACGCGGCGTCGCAGACGTGCAGCGTGTGAACCCAGACGTCCCCTTCGGGATGCCACTGCGGGTCTTGAGGGACTCCCGGCAATGCCGCCAGTTCGGGATAGAGGTCCAACCAACTCGAATCCGCCAGCACCTGCAAGCCGCGACTGGGAAGCGTGCTGCGAGTGGCCCACTTGTGCCATTCGCCCCAGACACGTTCGACGGACAGTGTCGAGTACTCGTCGCGCAATGTCCGAGCCAATTCGGCCGTTTGCTGATCCAAGACCAGATCGAACCGAGCGGCGAACTGCATGCCTCGCAAGACTCGCAACGGGGCTTCGGCAAAGTGGGAACTCGTCGCGCGCAGGATTCGCCGTTCGAGATCTACCAAGCCGCCGTGCGGGTCGTGCAACTCGCCGGTTTGAGGACAGCGGGAAATCGCATTGATCGTGAAATCCCGCCGCGCTGCCGCCTCGTGCAGGGTCATCGTGTGATCGACTTCCACCTGAAAGCCGCGATGGCCTTGCCCGGACTTGTTCTCGCGCCGCGGCAGCGTGAAATCGAACTCGGTGCCATCGGTCGTCTTGAGCTTGATCACACCGAACGACACACCGAACGACACGCCGACTTCGTTGACTCGTCCGAAGCGTGACAAGATCACCGTCAGATCGGCGGCGCTGACGTGAAAGACTTCGATGTCGAGGTCTTTGCACGGCAGTCCCAGAATGCCGTCGCGGACGCAGCCGCCAACTTCAAACGCGCGGCCGCCCGCTTGCGTGATGGCATGGATGATTGCAGGGAGCATGAGGTGTTCTTTTGGCCTGATTCATGTTGGGTAGCAGGTGGTGACCAGATTGGGGTGGAACAAATGTCTGTTTCCGTGAAACTGGGTTGGATATCAAACCAAGTTCAGTTTCAGGGAGGAAACAGACGTGGACGATTCTCAATTGTCGGTGGCGGGATTGCCAGACAGCGCGTGTCCCGTCAGCGCGTGTCCAGTCAGCGCGTGTCGGGCCAAAGCGTTGGAGCCGGGGCAGCGGGGCGAGTTGGCTTTGGGGGTGTTGACGGGAAGTCGTTCGGCCGCTCAGGCGGCTCGGGACGAGGGGGTCAGTCGCAAGTTTGTCGGGGCGCAGGTGGAGCGCGCGCGGCAGGCGGTCCAACAGGCCTTCGAGCCGGACTCCGCCGACACGCCAGGCGACGCGGATGAGCGGGTCTGGTTCTGGATCCCGGTCACCGGTGGTTTGATTCGGCGGCTGGTGCTGTCCCTGATCCTCGGTTGTCACAGTTCGTATCGCGGTGCGTGGGCGCTGCTGACGGAGGTGTTGGGGATCGCGATCTCGCTGGGGACGATTCACAACATCGTGTGTGCGGCGTCGGTGTCGGCGCGGCGGATCAATCAGCGGGCCGAACTGTCGGGAGTGCGGATCGGGGCACACGACGAGATCTTTCAGAACGGGCAGCCGGTGCTGGTGGGTTGCGATGTCGCGTCCACGTACTGCTACCTACTGAGCCTGGAGGAACATCGCGATGCCGACACGTGGGGGCTGCGGTTGCTGGAACTGGGCGACCACGGCTGGAAACCCGAGGCGACCATCGCGGACGGCGGTCGCGGGTTGCGGGCCGGTCAGCAGTTGGCCTCGCCCGGGTTGCCGTGTCGGGGCGATGTCTTCCACGCGATCCGCGAGGTGGGTCAAGTCGCGACGTACCTGGAGAACCGGGCCTACGGAACCATCACCGCCTGCGAACAGCAGGAGCGGCGCATGCGGCAAGCGAAGCGCAAGGGCGAGGGGAACAAACACTCGAAACGACTGGCTCAAGCGCGGCGGGAGGAATCGCGCGCGGTGCGTCTGGCGTCGGACGTGTCGCTGTTGGTGAGCTGGCTGCGCGACGACGTGCTGTCCGTCTCCGGTCCCGAGGTCGCCACACGTCGCGACCTGTTCGACTTCCTCGTCGCGGAACTGGAACGACTCGCGCCGCTGTGTTCGCACCGGCTGACCCCCGTGATCCGCGCGCTGCGGAACCAGCGCGACGACCTGCTGGCGTTCGCCGCGGAACTGGACCGCTCGCTGACGGCCCTCGCGGAAGAACACCGCGTGCCGGTCGCGGTGGTGCGTGAAGTCCTCGCGCTGCTCACGCCGCGCACGACCCATCAGTGGCAGGCCGAAGCCGCGCTGCGCCGCCAACTGGGCCAACGCTTCCACACGCTGCGAACCGCCGTCGCCGCGCTCGCCGACCACACGGTCCGGGCCAGTTCCGTGGTGGAAAACATCAACAGCCGCCTGCGGAACTACTTCTTCCTCCGTCGCCACCTGAGCGGTGAATACCTGGACCTGGTCCGCTTCTACCTGAACCATCACCGGTTCCCGCGCAGCGACCGCCCCGACCGAGTCGGCCGCAGTCCCCACGAGTTGCTCACCGGCCAGACCCAGTTGCACTGGCTGGACCAACTGACCAACTCGCCCAGCCACGCCGCCTAACGCTCCGTCGTTCCGCCACCCCCAACGACTGCGCTACCGCTACCCGAAAACGGCTCAATTTGAACCAGGCCCGAATTCGCTGCGTCCCAGCGTGCCGGGAATTCTGCCGTACTGATTCTTATACCGCACGCGGTTACGAATGGCACAAATACAAGCCCGACGCGCCAGCGAGTGGATCGGGCGGTGACTGGTTCACTCGCTGGCGCGTCGGGCTTGTATCAATGTGCCAATGCTTCCCGCGTGAGGTATAGGACCGCGAGACACCTCATAGGCGACGAGCACCGCGCGTCCGTTTTCCAGCCGCCAGACCGGCCGCGTGTGCGACAGCTTGCAGTCTCTCGCAGCGACATCGCGGGGAAAGACTTTCTCGATCCGCTCGGCGAGTTTGAGCTTCTCGGCCGTGGTGACTCGATCGGCCAGGAGGTCAAACTCGATTCGCGGTGCCCCGGCGTAAGTCCGGAAGGGATCCGGCTGCGTCGCCCAGTCGAGGTAGCCAGGTGATCGCGCGTACTGGTGCAGGTGGTGCTTGGTCCGCTGGTGATAGGCCAGCGTCCGCTCAATCGTCGAGTCGAGATTCATCGTGAATCCTCCAACGGGTACCAACCTCCCTACTGGGCAGGATCCCGTGGCGA
>CAMDPX010000475.1 GCA_945905295.1 Planctomyces sp. SH-PL62 | reverse complement strand
ATATTGGGCGCGGGTTCGTACTGCAGTGACATCGTATAGTCATTGATGGCTTCGCGGGTCTTATTCAGTGCCGCCAGCGCGACACTTCGGCCGCGGTAGACATCGGCGATCGGGCCAGCCTTTTCGAGAACCTCGGTGAAGTCCCGCGCGGCTTCTTGATAGCGTTTCGAGGCCAGCAAAGTTTCGGCTCGCTGCCGAAGAGTCGCGACGTTTTCTGGATTCGCTTCGAGCGACTGGTCGTAGGCGGTCAGAGCGGTCTCCAGTCGGCCGGCACGGATATGGACGTTGCCGATTTGTTGAAAGTTCTCGGAGCGCCGCAGCGGCGTGACTTCCAGCTTGTTGGCTTTCTCGAAGTCCACCAGAGCGGCCGCCACGTTGTTTTGATTCATTTGAATTTTGCCGCGGAAGGCGTAGATCGCGGCCTGTTGTGGTGAGCGTTCGATCGCGGCGGTCAGCGCGACATTCGCCTCTTGAAGCTCGGCACTAGCGAGCACGGAAGCGTTCGGCTTCTGCGAGTCGTTGAGCAGTTCGTTGGCGCGTTCCAAGCCAATCGCCGCGAGGTTGATGTACGGTGCGGCTTGATCGGTTTTCAGTTGACTGGCTTGGTCAAAGTCCGCTCGCGCAGCTTCGTAGTTCTTCTGATAGGCATAGATGACTCCGCGATTCAAATAGGCGTGATACGACTGCGGCTTGAGTTCCAGTGACTTCTCGATGTCCTGATGGGCTTTCTTGAAATCGTTGAGTTTTCCGAAGGCGACACCGCGGGCGAGATACGGCCAATCGAAGTTCGGCCGCCGGGCGATGCAGGCCGTGCAACTGGGAATCACTGCCTTGAATTCTCCCATTTGAAAATTGCAGAGGCCCAGCATGTTGAGCGACCAGAAGTCATTCGGGTCGGCTTGGAGCGCATCCTCAAAATGCGAGAGAGCCGCTTTGTAGTTTCCCTGGCCGCGTTTGAACTCGCCCAGGAGGTAATGGTCGAGCCGCGTTTGGGGCTTGAGCGTTTCGGCCGTTCGCCGAGCGATTTGGGCCTCGTTCGGCTGATTCAGCAAGCCGAACAGGTCCGCTCGCAAGAACCACATCGGCTGGGAAGAGAAGCCGAGTTGCTCGGCCCGCAGCAAGTGATCCAAGCTGCGTTGAGCGGCCTTGTGGAAATCGTCCGGATCGTCTCGGATCGCCAACTTGGTTTCGAGATAGGCCAAAGTCACAAGCACTTCCTGCAGGCCGTCGCGCCATTTGGCAATCGCCTTGTCGCCCAGTGACTGCAGTCGCGAGCCAGCCTTGTCCGGGTGGTCAGCGTCGAACTCAAAGATCTTCAGAGCAGCGAGAGCATGACGCTTCGATTCGCGAATGTCGTCCAGCGATTCATCGCCTGAGATGTTGCCGCCAAAGATTCGAGCCTGTTCGACTTCCTGGTTGAAGCTCTCGAATTGCTCGACTGCCTCTAACTGAGTCCGCACTTGTTGTTGCAGGTTCGCTAACGAAGGCTCGGAATCCAACTGCGCCTCCATGCGAGTCAGGATGATTTTGGCCTGAGCAAAATCTTGCTGGTCGTTGATCACATGTTGGACTTCGGCGCGATCGAGTTCGATTTTGTTCTGGATGTCTGCGAGTTGTGCTTGTCTCTCGTCTACGGAGTCGATTGCAGACTGAATTCCTTCTCGCTCGGAGGCCAGCGCGGGTTCTGCGGCCACCAGTCCCAACGCGGCCACGCCCAAATCTCTAGCCTTCGCAAACTCAGCTTTCGCGATGGCTGAGTACGCGTCGGCAACCTTTGCCCGCACGGCGATTCGCGTTCTGTCGATCCGGTTAGCGGCACTCCACTGCCAAAGCGCGATACTGAGAAACAACGCAACCAATGACGAACTGACAACCAGGGTGCGATGCCGCTTGGCCCAGCGGCGCACGCGTTTGTGCCAAGGATCGGGATAGGCCGAGACCGGTTGGTCTGCCAGCCACGCTTCGACTTCGGTGGCCACATCGAGGGCTTTGGGATACCGATCCATCTTGTCCTTGGACATCGCCTTCAGGCAGATTGCCTCCAGCGGTTTCGGAATCGTCGGATCGAGCGTGCGCACCGGCGGAATCAAGCCAGCGATCACCTTGTCCAACACCTCCTGGATTTTGCCCCGTCCCACGGGTTGCTGGTTCGACAGCAGCTTGTAGAGGATGCCTCCCAGCGAATAGATGTCCGTGCGGGAATCCAGCTCGTCAATCTGCCCCAGCGCTTGTTCGGGGGACATGTAGGCCGGCGTCCCCATGACCTGGCCCATCTGAGTCTCGCTGCCAGCGCTCCGCATTCCTGTTTGCACGGGCCGTTGTCCGGTCGCCGTGGAAGTCGATGCGCTGAAGCTCTTGTTTCCAGCAAACTTGGTCTGAGCCTTCGCCACACCCTGGCCTGTCGCGGTGGACGATCTCGGTGAGTTGGCTTGAGTGGCCCCCAGGTTTGAGAAACTCGGCGCGGATTGGGCTGCGGAATCATTCGTCGTACCGGAAGGTTGGGACTCATTCGTGATGATGGTGGCCATCTCCGACTCTCCGTCGACCACGAATCCAGTTCCGTCCGCCGTCGGTCGGCTGGAGCGATCAGACGAGATCGACTGCTCACCGATCAAGTCCATCAACTTGGCCAGGCCCCAGTCGAGAACCAGCGTCTCGCCGAATTCGCCAACCATCACGTTCAGGGGCTTGAGATCACGATGCAAGACACCTTTCTCATGCGCGAAACCGACCGCCTGACAAACGGCGATGAACTGACGCAGCAAGCGATTGAAGGCGAGTTGCTGTTCGGCACTCCCCTTCGGCAACTTGTGCATCGCTTCAATCGCATCTTCCATGTTGCCGCCGCGGACCAGCTTCATGGTGTAAAACGGGGCTCCGTTTTCCTGCACCCCGATGTCATAGATCGGAATGATTCCGGGATGTTCCAGTTGTCCGGAAATCTGCGCTTCTTCCACGAAGCGTTCGACCTGAATCGGTTTCTTGAGTGCCTTGGGGAGCAGTTCTTTGTAGGCGACTTCGCGGCGGATCGCCGTGTCTTCGGCACGCCACAGATTTCCCAATCCACCATGCGCGAAGTTATCCAGCAGCACATATCTCTCAGTCGCTCGCGGCGGTTCCTGCGAGCGATTGGAGGCGGGGGCCGCATCAGGAACTTTCGAGCGGCCACCGGTCTTCAGGAGTTCGGCACTGCCCGGAGTTTCCAGACAAGTCTCTCCCGAAGGATTCTCGCTCGGAGGCGATGGGTTGGAATTGAGGTCTCCTGAATCCAACGTTCCCAGGTGTTCCTGGTTGGCATAACTCCCGCTCGGAACCGAGAGCTTCGAAGCGAGACTATCGGGATCGAGCGTTGGCAGACTCTCCTGTGGAATCGCGGAACTCGAAGCGAAGCTCTCGGGATCAAGCGTTTGCAGACTCTCCTGACTCACGG
>CAMDPX010000474.1 GCA_945905295.1 Planctomyces sp. SH-PL62 | reverse complement strand
TCTCTTTGCGCAATGCTCACGAGCGCCGCGACGACGTTTGGATGGAGTGTTTGATTCACGAATCTCACGGCACCATCGGCCATGACGGCATGACACCCTCCCGTGTGTTGGCTGCCGGCCCCCCAAGCGTAGGGACGTGGATTCGGGGGCGTCCAAGGCTTATTAATTCCGTAGGTCGTGGGGATGATGAAGTGTGTGTGTGTGTACGCCGCCAAAAATGGGCCATAGGCGACGTTCTGTTTTTCGAACGGTGTCTCGATCATCATGAAGGTGCTTGACGTACCATCCTTGATATGCGCCGTACCCGCAGAGGCATTGATTCCAAATACCGAACGATTGGCATTCCGGTTGGCAGTCCAGATTCGGCCAGCATTGCCATCATATTCGGTGGTCTCATGAACGAAGCCGTAACTCACACGTTGGCCCGACGTGATTGTATACATATTCTGAGTCGCGTATGTGTGAGGGCTGTCGTAGCCCGATTCGGTCGGACACACAAAAGCCGCGAGCCTGGTATTCTGCAAGACGACCTGATCGCCCCCCCCGCCGACCGCCAGCCAGTCGGCCTTGCCGGTTGCCAGATTGAAGTCGATCTTCTTGAAAAGAGGCACCCCGTCCATGTGCGGCAACATGTAAAGATAGCCGGTATGATTTCGAATCCGGCCCGCCGGTACGAAGCTGCTGGACAAGTTGGAACCTGGGTTAACGGTCGAAGGCGTGAACATCTTGAAGGTGTCGTGGTAATTGTGCTGCGCAAGTCCTATTTGTTTCAGGTTGTTCTTGCACTGAGAACGTCTCGCCGCTTCGCGAGCCTGCTGCACGGCGGGAAGCAACAGGGCAATCAGGACCGCAATGATGGCGATCACCACTAGCAGTTCAATCAGAGTAAACCCTCGACTTTTTGTGGACATGGCGTGGTTCCTCAATCAAAGGACATGAAAGATCGATCAAATCTCGGAATTTGAGTTTGACTCGAAGGGAACGCTACGAAAAAGACCGGACGGTTGTACGCCGAGAATTCGGCAACGACAAAGGGCCGCACCATTCTGCCACAGCGACCCCAAAAACACAAAACGCGACGCCAAAGCCTAAAGTCGAAAACCTTAAGGTAACGTGAAGACTCCGCGATTTCGTCCAGACGAATTCCGATCTTATTCGCATGAGGTGGAGCGGTTGTTGACGAGCGTTGGCTCAAACAAAGTTTTCTGGCGCTCACGAATTCCAAGTGCTAGGTTATCAGCCTCCATCCATCCAAACTGGATTGAGGCCAACACAAACACTTTGGAATTCGTGAATGTCCGCAACTCTCAACGGAGACCAGCGAGATCCTGCAAAGTGTGCCAATTCGCCAGGCGATCGGCTTTGGCATGCTGCAGCGTTTCGGAGGGATTGCCGTCTTTGTCGAAATGCTTGGCGAAACGGCCTTCGCTGCGGGCGAAGTCGATGAAGTCCACAATCGCGCCTGTCTTGGGGTTCTTGAACCAGTCCTCTTTGACGGCGGGATTGCCCTGGAGCGAGAGACACTTCTTGATCGTGTCCCCTTGGCGCGGATCAAAGAGCACCAACGGGAACGCTCGCGTATCGACCGCGAGGCGAGCTTGCTCGGAAGCCATGTTGTCGGCGACGCCGTGTTCGGGTTGGCAAGTCGTATAGCAGTTGATGATCGCCGGGCCGTCGAATTCCAACGCACCGAGCACCGCTTTGTAGAAGTGGTTCGTGTGGGCACACGTCGTTTGCGCGACGTACGTTCGCGGGTGCATCATGGCGATCTGAGCGATCTCTTTGCGGCGTTCTTGCTTGCCGTCGTACTTCTTGCCGTGGAGGCTCATCTTCGTGTTTTGCCCGGTGTACGTGGCGGTTGAGGCTTGCCCGCCCGTGTTGGAATAGACCTGCGTGTCGAGCACAAAGACTTTGATGGGCATGCCCGACGCGAACATGCGGGACAGCGATTGGAAGCCGATGTCAAACATGGCTCCGTCGCCGCCGATGCACCAGATCGGTTTGTCCTGCCAGCCGATCTGATCCCAGCGAGCACGCACTCCCATCGCGTCGGCCGGAGCGTACTCGAACCGCGAGTTCGTCCACGGCACGAGGTACGGGTTGTACGGGTACGTCGAGGTGTAGACCGTGTTGCAACCGGTCGCGGCGATGATGCCCCATTGGTCGCCGTACTTCGCTCCGGTGGCCGCGCAGAGCATTCGCAGCGCGGTTCCTTCACCGCAACCGGCGCACGATCCAGCGCCGCCAACGTAGATGTGAGTCTTCTCTTTCAGCATCATGTCGATCAGCAGGTTGTCGTTGATGTACCGCTCGTCGGACGGGCCGAACTGCTTGAAGAGGCGGTGGCTCTTGCGGATGTCCTTCATCAACGGATCGGTCTTGTTGACCATCTTGAGAGCGAGGTCATCGCAGACAGTGACGCACTCCGCGCAGCCTTTGCACTTGCTGGGGTCGATGATGATCGCGAAGCGGCCCCCCTCTTGGCCTTTCTTCTGCGGGCCTTCGTAGTACTTGCGAGTCTTCGACCACTGATGCGCGAACTTCTCGCGTTCTTCCGGGTCAGTGATGGAGAGCAGGCGTTCTTCGAGCGTCGATTCGGCCAGCACCTTGCCGAGGATCGCGGTGTCCGGGCATTCGGTGACGCAGTCCATGCAGCCGGTACAGTTCTCCGGAATGTACTCCGGGATTTCCGGAGCGACGTAGCTGAAGTCCCGCAGCGTGGCGCTGCCGGCGGAGATCAGCGACCGAGCGATGTGCAGATCAGCGGGAAGTTCTTTCTCGCCAGTCCCTTCCTCGTAGCCGCGGACGACTCGTTCGTTGAAGTCTTCGACATCGAGGATCGGCAGGCTGCACAGCTTGTACGGCGAATCGACCAGAGTGCCGTAGCTGTTGTTGTTGTACGGATCGCGCGCGTTCGCCTCGTTCATTGAGGGGAGTTTGGTGGGAATTTCGGCA
This sequence comes from Planctomyces sp. SH-PL62, assembly GCA_945905295.1. Lineage (GTDB taxonomy): Bacteria > Planctomycetota > Planctomycetia > Planctomycetales > Planctomycetaceae > SXKJ01. Next base: position 1,740 of record CAMDPX010000474.1, on the reverse strand, counting down.
ACGGACATGATTGGTGATCCTTTGAGATTTGAGATTTCAAATTTGAAATCTGAGATCATTGAAACTGAAATCGGCTTTCGGCCGACGGCTTTCGGCATTCGGCCAGAATTAGGAATTGATGATTTCGGACGGGATTTCCTGCATGTCGCTGTAGCCCTGTCGGACACAGTTGAGGTTGTCTTGGACAACTTGCTCGCCGCGCTTGCCGAAGTATTTTTGCAGGGCCTTCTCGACACCGGCGTAAACTTCGGTGTCGGTCATACCGCTCAATCTCGAGTACGGTGTGAGCTTCAAGAATCCACCCAGCAACACGATGCCTTGCATGCGCATTTCGAGGTCCGCTTCCGAAGCGACGGTGCGTGCGATCTTGACCATGTCGATGAAGAAGACTCGCAGATGTTTGTCGCGGATCGTTGCCTTTTGGTGTTCCGGGATGCGTTGCCAGACCTCGGCAGGAGTCGTGTAGGGACTCTGCATGAAGATCGCTCCGCCGTCGACGATGCCAGTCAGTGGATTGCCGCTGAAGAGGGCATTCGTGTCGTTGAGCACGACGAGATCGACGTGTTCGAGTTCGCTGTGCGTGTAGATGTGCGAGTCGGCGATCGTCAGGTAATACGTCGTCGGCAAGCCCTTCTTCTCCGAGCCGTACTTCGGATACGCCTGCACGTCCTTGCCAAAGACTTGTCCGCCGATGGTGGCGATGACCTTGTTGGTCGTCACAGAACCGAAGCCGCCGACGGAGTGCCCACGCATCGAAAAGCCGCCACGAGGCCGCAGGTCCGGGTCTTCGGTGATGTTCAAGTTCAGCGGATGTTTGATACCGATGCAGAAAAAGTCCGGGCCGTTCTGGACCATGTTGTCGTACACGGCGATCAAGTCACCAGGACGGACGTCGCGGCTGCCCAGCCCCGCCGCTCCGTGGAAGATGTGTGGCACACAACTGATCTTTTCGATGCCGTTCTGACCGACGATCGCATCGCAGAACGCGGCCTTGATCTCGCGCGTCAGATGGTTGCCGGTGGTAGAGAGCGGATCGTCCATCCGTTCGAGAACCGTGAACGCCTTGCAGTCTTTGAGCGCGTCGATGATCGCTTGCGACGGGAACGGCCGGAAGCAGGTGACGTTCAAGCAGCCGACCGCCATACCCCGTTTCTCGCGGAGGTAATCGACCGTCGCTTGAGCCGTCTCCATGTACGAACCCATGCCGACGATGATGTATTCGGCGTCTTCGCAGCGGTACGGCGTGACGAAGTCGTACCGTCGACCAGTCTTCAAATAGAACTCTTCGAACGCATCGCGGAGCGCGGGTTCGCATTGTTCGTAGTACCAACGCTGAGCGATCTTGCCCTTCATGTACGAGTCTTGGTTCTGCACGACTCCCGACATGACCGGGTTGGCCGGGTCCATGTAGTTCATCAGCTTTGTTTCGGGCTTGCCGACGAACTGCTTCATGAATTCCGGTTCGATCAGCCGGACGCTTTCGACAGTGTGCGTCGTGAGGAATCCGTCTTGGACATTCATGAATGGCGTCTTGCTCGCCTCGGCCGCTCGGCGGGAAATCAAGCAGAGGTCGCCCGCCTCTTGCGCATTGCGGGCGAACACCATTCCCCAACCGCAATCGGCGACGCCGCACACGTCGTCGTGCCCGGCATGGACGTTGAGTCCCTGGCTGGTCAACGCTCGCGCGCCGATGTTGAAGACCATTCCCAGCCGCTTGCCGGAGATCGTATAGAGCACTTC
>CAMDPX010000473.1 GCA_945905295.1 Planctomyces sp. SH-PL62 | reverse complement strand
TCACGTCGGTTGACCAGGCGGCGGTTTCGTCACGCAGGGTCTCGATGTCGCCGAAGCGGCGGCCATCGACGCACTGGCGAGTCACGGAACTCAGTTCGTTCTCGGCGATGTTCAGCCAACTGCCGTGCTTGGGCGTGTGACGGAATTCAATCCGACGCACCAATTGACGAGCTCGCTCCGGTGGGAAGGCGGCGTAGAAGGCACCTTTCGTGTGCGTGTTGAGGTTGTCGCTGACCAAGATCACTTTCGGGCAATGGGCGTAGCGGCCCTCCAGCAAGCGAGCCATTTCGATCGCCCAATCCACTTTGGTTTTCGTTTTCCGAACCGACACTTCGCGCCAGCCTGCCAAGGGCTCCGTGAACATGAAAATGTTCGCGGTGCCGGCTCGTTCGTATTCGTAGTCGACTCGCTTGCCATGCTCTTTCGTCGCCGGGATGGGGGTGCGAGTTTCCTTCAGCAACTGCACCGGCTGCTCGTCCATGCAAATCACCGGACACGCGGGATCGTAGGGCTTTTCGTAGGTCTCCAAGACTTCTTCCATGTTGGCCACGAACTCGGCGTCGGCCTCCGGCGGGATCACCCAGTACTCGATTTTGCGATTCGTCATGCCATTTTTTTGAGCGTGCGACGCACGGTCTCACGACTCACGGTGTCCACGATTTTCAGCTCGACCACCTTGCGAGCCAACAGCCGTAGCGACCAGTTGGCGTACCCCTTGGGCGGCGTACCAAGGCGAGTGGCAATGATGCGTGCTTCCTGCTTGCCATCGAGCAGTTTTGCCGTTGGCGGCGACGGTCGCTGGGCACCGTCGAGCGTCTCTTGAAAACCGCGTTCCACCAACCTCTGGCGAATCCCTTCGACGGTTCGCGTCCGACACGAGAACGCCTCGGCAATTTGCTGGTCGGTCCAGTTCGGCCCGTCCGCATCGGCCTTCAGAAGAATCTGAGCCCGCCGAACTTTCTGGCCGGACCCCTTCAACTTCTTGATCACAAGCTGAAGCTCTCCCCGTTCCTCGTCCGTCAATCGAACTACATATTTCTTGTGCATAGACCACCTCCTTGTGGTACACGCAGAGTCGTCGAATTCTCGATAAACTCCAACCCGAAGTTTTAGTCGTGACGCGGCACTCGTGGCCGATTGGAATTACGACGGTGTGCTCGATGCCGTCGTGCTGCGCAACGACGGAAAGCTGTTGTTTCGGGCCGGGTCGAACGGTGGATCTTTCGAGGCACCCGTTGTGGTCAATCCGGATTCGGCGGATGCCATCCGTGACGTGACACTCGCCAGTTTGAACGGTTTTAAGTTCCTCGTCGCGATCAAAGCCGAGACGAATTCCGTGGCCTTTTACACCATCATCAGTGGCCCCTTCGTCCAAGTTGCAGAGCCAGTCGTGCCAGGAATTCTGCCTTCGCGTCTCCTGTTCGGCGATGTCGACGGCGACATGCTGGAGGATCTTGTCGTCACCTCGGCCGCCTCTGGAAAAGTGTTCGTGTACTTGCAACGGCCGAGCGAAGACATCTCCGTCCGCCCACCGAATTATCAGATCGACGTGGGGAACGGGATCTCGGACGTCGCGCTGGTCGATGTCAACGGCGATGGCCTGTCAGAGATCGTGGTGACGGATCAGGTGTCCGGAGACGTCCGCGTGCTGTTGAACTCGGCGGACACGCCGTTCGCCTCGCAACTTCGCTTCCGAGCCGGAGTGGGCCTGGCCAGTGTGGCACAGGTCGCTGACTCAGTGCAGGTCCAATCGCGCGATCTGTCGATCGGCGTGGTGGCAGGACTGTTCAACGACGATGCGATCCCAGACTTGGCGGTGCTCAATCAAAGTGTGAACCGAGTCGACATTCTGCTGGGTGACGGCCACGGCGGAGTCTTCAATCCGACGGCCACGACAGCGTTGCTCACGGGCCCCGATCCGGTCGACCTCGTGACGGCGGACTTCAACAACGACGGACACGCGGACCTGGCGGTGTTGAACCAGGGGAGCGCTGACCTGTCGATCTTCTTGAACGATGGCCACGGCGGGTTCACCGAATCAACGACGACAGACTCCGCCGGAAGAATGCGTCGCATCAGCGCGGGCAATTTGCCGTCGGGGTTGACGGTCGGCGACATCAATGCGGACGGTGAACTGGACTTGTTGCTCGGCAACGAACAGGGGGACGTACTGACGATCCTGGGGAACGGCGACGGCACGTTCCGGCCGTATCAACGCATCGACCGCCGCGTCGGACTCGCAATCACCGGCTTGGACAGCGACGCGGGGCCAGAGTTCGCCGTGTTCGATCAATCGCTCGACCGTGTCACGTATCAATCCAACGAATCCGGCTCCTCGTTCGAGCAGGGACGCGAAGACGGATTACTGGCTCCCAACGCGGTGGAATTCGCCGATCTCAACTCGGACGGCATCGACGACCTGATCGTTTCCAACGGTGGCAGCAACGAGGTCTTGGTCTATCTGGGTTTAGCCGGCGACCAGTTCGATCTCGGCCACCGCTTCTTTGTGGGGACCGATCCGGAAGCGATTACCATCAGCGACCTCAACGGCGACGGCATCGCGGATTTGGTGGTCGCCAATTTCGGTTCGAACGACCTTTCGCTGTTGTTCGGCCAAGGGCGCGGCGACGACTGGACGTTGCTCGCCGGGCCGCGTCTGCGAGCCGGCGGCGGACCCATCGCGACAGCCGTCGCTGACCTGAACGCTGATGGCACCGTGGACATTCTGGTGGCCAATCACGACTCCGATGACGTCTACCTGCTGGTTGGTTCGGGCCAAGGATTCTTCAACGACAAACAACCGGTCATCTCACGGACGGGCAGCGTTCCCGTGCAAGTGTTCGTCGGCAATTTCGACGGCGACAGTGATCTGGAAGTGGTCACCGTCAACGCGGGCTCACACGACCTGACCGTGATTTCTGGTCTGGGTCAGTCTGAACTCATCGGCGCTCGCACGGTACGCCTGAGTGCGACTGATCCGGTGGCCGCGATCGCTCAGGACTTCAACCGCGATGGCCTCAGTGACTTGATCGTGGCCCATCAGTCCGGCCAATTCACGCTGTGGCTGGGTGGCTCGAACGTGGTCCAAGCGATCAATGCGCAGGATGCCGGTCATCTGACGAACATCTCCGAATTGGTTCTCGGACAAGTGACCGCGAACTCCGTCGAGGTCTACTTCACCAGCTCCGGGAACACGACGGCCACGCTGGCCACGTTCGCCTTCAACTTCAATTCCGCACCGCCCACAAGCTTCGACTTCTTTTCGAGTTTCACGCCGTTGCCGGCCGCGGTGTCAACGTTCTCCAGCCCAGTGTTCTCGGTCAACACCGTCACCTCGAGTGGCAATGAGTTGGTCGACATTGCTTCGTTGGATCGCTCGGGAAGTCTGACTCTGTTGCCCATCGCGCTGTTCAACAGCGAATCGGGCGTCACGATGGCCGAGTTTTCCTCGGCGTCCGGATCACAGTTGGAAGTGATCGCGACGCTGGTCCTCGGCTTTCGCGAAGCTTTGACGGACGGGACTTCCCCGGAGGAAACGGACTCCGATGAACTGGCCGTTGCCGACAAGTGCGAACCGGCATCGGCTCGCGACCTGCTGGTCACCGGCGCGACCGAGACGCCGATTCAGCAGCACCTGCAAGATCGGACGAATCCGGAAACCGCGACCGAGATTCTGTTCTCCTCGCCGCTGGACTTGTTCGACGTCAGTCACCCAGTCGCGACCACTCAAAAAACAGGCGAGCGGGGCGGCGTCAGCCCCCCGGTCCTGCGGCGAACCACCGGGAGGCTGACGCTCAATGGCACTCACCTGAATCAGCCGGAACGCGCTAGCGTCCGGTTCGGAGAGAGAACGATCGACAAACCGGACGCTAGCGCGTTCCGGCTGATCATCGCACCCATCCATGAAAGTGCCGTTGAGCACAACCAGTTGGACGATCGCACGGACGCTGACAGCAGCCCAATCCATCTCTGCGCGCTCGTCGTTTGCTTTGCAGTCGTTGTTCCCCTCACGAAAGACGGTCGACAAGTTCGCCAGAACTTGGGCCGGACACGCATCACCCCCCTCTCTGGCGAGATCAGCAACCGAAAGATCCCATCATGATTCGAATCCCAACAACCAATCCGCGTGGGCTGAGTCTGCGACGAATGCTCGCCCTGTTCGCACTGCTGCTGCTGACTGTCGGCGGAGTGTTTCGGGTGTTGCCGCATCTGGCTGCCGTCTTGCCGGCCTTTTTTCCGGAACTTCTCGGAACGGCGCTGCTGACAGGAGTCAGCGTGGCCATCCTGCGACATGCGCACTCGCGCTTGAACAGCGCTGTCCGTCCTGCGGAAAACCCGGTGGCGGAACAGATCATCGAACAAGTCACCGAAGGGATCTTGACGATCAACCAACGGGGTCAACTGGTGTCGCTGAATCCCGCCGCCGAGCGACTCTTTGGTTATCACGCCCGCGACATTCTGAACCAGCCGGTCACCAAATTGCTGAAGGAACCCCCCAGCGAGAACCAAAAACTCTTTCGCGAAACGATCTCGATGGGGACCGTCCTAGGTCTCGCCGCCGGTGCCCGTGAGATGATCGGGGAACGCAAGAACGGCGAGATGTTTCCCGTCGAGTTGGTGTTCAGCAGCATGACTCTGGGCGACGAGCAAGTCACCGTCGCCTTCGCTCGCGATGTCAGCAAACGCAAACAGGCGCAACGCTATTTGACCGCGCACTACGCCGCGACCTGCCTCCTGGCCGAAGCGAACTCTCTGGAAGAAGCCCTGCCGCAGATTCTGCAAACGATCAGCGAATCCCTGCACTGGGACGCCTGCGCCTATTGGAGTCTCGATCCGGCCGACCAGGAACTGCGTTGCACCGAACTCTTCCAAGCGCCGTTTGCCACGCGGTCTCAGGTGTTGGACATCTCGGCGGTGATTTGCAAATCGGGGCAGGGCCTGCCGGGCCAAGTCTGTGCCACTCGTCAGCCAAACTGGATCGACGATCTCAGCCGTACGCAGGACATTCCTAGCCTGGAGCTCGCGACGCCGCTTGGTCTGCACGCCACCTTCGCTTTTCCGGTCATGATGGGCGAAGACCTCTGCGGTGTCGTGCAAGTGTTCTCGGCGCATTCCCTGAAACGCGACCCGTGGCTGCTGGACATCATGGGCGAGTTCGGCAAACAGATGGGACACTTCATCGCCCGCAAACGCGACGAAAAGCAGCTCATGAGCAGCGAGGAACGCTTCCGCCAGTTGGCCGAGAATATTCATGAAGTGTTCTGGATGGTGGATGCTCGCAACGATCAAGTCATTTATGTCAGCCCGTCGTGCGCGGACGTCTGGGGCGAAGACCACCAGGTTTTGAGCCAACCTTCTGTGAACGGCAACCGGACTCCAGAATCGTCGCCGCTCTTCGACCGAGTTCACTCGGAAGATCGTCCCTTGGTGTTGGCGGCAGCCGAACGACAAAAGCAGGGCGAGAAGACCTGCGAGGAGTATCGCATCGTGCGTCCCGACGGGACGATCCGCTGGGTCCGGTCGCGAGCCTTTCCGGTTTTGGACGAAGCAAACGTCGTCTACCGAATCGTCGGCATCACCGCGGACATCACCGAACAGAAGCGGCTGGAAGATCGCCTGCGCCAAGCTCAAAAGATGGAAGCGGTCGGTCAATTGGCCGGCGGTGTCGCTCACGACTTCAACAACCTGCTGACCGTCATCATTGGCTACAGCGAGATCCTGCTCGCACAGGCAAACGCGGGCGACCAAAGCTACGAATTGCTGGAACAGATCCAGAAGGCGGGCGAACGAGCGGCTTCGTTGACCCGACAACTCCTGGCCTTTGGCCGCAAGCAGACTCTGCAAGTCAAAGCTCTCAACGTCAACGACATCGTACAGGACATGACCAAGATGCTCTGCCGCATGATCGGCGAGGACATCGAAATGGCGATCGAGCCGGATCCAAGCCTGGGTCAGGTGCAGGCCGATCCCGCACAGATCGAACAGATCCTGATGAACCTGGCAACCAATGCCCGCGATGCCATGCCACAAGGGGGCAGGCTCACCTTTACGACGAACAACGTTGATCTGAAACAAGCCATTTCCTGTCCCGACGCCGACATCGCGCCGGGTTCCTATGTCATGCTCACCGTCACCGACACTGGCAGTGGCATGGATGAAGCCACGCGATTGCATGCGTTCGAACCGTTCTTCACGACCAAGGATGTCGGAAAAGGGACGGGACTCGGCTTGTCCACCGTGTTTGGAATCGTCAAGCAGAGCAACGGGCACATCGAACTGGAGAGCCAGGTGGGCCACGGGACGACGTTCCGCATCTACCTGCCGCGACTGGCGACCGAGAGCATGCGTCCGCAAGCATCGTCGAGTTCTTCCGATCTGCGACGAGGACAAGAAACGCTGTTGCTGGTGGAAGACGAAGAGATTGTGCGTCGCCTCACCTGCTTTATTCTGCAAGCCAGCGGTTACACGGTCCTCAGCGCCAGCTCGGGTGAAGAGGCTCTGACGCTGTGCCGGGAACACCAGGGAGAAATCTCGATGATGGTGACCGACATCCTCATGCCGCAGATGGACGGGGTCCGCCTGGCGAAACTCGCCCTGGAGGTCCGCAAGGAGATGAAGGTGCTCTTCATCTCCGGGTACACGAAAAACATTCTGGAGAACTATGGGGAATTCGATACCTCGGCGGCGTTTCTTTCCAAGCCGGTTTCCCCCAAAGTCCTGGCGAACAAAGTGCGCGAGGTGCTCGATGCTGCGACCTGCAAAACGGCCTGTTGACGCTCACGTCCCCACAGACAGACGCACGGCACACATGGCGTGTGAACCGGGGTCAGAACACCTGACCCCTCTTCGTTCTCTACGAATTCGCTGCATCGCCGTCGGTTGTCTCTGGCTCTTGAGCTTGTGTCACACGACCGATTCGGCGGAACCGCCGCGGCCAAGTTTGCTCATCGGTTACAACGAGCACCGCACAAATCTGCCCGGTGGGCGACACGCCAATGTCAGCACGAACCGCGCGATGCTGGTGAAGGGGGACGGATCGGAACGACGCCCATTGGTCGCCGATCTGGCCAACGAACCCGGCGTCTCAACTCAGTTCGCAGGTTGGTCCCCGGACGGCAAGACCGCTGTCATCGGACGAGGTTGGGAAAGCCTTGAGAACGCCAAGTGGGAAGAAGAACACAAGACGTTCCGCTTCACTCCCGAAGGTTGGCGGTACGACTCGTATCTGGTGGATGTCGCAACCGGCAAAGCGGAGAACGTCACGGCGGTCGAGCGAGTCAGCTTCTACAACGCCGGGCTGTTCTTCTGGCCGAACGATCCCCAGCAACTCGGTTTCACGGCGCTCATCGGCGGCAACTCGCAGCCCTTCCGCATGGATCGCGATGGTCGCAATAAGGTCGATCTGACGAAGAACTCGAACGGCTTCGCTTACGGATTCAGCAGCTCGCGCGATGGCTCACGGATTTCGTACCACGAGAACTATCAGATCTATCTGGCCGATGCCGACGGCTCGCATCGGGTGAAGGTTGAAACCGGGCAGCCTTTCAACTTCGCGCCGGCGTGGTCCCCCGATGGGCAGTGGGTGCTGTTCGTTTCCGGCGAGCACTACAACTGCCATCCGCACATCATTCGCGCGGACGGGACCGGCCTGAAAAAGCTCGCCGACCGCGCCGGCTATCGCGGTGTGACGGAGTTCCTCGATGTCCCCGACTTTCACGGCGGCAGCAGCGATACCCCGGTGTGGTCCGTCGATGGTCAGTCGGTGTTCTACACGGCCAAGGTCGGCAACAACGTCGAGCTGTTTCGAGTCACGCTCGCTGGTGTCACCGAACAACTCACCAAGTCCGCCGAGGGAACTCTGCACTATCACCCGAAGCCTTCGCCCGATGGAAACTGGATCGTGTACGGCTCAAAACGAAACGGCGTGCGAAACCTGTTTCTGATGCGCCCGTCGGATCGCACCGAGTATCCCCTGACCGATCTGCCGGTCGGCCACGCGGCGATGCACGCTTACTGGCAACCGACGGCAATTCCTGATTGACTGACGCCTACTCGGATGCAGCGAAGTCCTTGCAGTCTTTGCAGCCGACCGCTGATATCATGCTGCGACGACCGCCGATCGGCAGAGGGGTCAGGTCTTCAAATTTCATTTTTGGCATCACAAATTGAGCGCGATGTGGTTTGGAATGGCGACGTGGAATTTGAGTCTGGGGTGGTACGGGGAGCCAAAAATGAAATTTGAAGACCTGACCCCGGCTCGCGCGCCAATTCGTCGTGCGCCCAAATTACCTCGAATGAGACAAACGATGATTCCAAACATCATGACGACCATTCCTGCACTGCTTGGCTGCCTGCTCGTGTCGGCGTCGTCGCTCGTGGCGGAAGATCGCGTTGACTATCTGAAGCAGATCAAGCCGGTGCTGACGGCGCGCTGCGTCGCGTGTCACGGTGCTCTCAAGCAAGAAGCCGGCTTGCGGCTCGACACGGCAGCGCTGGCAATCAAAGGGGGCGAGTCGGGAGCAGTGATCAAGCCCGGCGATGCCGAAACAAGTCTGTTGTTGAAACGTGTCACGGCCAAAGATGACTCCGAACGCATGCCGCCGGAAGGTGAGCCACTCAAGCCCGAACAGATTGCGGCCCTGCGAAACTGGATTGCTCAGAAGGCGGAAGCTCCCGCCGATGAACAACCGGAACGACACCCGCGCGATCATTGGGCGTTCAAGACACCCGTGCGGCCGGCGGTCCCCGATCTCAAATCTCAAATTTCAAATTTCAAATCTCAGATCTCAAATCCCATCGACGCATTCATCGCTCGCGAACAACTCCAGCGAGGAATCACGCCACAGCCGGAAGCCGATCGGCGCGTCTGGTTGCGGCGCGTGTCGCTCGACATGATCGGCCTGCCGCCGACCACCGAAGAGCTTGATGCGTTCGTGGCCGATCAATCGCCCGAAGCGCATGACAAGATCGTCACACGGTTGCTCGATAGTCCGCAGTACGGTCAGCGCTGGGGCCGGCATTGGATGGATATCTGGCGCTACAGCGATTGGTGGGGACTGGGGGCCGAGGTCCGCAATTCTCAGAAACACATCTGGCATTGGCGCGACTGGATCGTCGAGTCGCTGAACGCCGACAAAGGCTACGACCAGATGCTGCGTGAGATGCTCGCGGCGGATGAACTGTATCCCAACGACCTCGATCGACTGCGTGCGACCGGGTATCTGGCTCGGCAGTACTTCATCTTCAATCGCACCGCGTGGATGGACGAGACCATCGAGCACACCGCGAAGGGGATGCTCGGCCTGACGTTCAATTGCGCGAAGTGTCACGACCACAAGTACGACCCGTTCTCTCAAGCCGAGTACTACAAACTCCGCGCGATCTTCGAGCCGTATCAGATTCGGACCGAGATGGTCCCCGGACAGCTCGACTTCGAGAAGGACGGCATCCCTCGCGCGTTCGACGCGCATCTCGACGTGCCGACTCATCTGCACGTGCGCGGCGACGATCGCAATCCCGACAAGAGCCGCGTCATGGAACCCGCCGTCCCCGCGTTCTTGTCCTCCGACGAGCTGAAACTGGCGATCGAACCGATCACGCTCCCACCCGAAGCGACGCATCCCGGCCTGCGCGAGTTCGTGATCAACACGCACCGCCAATCGGCCCAACAACAAATCGCGGCCGCTCGTTCGGCGCTGGACGCCGCGAAAAAGAAGCTCGTTGAGTCCGAGACCGCGGCCCGTAGCTTGGGACTCCGTCCCGAGCCTGCTTCGAAGACTGCTGATTCGCCGGCAACCCAGCCTTCCGAAGAGCCGAACCGCAAACTCGGGACGGAGTCCCAAGCTACGGTGCGCGACGACTTCTCGACGGAGAAGCCGGATGTCTGGGAACAGCTCACCGGCAAGTGGACCTACGAGAACGGTCGGCTGATTCAATCGCAGGCCGGTGCGATTCGTGGTGCCTTGCGATTGAAGCAAATGCCTCCCGCCGACTTTGAAGCCAAAGTGAAATACGTTCCAACCGGCGGCGACATGTGGAAGTCCGTCGGCATCACCTGCGACGTGACGACGGCAGGAAATGAGCTGCTCGCGTATGTCAGCGCCGTGGCCAGCGGACCGAGATCGCAGATCGCGTTCAAGCAAGGGGGCGACTACGTCTATCCGCCGACCGCGCAACAAGCCCGCAAAGTTGAGCTCAACCAACCGCACGAGATCGTGCTGCGAGTCCGCGGAACGTTGCTCAACATGCTGGTCGACGGCGAGCACTCAGTCGCGTTCCGCTTGCCGACCGGTTTAGAGCGACAGCGCGGGGCTCTCGAACTCATCACCTACGACGCGAAGGCCGAGTTCGTCTCCTTTGAACTGCGGGCGTTGCCGATGGATTTGAAACTCGTCGAAGCAGACGCTCCGAAAGCGAAGCCCGCTGCTACAGCCGCCGCACCGCTGCCGGTTGATCAAGCACAGCTCGCGGTGACCATCGCGGAGAAGGTCTTGAAGTCGGCGGAAGAGCAACTGATTTCAATCGACGCACGAGCCGCTGCCCTCGTGGGGCACGTTTCCAACGTGCCCGCCAAACCCAAAGACGGGCACGTTGAAAACGTGCCCCACGCCAGCAAAGAGCTCGCGCTTGCCGCTTCCAAATCTGAACGAGTTCTCGCGGCCGCTCGCGCTGACGAAGAACTCAGTCGTGCGGAACTCGCACTGCTGCAAGCCCCCGCCGACAAGAAGGCCGATCCCGAAAAGAAACTCGCCGCGGCGAAGACCGCACTGGAGACCGCCCGGAAAGCGATCGACATGCCCAGCGAGACCTACACGCCACTGCCCGGCGCGAAGAAGACTCAAGAGGACTATCAGAATCGGAACGCTGGCAAGCCGTTCCTGACCACGAGCACCGGACGACGCTCCGCATTTGCCAAGTGGCTCACCGACCCGCGGCAACCGCTGCCGGCGCGCGTGGCGGTCAATCACATCTGGATGCGCCACATGGGCCGGCCGTTGGTGCCGACCGTGTTCGACTTCGGTCGCAAAGGAACGCCGCCAACACATCCCGAACTGCTCGACTGGCTGGCCGTCGAACTCATCGAACACAACTGGAGCATGAAGCACATTCATCGGTTGATCGTGACATCGCAGACTTATCGACTGTCGTCATCAAGCGCCGGAACCACCGACGCGACCTTGGCCGCCGATCCGGACAACCGCTTCTACTGGCGGATGAACCCCGTGCGCATGGAAGCTCAGATCGTGCGTGACAGCCTGCTGTCTCTGGCCGGAGAGCTCGACGTCTCGTTCGGCGGCCCGTCGATCGCCATCAACGACGAAGCCTCGCACCGCCGCAGTCTCTACTTCGTGCATTCGCACAACGACCATCAGAAGTTTCTCTCGACCTTCGACGACGCGAATGTGCTCGACTGCTATCGCCGATCCGAGAGCATCGTCCCGCAACAAGCCCTCGCGCTGGAGAACAGCCAGCTCGCCACCTCGATGGCCGGCAAGATCAGTCAGCGCCTGGCGGCGGCACGTCCCAATGCGGCCGACTCCGACTTCATCCGCGCTGCATTTGTGACGATCTTGTCTGTGGAACCGACCGCAGACGAACTCGGCACGATGACCGAGATCCTCAATCGCATGACCGAACTCGCCCGCGCGAAGAAGCGGCCGAACCCGGAAATTCTTGCGCGGACGAACCTCGTTCAGTCTTTGCTCAATCACAATGACTTCATCACGATTCGGTGAAAGACCGAGGGATCACAAGTAAAACTCGATCATCGCGACACGCTGGAACTTCCCATGAAAAGCCCTTTCCCCGGCATGGACCCGTATCTCGAAGCCCATTGGCGCGACGTGCATACCAGCATGATGACTTACATTCGCGACCAGATTCAGGACCAGCTTCCCTCCGATCTGGTGGCGCGTGTCGAAGAGTCCGTCTCGGTCGATTACGAAGAGAGCTCGCGGTCGATCGCGCCGGATGTTCGAATCGTCGAAGACTTTGAAGACGCGACGTTCGGCGACCAATCGGCAGCCGTGGCGGTGGCGGAGCCACTTGTCGTGCTGGAAGAAGTCACGCAAATCGCGCGGCACGTCCAGATTCTGGATGTCTCGTCACGCGAGCGAGTCGTGACGGCCATTGAAGTGTTGAGTCCCACGAACAAAATGACCGTGGCTGGCCGCGAGGATTACTCCCGCAAACAACAGGACTACTTGGACGCGCGTGTGAATCTCGTCGAAATCGATCTGCTGCGCGGCGGCGAATATGTGCTGGCGGCCGAGTTGAAAAGGATTCCTCAATCAAAACGCCGCACCTACCTGATGAGCGTGCATTGCCGAACGACAACAAAGCTGTTTGGTGCCTCACTGCGCGAACCGCTCCCAGTGATTCCCATTCCGCTGCGTCCGACGGATCACGACGTCTCCTTGAATATTCAGCAGATCATCGAATTGGTCTACGACCGCGGTCGGTATTCCAAGCTGAGCTACCAGTTTGATCCCGAACCACCCTTCTCATCGGAGGACGCGGCCTGGGTGGACGAACTATTGCGCAGTCAACGAAGACGAAGTTGAGTATGAACTTGAAATCTTCCTGTCCAAACTCCGAAGCCAACGCCAGAGACCTTCCCATGACCAACCCCCGCTCCCGCAGAATGTTCCTCGCAGACTTCGGCCTCGGCTTCACCGGTTTGGCCCTCGGTGCGATGCTCGCCCAAGACGGAATTGTCAAAGCCAACGAGCCTGAAGCGTGGCAGCCGCCGAATGGGCACCCGCACTTCGCACCGAAAGCCAAAAGCGTCGTGTGGCTCTTTATGAACGGAGGCGTTTCGCATGCGGAGTCGTTCGATCCAAAACCGGAGATGACCAAGCATGCCGGCAAGTCCATCAGCGAGACTCAGTATGCCGACGCCCTGAAGCCCGAACGGCTGAACCGCCGCGAAGTCGCCTTCAATGTCGAGCTGCGTCAGAAGCTGTATCCGTTGCAGGTCGGCTTCCGGAAGTATGGCGAAAGCGGCATCGAACTGAGCGACTGGGTGCCGCACATGGGAAGCTGTATCGACGACATCGCGATCGTCCGTTCGATGTGGACCACCGATGACAATCACGGCGCTCAGACGCAGTTTCATTCGGGACGGCACATGCTCGATGGCGAATTTCCGACACTCGGCGCGTGGGTGCATTACGGGTTGGGTTCCATCAACGAGAACCTGCCGCAGTTCATCTCAATGGGCAACCGCGAATACTGGAACGCCAAGGATGGTCATTACCTCGGCCCCGCTCACGATGCGGTGCCGATTCGGATCGATCCCAATAACCCGCTCGACTACGGCAAGCCAGCCAGCGGACTGGGGGGCGATGAGCAGGAACTCAGCTTCGAGTTGGCGGGACGATTGAATCGGCTGAAAGCGATCGAATACCCGAACGACCCCGCTCTGCTGGCGCGCATCAAAGCGTATGAACTCGCCTTTCGCATGCAGACCTCGGTCCCCGAAGTCCTCGGATTCAACACGGAGACACCGGCGACTCAGGAGATGTACGGTCTCAACGAACCAGCCACGAAGGACTTTGGTTCGCAGATGCTGGCGACGCGCCGGCTGATCGAGCGGGGTGTGCGATTCATCCAAGTCCAACACGGAGCCGGCGGAGCCGGAGCATGGGACGCACACGGCGGCTTGAAGGCCAACCACGAGAAAAACTTCAAAGCGGTCGACAAACCCGTCGCCGGCTTACTGAAGGATCTGAAGCAGCGCGGTCTGCTCGATTCCACGATCGTCATCTTCGCGACCGAGTTCGGCCGAACCCCAGCGTCGCAAGGAACGGACGGTCGCGATCATCATCCTTACGGCTTCTCGGTCTGGATGGCCGGCGGAGGCATCAAAGGGGGGATCGCTCACGGCGCGACGGACGAAATCGGTTTCCACGCGGTCGAGCATCGGCATTACGTCACCGACATTCACGCCACGATCCTCAAGCAACTCGGCCTCGACTCCCGCAAGCTGGAAGTCCCCGGCCGCAAGCGACTCGACATCGACCACGGCCAGCCGATCGACGAGATCATCGCATGAATCACGTTCGTCGTTTTCTAGTCGTCGTGACCTTGCTGCTTCTGACACGCTCGCTGCGCGCTGACGAATCGCCGCGATTTGTGGAGGACGTGCAACCGCTGCTCGAAGCGAAGTGCGTGTCGTGTCACGGGCCGGAGAAGCAAGAAGGTGGCTTGCGATTGGATTCGTTCGCGGCGGCGAAGGCCGGGGGCGAGTCGGGGCCGGCGATCGTTTCGGGAGATGTCGCGAAGAGCTTGCTCGTGAAGGCGATCACATTTCGCGATCCCGATTTGCAGATGCCGCCGAAGCAGAAGCTGACCGACAAAGAGATCGCCACGCTGACCCAGTGGGTCAAAGCCGGTGCCGCGTGGCCCGAACCGGTTGCCGTCCTGTTTGAAGATGAACCGCAGTTCCTCGCGTCGCTCACCAGCGGGAACGGCAAGGGGCGGTTAGTCACCGAAGGCATTTTTGCCGGCAAGGCCGCGCTGGGGATCACGCCATTGCAGCGCGATGGTGTGAAGATCCCCGGCTGGCAGTTCGTCATTCGCGAAAAGCCTCAGCCCGGTGAGTACCGTTTCTTGCGACTCGCCTGGAAGAAGCGCGGCGCGGGAAGCGTGATGGTCGAACTCGCATCGAACGGCCAGTGGCCCGACGCGAAGGTTGCGAAAGGCCGCTACGTCGCTGGCCCCAACACGACTGGCTGGGCCGCGATCTCGGTGAGCGAAACCGCTCCCGCCGATTGGACTGTCGTGACGTTCGATCTTTGGAAAGACATCGGCAACTTCACGCTGACCGGCATCGCTCCGACGTGTGATCGCGGTGAGGAAGCGTTCTTCGACGCGATCATCCTGGGACCGTCGATCGCGTCGCTGGATGCGTATCGTCCGGGGCGGACCGAGCTGCTCGGGACGGAGTCCCAAGCTACGGGGGATGCCTTTACCGACAAACGCAATCCGATTCGCAAACTGTTTCGTGGCGAGCGGCTCGATCTGTGGTCGTTGAAGAAGCCCCGTAGCTCGACTCTCCGAGTCGAGTCTGCCGCGACGAACAAGAAACTCGACTCGGAGAGTCGAGCTACGGCGTCGATCGACACCTTCATTCGCGAGCGGCTGACGAAAGCTGGCCTGCAACCATCGCCGGAAGCGGATCGTCGCACGCTGATTCGCCGGCTGACGATCGATTTGACCGGGTTGCTGCCGACCGCCGACGACGTGCAGGCGTTCGTTGCCGACAAGTCGCCGGACGCATACGACAAACTCGTCAATCGGCTGCTCGAATCACCGCGCTACGGCGAGCGACAAGCGCGGCTCTGGCTGGACGTTGTTCGGTACGCCGACACGAACGGCTATGAGCGTGACGAATTCCGGCCTCTGGCCTGGCAGTATCGCGACTACGTCATTCGGTCGTTCAATCAAGACAAGCCGTTCGATCAATTCATCCGCGAGCAACTTGCGGGGGACGAGTTGCTCTCAGCGGAACGGGGTCGGGAGTCTTTTTCTCGTGCCTCAACCGATCAGTCCACCAAAGCATCAGACGGGCACGAGAAAAAGACTCCCGCCCCCTTAACTCCTACGACACCTGCCGAAGCCGACATGCTGATCGCGACGGGCTTCTTGCGGCTCGGTCAGTGGGACAGCACGGCGTCGATCTTTCAGGAAGAAGTCCGTCTTCGCGCGGAGATGATGGCTGACCTGACGAACACGACCGCGTCGGCGTTTCTCGGTCTGACGATGTCCTGCTGTCAGTGTCACGACCACAAGTACGATCCTCTCTCGCAAGCCGACCACTATCGAATGCGAGCCTTCTTCGCCGGCATCACTCCGCGCGATGACCTCGCGATTTCGCTCGCCGACGAACAAGCCGCGATCGACCAGCACAACGCCGAACTGGATCAGCAAGCCGCGCCGTTGAAGGCCGAACAAGCCAAGCTCGACAAAGCGAACAAGACGCGACACGAGGAACTCAAAGCGAAGGTTGCCGAGATCGAATCGAAGAAACGTCAGCCGCGCCGCGCGATGGGTGCGACCGATTCCGGTTCGACCGCGCCGGCGACTCATGTCTTCTATCAGGGGGATTTTTCTTCGCCGCGCGATGAAGTTTTACCGGGCTTTCCTTCGGTCTTCACGTCCGGTCCGGCGGTGATTCAGCCACCGCATTCCAACACGACGGGCCGCCGCCTCGCACTCGCGAATTGGATGGCGTCGGCCGACAACCCGTGGACCGCGCGGGTGATCGTTAATCGCATCTGGCAGCAACATTTCGGCACGGGCCTCGTCGCGACGCCGAATGACTTCGGATACAGCGGCGCACAGCCCACACATCCGGAGTTGCTCGATTGGCTGGCGGTCGAGTTCACGCAGCGCGGCTGGTCGATCAAGGAATTGCATCGGTTGATCGTGAAGTCGGCGACGTACCGGCGTCGTAGCACAGGCGGCTCGCCTGTGTCTGAATTGCAGGCGAGCCGCCTGCACTACGGCACACAGAACATTCGCCGTCTCGATGCAGAGACGCTGCGAGACAGTCTGCTCGCAGTGTCGGGCCTGCTGAAACCGTTTGACACGGGCAAGCCGCTCTGGCCGGCGGTGCCGGATGAGTTGCTCAACGCTCAACCCGCGATCCTGGAAGCGATCGAGGGGAAGGATGGCGGTCGCATGCAAGGCTGGTACGCCGATCCGATCGAGCAGACCGATGTTCGCAGCGTGTTCCTCGTTCGCAAACGCTGCTTGCCGATTCCGTTTCTGCAAGCGTTCGATTTGCCGGACACGACAGTCTCGTGTGCTCGCCGAGACACGACCGTCGTCGCCCCGCAAGCGTTGATGCTGCTCAATAGCCCGGAAGGAGTCCGCTACGCGCAAGCGTTCGCCGACCGTGTTCAAGGCACGCAAGCAAACCTATCGTTCGATGATGCCACTCAAACCGGGAAGCTGATCGACGCGATCTTTCAACAAGCCCTGCAACGCAGACCGACGACTGATGAAGTCAGTTTGGCAATCGAACTCCTGCGACGTCATCGCGATCAACACGCCATCAAAGAGGCAGCGGATCGTGCGGTGAAACTGGCTCTCGCCGACTTGTGCCGCGCGGTGTTGAACCTCAATGAGTTCGCCTACATCGACTGATGAGCCTGATTCGGCCGATTCGGATAAGTGGCCAAATCTGGGGTCGACGACTAGGATTTGGCCACTTAAGAATTTCGGCGGAACACGAGGCAACGAGCTTTGGACTGCTGATGAGGTCGCGCGGCGGTGGATGAACCGAGTTTTGATAAGCGGCCAAATCTCACCCCGAAACCCCAGATTTGGCCACTTAAGAAATGAACGCAGACAGCGGAACCTTGCCACTCATTGCTGGCCGGCATCACGAACGGATGCTGTTCGACCGCAATCTTCAGTCGAGAAAGCCCGAGCTTCTGGCGGTCTACGGCCGGCGGCGAATCGGTAAGACGTATGTCATTCGGCAGCACTTCGCCAAGCACATGTGCTTCGAGTTGACCGGACTGCACCACGCCTCGCGAGTCTTGCAGCTCAAGAATTTCGCAGAGCAGTTGGCCGCGGCGACACGCTCTCGAAAAGAGCCGGAGATTCCGGAGACATGGTTCGACGCGTTTGTCGTATTGCGGAAACACATCGAGGCCTTGATTCGACGTGACCCGTCCAAGCGACGAGTCATCTTCTTTGACGAGCTGCCGTGGCTGGCGTCGAAGCGTTCGGGGTTCCTCGAAGCGGTGGAACACTTTTGGAATTCGTGGGGTTCGAAGCAGCCGCAGTTATTGATGGTGGTTTGCGGATCGGCCGCCTCTTGGATGATCGACCATCTCATTCACGATCGTGGCGGCTTGCACAATCGAGTCACGCACCGCATGAGAATGGAGCCGTTCACGCTCGGCGAGACGCGCGAGTTCCTCGTCAACAACGGCGTGAAGCTGAACGACAAGCAGATCATTGAACTCTACATGGCGACGGGAGGCATCCCGTTCTATTTGGAACATATCCGACCGGGGCTTTCGGCGGCACAGGCGATTGACGACCTCTGCTTCGCGAAGGACGGCGTGCTGCGAGACGAGTTCCAGCAACTCTATGCCTCTCTGTACGAACACCACGAGCGGCACGTCGCGCTCGTGCGAGCACTCGCCGACAGCCCACAAGGATTGGCTCGCAACGAAATGCTGGCCGCGGCCAAGTTGCCAACCGGCGGCCGAGCGACAGGAACGCTCGATGAACTCCTGGAAGCAGGCTTCGTCACGCGTTTCGATCCGTGGGGCAAGACCAAGAAAGATTCGATCTACCGGCTGGCCGATGAGTATTCGCTGTTCTATCTCAAATGGATCGAGCGGCGACGCACGTCAGGCGCGGGAACCTGGTTGAAGCTGCGATCGACGCCGGGTTGGAAAGCCTGGAGCGGCTACGCGTTTGAGAACGTCTGCTTCCGCCACTTGAAGCAGCTCAAGCACGCGCTGGGTATTTCGGGAGTGGAATCGACCTCGGCCTCGTGGGTGTACCGGCCAACGGACAAGTCGGATCAAGGAGCTCAGATCGACTTGCTGATCGACCGCCGGGATGATGTGATCAACCTCTGCGAGATGAAATTCTCGGACGCGCCGTTTGTCATCGACAAAGCCTACGCTGCCGAGCTACGCACTAAGATCAGCACGTTTCGACGAGTCACCGCCACACGCAAGACGACCATGCTGACGATGGTCAGCCCGTATGGTTCCGTCGCCAACGCCAACCGGTTGGAATTGGTGACGAACGACGTCGTGGCCGATGTGTTGTTTCGATGAGGAGGAGATCATGTTGAATGGTACGCGCCGCGACTTCCTCACCCGCTCTGGTGGTGGCTTTGCGAGTGTCGCGTTGAGCGCGTTGCTCGCCGAGGAATTGCGGGGGGCGACGCCCAATCCAGCAACGATGGATCCGTTGCAGCCGTTGGCCGAGCGGGTTTCGCATTTTGCTCCGAAGGCCAAGCAGGTGATCTTCCTGTTTCAATACGGGGGGCCATCGACTTTCGATTTGCTCGATTACAAGCCGGAGTTGCTCAAGCTGCATGGCAAGCCGGTGCCGGAGTCGTTCAAAAAGAATCCGGACAAAGTCGGCGGTGTCTTCAATCACTGCAAAGACGAACTGATGGCCGGGCCGTGGAAGTGGGCACAGCACGGCGAGAGTGGGCAGTGGGTTTCGGAGTTGCTTCCGCACACGGCGAAGCACATCGACGAGTTGTGCCAAGTGCGGTCGATGTTCAGCGAAAGCTCGAACCACGCGCCGGCGACTTACTTGATGAATACCGGAGCGATCCTCGGAGGCAAGCCGAGCCTTGGGTCGTGGGTCACGTATGGGTTGGGATCGCTCAATCAAAACTTGCCGGGGTATGTGTTGCTCTACAAAGTCGGAGGACTGGGCGGCTCGGCCAATTGGAGCAATGCGTTTCTGCCCGCTGCGTTTCAGGGGACGCAGTTTCGGCATGAAGGTTCGCCGGTGTTGAATCTGCAACCGC
The DNA here is from genome assembly GCA_945905295.1 of Planctomyces sp. SH-PL62. GTDB lineage: Bacteria > Planctomycetota > Planctomycetia > Planctomycetales > Planctomycetaceae > SXKJ01. The sequence goes on along the minus strand of CAMDPX010000473.1, from coordinate 1,523 downwards.
CGAGCGAACTCGTGGGAGTCCAACGCTCGACGTTGGATTTTGCTCAGGCCCTCAATCGCAAGCACGCGGCCGAGCGGCCCGGGGTGCTCGATCTGGATGGCCGCATTGCTTCGTATGAGTTGGCCTATCGCATGCAGTCGGCGGCGCTCGACATCGGCGAGTTGTCGTTGGAGACGAAGGAGACGCAGGACGCATACGCGCTGCATGACTCAAACAACTCAAAGGCGTTATTCGGGCGGATGTGTTTGCTGTCACGACGGCTGGTCGAGAAAGGGGTGCGGTTCGTGCAGCTCTACAACGCCGTCGACAAGCTGGGCTGGGACGGGCACGACAACAACACCGACTACCACAATCGCAATGCCGCTCAGACCGATCAGCCGATCGCCGCGCTGCTGGCCGACTTGAAGAAGCGCGGATTGCTCGACACCACGCTGGTGATTTGGGCGGGGGAGTTCGGCCGCACGCCGATGATGCAGGGGAACAACGGCCGCAATCACAACCCGTATGGCTTCACCATCTGGCTGGCCGGCGGAGGCGTGCGGGCCGGCAACGTGATTGGATCGACGGACGACATCGGCCTGCGCGCCGCCGAGCAACCGCAATCGGCGAAGAATCTGCATGCGACGATTCTGACCGCGCTCGGGCTGAATCCAGACGATCTGTTCTTCGAGCATGCCGGCCGGCAGGAACGGTTGACCGGAGTCGCTCAAAGTTGGAAGACGATTCCGGGAGTACTAGGTTAGCGGTACAACGACGCCGGGTTGCCAACAATGAGAATCCTTCGAGGCTGTACCTCAGACTGCCGCGGTCGATCAAGACTGGCTCCGGTCGAACCTATTTGACGCCTCGTTCGCGCATGAGCGGTGATTCGGCCAGCGTAAAGAGCACGATCTCTTCCCCCGTGGTGGTGCTGATATCATGGTGCAGACTCAGCACTTTGACCCCAGTCACTTCCTGGACCATGACTTCCAACGTCGGTCGCGCTGTTTCGATCAGATGCGTCCGGACTTGTTTGAGTAAGTCACGGCCCTTTTCCGGCGTGAGGGTCTTCACCAGTTGCTGCTCGGCTACTGTCAGCACGCCTAACAGGCGAACCACGAGCAGATCGTCGATCAAATGGGCCTGGAGGTTTTTCGGCCCGCGTCCCATGTATTCCTGCTCGAAGCTGGTCATCCCTTTGCAGATGGCAGCTTCAATTTCTCCTTGCGTCTTCATGGCGATCTCCCAAGTGTCGTCGCACACAATGGAGGGACTGGGACCGGCAGCGCGATATCAAAAATGACCGAACCAGAGACCGTAGTTTCTGCCAGTGAATTGCCGAGGGATGCTATCAATCGCGCAAGAAGAACCCAAATCGTCTGTCTTTCTGAGCGTTGAGCGATATAGTGACGGGTGTCGGGATGGTGATGAGGTTCGAGAACGCCGCCCGACGATTTCGGAAGACTTAATAAATCGCAATCCGGTCCGAACCGGTGGGCGCGTTACCGAGTAAGCCGACGTGGCGGAACACCTCCAGGTGTTCC
>CAMDPX010000472.1 GCA_945905295.1 Planctomyces sp. SH-PL62 | reverse complement strand
CCCCCCGGTGATGTGTGAAACTGCTCAGAAACCGGGGGGGCTGACGCCGCCCCGCTCGCCAAGATCCATTTCTCATTTTTCATTCCCGCCCGTTCGCAGCAGAACCGCATCGCCCCAATCGACGTGATCCTGCGAATCGCCAAGTTCTCCAAAATCAACGACCAGCGTCAGCCGCTTGGCTCCGCGGACGTCGATGACTGGTAATCGTCGCACGCCCTTTTGGCGAGACAACTCCGTTTCCTCGAACACGCGCCGACCATCGACTTCGACGACACACACTGCCGTTCCCGCGCCGGCTGTTGTGTCGTCCAGGCCGACGACCGCCTGAAACGCTCGGTACTTTTCCGCCAAGTCGTAAGTCACTGTCGAGCGGCTGTGCATTCCCAAGCCCTTGGGAAACTCACGTCCCCCCAAGCGCAGCGGCTGGCCGGCGACGGAACGGTCCCGCTGCAACGGCCACTCGCGCGAGCCGAGTAAGAACGGTGTGTGTCGCGACTCAATGGGAACCAAGTCGGACAGGTAGACGCCTCGGCCGCGCAACACACGCATCTCGAAGATCGCGTCGAGCGGGATGTCCCATTCGACGCCGGACACATGCGCGGCTTTGAGAGTTGTGCCCGCCACGCGACTCTTCGACGCCAGCAGCGTGACTCGCGAGCCGTCCCGCAACGACACCAGCCAACAGAGTTCTTTCGGCTCCGGCAGCGTGAGCAACTCCGGGTTGAACGCGATGTCGCGCACGTCCGCGATCGGCAGAGTCACTTCACGGCCGGCGGACTTGAGCGAGATCGTTCCGTCTCGCCACCTCGCCACCTCACCGGACGAAACATCGCCGTTGAGCAATCGCAGTTCGTCGCGTTGCTCTTTGCGATCGAACAGCCACGCCGCGAGTTCGTCGCGCCGTTCGCGAGAGTGCGGCAACGACAGCGATAACCCGCGCACCGATTCCAACGGCAGAGCAAACTCCGGCCACTCCGGGAATTCCCGCCACGCCGCGCGGAGTTGCTCATCGTCAACCGCCATTCCCCGCGCAATCAGCCGGTCGCCATTCGCCAACCAAATCGCCGAACCACGCGGCTCGTGGAGCACGTTTCCAACGTGCTCGAACCGCAGCCACACAACGTCCGACCAATTCAGCCCGACAGTCTGCTCGCCAATGCGCACCGCTTCGTGCGAGATCGCTTGTAGCGAACCGCTCGTCTCACGGCCGTCGGCATCAAAGACAGTGACGCGCGGTTCGCTGGCGACCAACGCGAGCGACATTGACCACAAACCAAAAAGCAAAGCAGCGATGAGTCGTCGCACTCCAAGCCGAGGTTTCATCGCGTCCCTCCTCGGTCCACGAAGGCCGGAGCTTTCTGTGGTTCCAGCGGCACAGGTTGCTCGACACGCGGGGCGCACAGCCAACTCAACAGCGGGCCGGGCAGGACTCCGCAACCAATCAAGATCACCGACGCCAGCACCGCCGAGAACAACGACGAGACCGCTCCCGCCGGACGAGGTTGCCCCAGCGGCAGACCAAACAGCATCGTCCACACCGAACGCATCGCGATCGACGCCGACCAGACGGCACTCAGTGCCAGGAACGCCGTCAACAGCAGCAGTCCGGCGTGCGAAATCAGCAACCCCGGCGGCCCCCAATCGCCGCGCACGTTCATCGCCGCCAGCGCGACGAACAGTCGGCTCCAAAATCCCGCCAGCAGCGGCAGCCCCGATAAGCTCAGCAAGCAAACAGACGCGCACACCGCCGCGATTGGTTCGAAGTGAAACAGGCCGCGTAAATCGTCCACGAATGCCACCGGCCGCTCGCGACGGTGCAGATAGGCCAGCACGCCACAGAGTCCGATCACCGCGACGCCATCCAGCAGCAACAGCAACCACGCCGCTTGAGCCGCCGTCGGCAAGTTCCACTCCACGACCGGCCAGGCCGGGTTGAACGCGGCCGCTTTCTTCACGAACGACCACGCCCCGATCGCCAGCAACAGCCAACCTCCCTGAGCCACCGCCAGCAGCCACCATTGCTTGACGAGATGGCGTTCGACTCGCGCTTGCAGCAACGGCACGACAGCGGTGATCGCCGCCAGCACCCCGATCAACAACTGCGCGGTCGATTCTGTCGCCGTGATCGTCCCCGGCCACAGCTTGACCCACGCCAAGAGCGCCGCCGCGCGCGCGAATAAATCGTTTGTGTGTGTGAAATCCGGCGAGCGGGGCGGCGTCAGCCCCCCGGTGGTCTCGATTCCGGCAAGCCACCGGGGGCCAGACGCCGCCCCGCTCGCCTGAACGTCGTGCCTCGCGAAATGAAACGGCACGCACACCGCGTATCCCGCCAGCGCGGTCCCGATGAAGATCACCGACAGCGTCAACACGCGCGAGCCGCCTCCTGCGATCGCGAACCCTGCCGAGGCTCGATTCACATAGCTCGTCTGCAACGCCTCGTGAATCGTGTCCAAGCGAGTCGATCCCGTCACCGCCACCAGCAACAAGCCGCCCAGCAGCAACAACCACATCAGTGGAAACTGACCAGTCCGCGCCGGTCGACCACGCGGCAACGACAGGACGCTGCCACCCAGCGAGGCGATTTGCAGACCCAAAAAAAGGGTCACGACATCGCCCGCTTGCGACATCAAGCACAAGCCCGCCAGCAGCACCAACTGCAACGGCAAAGCGTTTTCCCGTTCGTCGGACCAATGCAGTGCCGTCAGCAACGCGCCCCAAATCAGCGAGACCGTGAAGGTCGCTCGCGCCAGATCGTCGCTGGCCGAGTCGTTCCAACTCAGCGCCGCGAGCAACAGCGCCAGCAAACATCCCGGAGCGATTCCGCGCCGAGCCACCGGCCACGACGACGCGATGAGCCCCACGGTTCCTGCTCCACCCAGGACTGCCACCGGATTCCAGAGGTCACGCCAATCCATCACGTCAGCGTCCCTCCGATGGCCGAACCAGAATTGGCGAGCGGGGCGGCGTCAGCCCCCCGGTGGTCACAATGGCCGTTGAATCCCGGGGGGCTGACGCCGCC
>CAMDPX010000471.1 GCA_945905295.1 Planctomyces sp. SH-PL62 | reverse complement strand
CTGAGAGTTGTGAGTGCCTGCTTCCGTCTGTCCTTCGGAATGGCCTCCCAGAGCCGCGAGAGAGCTATCTGCCGGGTGTTGGGATTGCGGGGGGGGACAGCAACTCGTTTGAGCCTTGCATCGAACTCCTCCTTGATACGCGATACGCTAAACCATCCAATCGGCGAGCTTCAGCAACGCCGAAACAGACACTACCGGTTGAACTTCAGAGGGTCCATCCCTCTTAATCTTCGGAGCAGAATGTTTGCTTGATGTGCAACAGTTTCAAAGGACCAAACATCGCCGGTCGAGACGAAACCACGGGAGCGATTGTGCGATTGTTTCATCCACGAGAAGACCTTTGGTCCGAGCACTTCGAATGGGTGGGACCGACGCTTATTGGTCTGACCGATGTTGGGCGAGTCAACATCGACGTCCTGCGCATCAACGATTCGGACGCCATTGAATTCCGTCGGTTGCTCCTGGAACTTGACGTCGCATTGTCTTGAGTCACTCAAGTCGTCGGTGCAGTCCCCGTGGAGTCGGGATCGCCCGGAGGCACCAGCAGCGGCAGGTCGGTCGCCGCGTAAGTCATCGCCGTCAGTTGCGTCGGATCTTCGAGCAACTCCACTTCGGCCCAGGGGGTCGGACAACAAAGTGGAAACAAAGCTTGCTCACGATGCTGAATCGGCTTTGCGAGTGCGTCCGGGTTGCCAGCCGTGATGTGGCTGAGCGATCTCGATGCCCAGGAGTTTTGAGAGTGCCATCCGCACCACGGCTCCGCGATTCGCGAGCGAGTTACTGGCGGCAAACTGATCAATGGCGTCGAAGACGTACTCTTCTCCGGAATTGAAGACGGTATCGAGGTGACGTTTGGCTTCGGCGGTCTCCGCCAGGATCTCGCGGCCCTTGGCCTGAATGCGGGGTAATTCCGTCTTGATCTGAGCACGAATGCTGCGATGCCGCCCTTTCTCTTCAGCGGTCGCCGGTCGATTGATCACATTCCGAATTTTCCGAGCCATGATTTATTCCTCGATCACATAAGCCGTCACTGGGTACAAGGTGCAGTCGTCGATCTCTTCGTAAACGACTGCGATCAGTCTTCCGTCGGGTGTGTACCCAAACGCGATCGGGCGACCGCTCGACTCACTGATCTCCTCGCGAATCGGATTCTCAAGGACTTCGTTGACGTCTTCGGGAGTCAGGTCATGGTGCGCGACATGTTCGACGTTTCCGTCTTCGTCTTCATAGTTCCAAATGATGTCGAACCAGGCCATCACCTGCCTCACGAATTGAATGTCGCGATTTAATCAAAGTGACCAAAGAACGTCCAGATGACGTCTGATCTCATTCTTCGATACGTCAGTCATCGGCTATCCGAAAAGCCCGTAGCCTGACTCTCCGAGTCGGGAATCCTGTGAGAAGACTCCCGACTCGGAGAGTCAGGCTACGAACGCGGCCGCTTGCCACGAGTCACGTTCACGGATTGATCGACGTGAATTCGGAGGACTCTGCGGGAGTCCCGTCCGCGCCCGGTGTCGCGACGACGCGGAGTTCGGCGTCGCCGGGTTGGAGCGCGGTGGCTCGCAGCGTGATTCGCAAGGTCGCGTCGGGTGGAAGAGAATCCGGCAGGGTGAGTCGCAGCGTGCCGTCGCGTTGATTCGCTGCGAGCTTGATCTCGCGATCGCCGACCTTCGCTGTGTGCGTGCCGGCTCGCAGATGCTCCGAGGTTTGCACATCGAGTTGCACTTCAGAGACCGACTGTAATCCGAGATTCTGCACTGTGATTTCAAACTCGGCGTCCTCGCCGACTTTGACTGGGTCGGTGCGATCGGAGACTCGCAAGTCGAGCAGTCCCGGCACGGCCACGACTGTCAGGCAGCTTTCAATTGGATCGGTCGATAACTCCGTGCTTTGAGCTTCTACTGTGACGCACGCTTGCTCGGAGAGTTGTCGGCAATCGAACTCGGCTTGGACTTGGATGCCGGCACCGGGTTCCAGCTTCCCGAGCGACCAGCGCAGCGAATGCTCTTCACGTTGGAATCCGCCCGTCGCGAAGTGCGGCGTCAACGCGGCGTCGTGCTGCAGCGTCACTCGCAAATCGTCGATCGGTTTGTCCGACGTGTTCGCGATCTTCACCGTGAACTCCGCACGGCTGCCGACCGTGCGCCGAGCCGGGCCAACCAGTTCCACTTGTAGCTTGGGATTGATGAACTCGACGGGTACCTCACGTTCGATTGCCGCGACTCCGGCCGCGGTCATCGAGAACCGGCAGGCATGCTTGCCGAGCTGACTACTTGTCAGCGTCAGCCGCATCTCGCGCGATTGACCGGGGAGCAACTGGCCGAGGTCTTTCTTCAGCCGCTTCTCCGCGCGGCCAGGAAAGACGAACGCCTCATCGAACTCCACGTTGACCAGCACGCCGGTGATGGTCTCCGTTCCGTTGTTCCGCACGGCGACGTCAAACGTTGCCGGTCCACCGACAGGACGCTGCCGCTGCCCACGGACATCAAAGCTCAACACCGCATCGTTCGGTGCGGAAATCGATTCAAATCCCAAGCTCGGTCCCGCCGACTTGCGATCGGGTTTGTCCCCTGGCTTTTCTTCAATTCGCTTGGGCACGACGGATGGTGGCGGCAAGAAGTCCACATCTTGTTTGGCTCCAGTTCCGTTGGCTGACTCCGGCGTCACTGGCTTGAAACGAATTTGAGGTTGCTCCGCCGTGTCGGGAGAGGCCGGCAGCACTTCGGGGACGTTGATCTCGTTCGAGAGTTTTGCTCCTGCTTTCCACCGCGGATCGGGAGTCGGAATCGGCACGGGCTTGCCGATCGGGGCCGGCTCCGATCGTGACCACGGCGAGACCAATGGCAATGCCGATCTCGGAGCCGTGGGCGTCATCGGCGGCGGCCAAGCCGGCACACGCTGCACGCGCCACGGCGACACTCCCCGACCGGAGCTTTGACAACCGATCAATCCGGCCAGCGCCAGAACCGCCAAGATTCTCCGCGACTGTGATCGCATGACGTGTCCCTAAGCGGCCGTCGGCCGCAACCAAAAATACTCCAGGCGAGCGGGGTGGCGTCAGCCCCCCGGTTTGGAGGCAGACACCGGGGGGCTGACGCCG
>CAMDPX010000470.1 GCA_945905295.1 Planctomyces sp. SH-PL62 | reverse complement strand
TCAGCCCCCCGGTCCTTCGTGGAATTCGCTGACCACCGGGGGGCTGACGCCGCCCCGCTCGCCGAGACTTTGTGCTTGGAGGTTGCGTCCGACCACGCCACGACTCGCGGGCCGCGATTGCCGGTGTTCGAGAACAGCACGACCGGCCGATCTTTCAATTCCGGCCGCTCATGCCGCAGGCGTTGCAGAGGCCAGTTCGGCAGCCAAAGACAAACCATTCGGGCCATCGCAGAGTTCCACGATCACAGAGTCCCCGCCGAACCGCTTTCGACCACGCAACAACTCGACTCGCCAGCGCCGCGAGACTGCGGAAGCTGAGTCGCGGAGCGACTCAGCTACGTAGCCAAGTCGCTCCGCGACTTGGATCGGCGGCGGCAGCGGCTGCACCAAAAAACGATACTCGGCGAATGAGGGCTGCCCGCGCGCCTTCGCGGGACGCAACAAGATGCCCAGCCCACCACCTGTCTCGGCCGCCAACTGCAATCGTCGGCACGCCTGCGGTGAGAGTTGTTCCACATCACACACCACCGCTCCGACACCGCGCGTTCGTAACGCTTGCTCCAACGACCACAACGCATCCGGCGGTCGCTCCGGGCGGATGAAGACGGTCTTGCTCAAGTCCACGGCGAAGGGGACCGCGGCCGGCGCGTGAAGCTCGCGCTGACTGTCGATCATCACCAACAGGCTGTCGTGCCATGCTGCTCGACTGGCCCACAACGCCAAGCACATCGAACCGGTGCCGCGCCCTTCCGCCAGCCATTCCACGAGACCGCCGCGCGGCCAACCCGCTTCGCACAACAATCGCTCCAGTCCCGGTAAGCCATTGGCGGTGAGATCCGACTTCGTCGCGCAGCGCTGACCGGTCCGTTCGATCGTGCGGATGCGTTGAGACAAGTCGGCGATGACATCGCGAGCCACCATCAGTCAGAACCTCCGAATCAGTCCCACGAGCACGCCCCGAATCTCCACCTCCGGCACACGGATCGGCTTCATCCGTTTATTCTCCGGCTGGAGCAGAATGTGATCCTTGCGCCGGAAGAATCGCTTGAGCGTCGCCTCGCCATCGACGACGGCCGCGACGATGTCTCCGTCGTTGCACGACTCCTGCAAACGAATCACCGCGATGTCGCCGTCCAGGATGTGGGCCTCGATCATCGAATTTCCTTTGACTCGCAAACCGCGATGCGTGTCCGAGTCATACTCTTCACCCAGATCGAACAGCTCTTCGTCGGCGATCGCTTCTGTCAGCGGCCCAGCGGCGATCTGGCCCCAAAGAATCAGGCCGCGCTTTGGTCGAGCCTTGCCGGTCAGTTTCAGGCTGCGCGACTTGCCCGCCTCTCGTTCGATGAGGTTCTGGCTTTCCAGCCGGTCCAAAATCCGTTGCACGCTGATCGTGGTCGTGTGCCCGACATGCTCGGCGATCTCGCGCAACGACGGCGACGAGTGACCGTCACGATGCCGCTGCTGCAAGAAGTTCAGCACGTCCTCTTCCGCGAGTGGTTGCGCCGTCCGCATGTTTGCTCTCCGTGAGACTGGATCGGCAGAGCATACCAATCGGCCTGAGCTTTTTGAATGCAAATGGATTCAATTGGCTCAGCCGATTTCAAATCCCTTGCGTTGCTCGCGGCTGAGAAGCTTGGTGGCGGCCGGCGAGTCGTTGAACTGTTCGGTCTGCGGATTCCAAGCCAGTTTGGTTCCGACGCGCATGGCGATGTTGCCGAGGTGGCAAAGGCTCACGGAGCGATGCTGGCTGACGACGTCTGAAATCGGCGTCTTGCGGGTGAGCGTGCAGTCGTAGAAGTTGCCCATGTGATTCTTGATCGCGTCGATCTTGCCCATGCGCTCTGGCCGATCGAGGTTGTCGTTCGCGTAGACGCGGAAGTCGCCACGACCGAAAGGCTTGGCTTTCAAATCTTCGACGGGCCGGCCGGCGATCGTGCCGCGGTTCACGAAGAGGCGGCCGGCGTCTCCTTCAAACATGATGCCGTCGCGGTTGTAGTCGCCGCGCGGTGAGTCGAGTACTTCCAACTCAACGCCGTTCGCGTAGCGATAGCGGACGTGGTAATCGAGCGCGACGTTGTAGCCGTTCTCCACCGACGGATACTTGGCGGTCCCTTCGATCTCCACCGGGCCAGAGTGCTGCAAGCCCGCGCCCCACTGCGCGATGTCGAGATGATGCGCACCGGTGTCGGTCATCTCGCCGCCGGAGTACTCGTACCACCAGCGGAACGTGTAGTGGCTCCGTTCCGCGAGGTACGGCACGTCGAGTGTCTGTCCCTGCCAGAGGTTCCAATTGAAATGTCCCGGCACCGGCAGCGGCTTGAATGGTCCGCCGGTTTTGTTCTTGCCCATGACGACCACCATCCGTTGCAGCTTGCCGATGCGGCCAGCTTGCACCATCTCGACCGCTTGCCGGAATCGAGCGTCGCTGCGCTGCCAGGTGCCGACCTGCACGACTCGGCCGGTTTCTTGAACGACCTCGCAGATGCGTTGGCCCTCGGCCACGGTCAGCGTGAGCGGCTTCTCGCAGTAGACGTCTTTCTTCGCGCGGCAGGCGTCGATCAGCATCTTCGCGTGCCAATGATCCGGCGTGCCGATCAGCACGACGTCGATCTCTTTCTTCGCGAGCAGGTCGGTGTAGTTCTCAAAGAGCGTCGCGGTACTGCCGAAACTGGCTCGCGCTTGCTCTCGCACATGCCGATCGACATCGCAGATCGCGACGACGTCACCGTAGGGCAACGCCTCGCGCGTGATGACCGATCCCTGATACCGCAGGCCGATGACGCCAATCCGCCAACGATCGTTCGGCGATTTAGGAGTCGCCTTCTCGTCTGCGTTGGCAGTCCAGGTGTAGGGCGTGAAAGCCGCCGCGGCACCGATCGCTGCGCTGCCGAGAAAGGTTCGTCGATTCCAGCGTTGAGTCATGGGAATTCTCGTTGATGGGCTCGTAACAGGCAGGGGCAAGGATTTTCGATCTCACTTCACAGATTACCGATCTTCGGCGATGCTGACATGCGATAGAGTTCTCAAGTCATTCACAACACCTATTGGCGAGCGGGGCGGCGTCAGCCCCCCGGTGGTTATGGTGGCCGTGGAAGACCGGGGGGCTGACGCCCAATGGCACTTACTTTGTCG
>CAMDPX010000469.1 GCA_945905295.1 Planctomyces sp. SH-PL62 | reverse complement strand
CCCTGTTCAGTACATTTACACTAATTTGAATTTGGCACTTTAAGCGTCCGAATGACATTTTTTTGAAGTGACCTGCAATTTGGACGCTTATACGCGAACACGCTTCGATTAAACCGACAGGCCCCTTGCCCGGATGGTGAAAACGATGGCGAGCTAACAATTAAGCAACCACACTCCCCAACTCTCTCGTTCCTCCGCCTCCGGCGGAGGAACGAGAGAGTTGGGGGATTTGCAACGACATGGTCTAGCCCACCATCTGCTTCACCAACGGCACGAGGTCGTTGGGGTCAAAAGTCAGACAGTCGAACTAGCCGCCCCTACGATCCCGTGAGCTTGTACTTCTCAAGCCACAGCTTGAATTCGTCGAGCTTGAGGAACTCCGTCTTCGAGCCAAACTGATCACGTTTCAGCGGCGACCCTTCGTTGGGAACGATGACTTTCAGCCCCGTGTCCAAGATGTCGCCATCTTTCGCGTCTCGATTAGGCAGCATCTCCTTCACGGTCGCTTCATCGTTCTTGACCATAGCACGGAGGATGCGGACTCCCTGATAACCCATCTGATACGGGTTCTGGACGACCATCGCATCGAGCATCCCTTCGCCCATCCCCAGGATCGCCGGGGGATCGGCGTCAAAGCCGATAAGCTTCAGTTTCTCGCGAGCGTTCGCCTGCTTGACGATGTCGATGATCGCCGGCGTGTTGTAGGACCAGATTCCGGCCAGCAACGCCATGTCTTCGTGACGGCTCAGGGCGTCTTTGACATTCGTGCGAGCGACCGCCTCGTCGCCGCCGTCTCCCAGATTCTCCGCTTGGACGAACTTGTCGCCGGCTCCTTGCGCGAGACCACTGATCCGTTCCTGAGCATTCGCCGCGTTCTTCAGTCCGACGAAGGTCGCGTACTTCCCACCGTTCGGCAGCAAGCCCTTCGCGGCCACACCGAGCTCTCGGCCACCGACGATGTTGTCCGTTCCGAGATAAGCGAAGCGGCTGTCGCGAGCGGTCTCGCGATTCACGTCGGAGTCGATCGTGATCACTTTGATTCCCGCCTTTTGGAGCTTCCGCAGTTCTTCGGGGATCGCTTCGTTCAGAGCATCGGTTACCGAGATCGCCACTGCGGCCACGTCGGTCGCACTGGCGTACTGCCGCAGCTTCTCGATCTGGCCTTCCGCCTTGAAGTCGTTGCGATCGACCACGACTTGGAAGCCATCCGCTGCGCAGTTCAGTTCTTTCTCAGCGTCTTTCGCACCAGCCGCCGCTGCATCCCAGAACGGCGCGTTGCCGTTGGTGAGCACGATGATTCGCTTCAGGTCGAGACTCGGAGACGACTCACCCAATTGCGGCTTCGGAGCACCGCTCCCCGACGGAGTCGATGAATCGCCTCCGCAACCGATCAATGTTCCCAACAGAATCAGGCCGACCGACAACCGCATGGCAGCGAGATGATTGAAACGCATAACCGAACTCCTGAGATGGAAAACGGGAAAGGGTCGCACGATATCGGGCGACGATTGCGAATTCAAAGTCGGCTGCTTGGCCACAGATACGTAGCCGTCACGCGGAGCGGTGACGGCTACGTTGCGAACGCCGCTGTCAGCAATCGGCGATAATCTGCTTCCGAGTGCGCAAAGAGTTGCTCGAAGTGAGCCTCATCGACCACACCCCGTTGGAACCGGCGCTTCTCAAAGATCGGCATCGTCAGGCCAGTGATCGCCTCGACGCCGCGGCGGACGATCTCCCCCTTGAGCGCATACAACCGCGAGTGATCCCAGTCGGTCAATTCGATAAACGGGATCCCTTCCGCGACGTCAATCACGTTCGGCAGCGCGTATGGGCTGAAGCCGACGAATCCGCACGCGCGAGCCGGAGCCGCCGTGCGGATGTGCCCTCGGCTTTGTCCGCCGGAGTAGGTCAGCGAGTGCTTGATCGCTTCAACGCCCCAGCCTTCCTGATACAGCATCGTGTTGTTGAGCACGCTGCGGATCGTCAGTTCGGGGTTGTCTTCGATCGGATAGTCCTTGAGGTTCTCGTCGCCGCCATCTCCATCGGTGAGATACTTCCAATCTGCGTATCGCTCGCGAATGCCGCGACACAGCGCGAGGGCCATCGTCGCCGATTGCACGTCGAGCGGCTTGTAGTCTTCGATGACACGGATCGTCTCGGCAACGTTGAGTTGGTTACTCGGCACGTCGATGACTTCAAGGAACAGGCCGAGGTCAAGTTCATCTAAGAAGCGACTGGCTTGAGCGACGTCACCTTGGGAGGGCGAGGCTCCCGCCGAGCCGCTGCGGTCACTGGAGTTGAGCGCGGTGGATTCATCAACGGCTCGGCGGGAGCCTCGCCCTCCCGATTGATCGCCATCGGTCACACTTAACGTAAATGCCTTCAACCGCGCCGGCGATTCGCCGCGTCGCAGTAGCAGGTGATGCAGCACGAGGAACAACGCACCGCTGTCGATGCCGCCGGAGAACAGCACGCCAATCGGTTCGCGGCGGTCGATGTGATCGAGCCACTTGTCGCACTCGGCGGCCAGCGTGCCGATGTACGCCGCGCCGATCTCGTCGAGATTGGTCGAGAGTCGATTCCGTTGCGGAGCGAAGAACCGAGTCAGCGTCGGACTCGGATCAGGGCAGCCGAGCAACGCGATCTCGGTCAGATGATGTGCCGGGACCATGCGGGTGTAAGACGGATGAAACTGGTCGCCGTAGCCTTCCGCTCGCAGCCAGGCGGCGATTTCGTCGATCCGCTCGGCGATGATCAGACAGGGGCCTTCGGCTCGCTTCGCCAGGAAGTATCGCATCGGCCGGCCGATGGACCGCGCCATGCGGACGAGGTTGCCGCGCTTCGCCCATAACGCGAATTGCCCGTCGATTTCGCGGATTCGAGCCGGATCTGCGGATTCGACCCGTGCGGTTGCGTCGGCTACGGTCATGTTCAGCAACACGTTGCCGGCGGGGTTCAGCAGATCAACAACTCGTTCGACGTAGGCGTGGTGCATGGCAACCTCGACGTGATGAGGAAAATTCGGCGGCATTCTGTTGGCCTGTTTCGCGGATTACAACACGCCTCGAAGTCGCACGGCCACGAACGAAACAGGCGAGCGGGGTGGCGTCAGCCCCCCGGTCCAACGGCGAACGCACCGGGGGG
>CAMDPX010000468.1 GCA_945905295.1 Planctomyces sp. SH-PL62 | reverse complement strand
GGCGGCGGCCAACAAGGGGGCGGCGGTGGCGGTGGCTTCTTCAATATCCCGGTCAATCTGCCGGTTCGACAAGGCAACGCTCAGGCTCCCGCGTTCAACAACCAGAAGGTCAACGAGGCAAAAAAAAAGCCCAACGCCCGGAAATAATTCCGATCGCGTTCGTGGAAACCAAAGACTCGAAAAAGAAATCAACGGGGAGTCCGTCAACGAAGACGGACTCCCCGGCGTCATTCAAGACTCTGCTTTCTGATCAAGAGTCGCCGGCCAAGAATGACAAGCCCGCTGGCACCTCTAAGTCCGTCAAGCTGCCCAAGCTCGACGACGGCACGCCGAGAGAAGTCTGGCAACGGTACTTCGCCGAACAAAAACCGTCGCCGGACAACGTGGCTCAGATCGTCCGCCGACTGCATCAACAGAAGTTGTACGAGCATACGATCGCTTGCATCGAAATCGCGCTCATCGAGCAGCCGCCGCAAGCGTGGATGTATGAAGTGCTCGCCTTCTCGATGGAACTTGCCAAGCGTCCCAAGGCCGACATCGAACGCGTGCTGCTGTCCCGCTCCGATTTCACGGCGGCGAACGTTCCGGAGATGATGCTCACCGCCGCGTATCTCAAACGAATGGACTTCAACGAGCGAGCGTTGGCGATGTACCAGCAAGCGTCTCGGTTCTCTCCCGCTCGGCCGGAACCGTACCTGCGCGGCTTGCAGATCGCTCGCGAACTCAACGATGCCAAGGGAGTCGAATGGGGAGCGGCCGGGGTACTCACGAACGTCTGGCAGTCGGGTTACGAAGCTCAGCATCGCGAAGCGGACAACATCGTGGCCGTGGTGGAAGAATCGCTTCGCAAAGCCGGCCGTTCGTCCGAGGCCGACGCGCTCAAGTCGAGCGTCGCTGCCGCTCACCACCGCGACTTGATGCTGAAGCTGACTTGGACCGGCGACGCCGATCTGGACCTGAGTGTCGAGGAACCCAACGGCGGCATCTGCTCGGTCGAGAATCCGTTCACGACCGCCGGCGGAGCGTACACGCACGACGGCTACGGCCCCAAAGCCGCAAACTGCTTCGAGGAATACATCGCGGCGAGTGCTCTGTCGGGAGACTATCTCGTTCGCGTGAGTGTTCTCGACGGCGAAGTCGTTGGTCGTCGCGCCACGCTGACGATTCGCCGTTACGTTGGCACTCCCGATGAATCCACGAAGACGATCAGCATCCCCATCGACGGCAAAGACAAAGTCGTCCGCCTGTCGCTGAACGATGGCCGTCGCCAAGCGCTGCTCGAACGCCACGACATCGAGCGGCCTGTCGGAGCCCAAGGCATTGTGATCAACGCTCAGCTCGCCGGTGGAGGTGGAGGCGGTGGCTCGCGTCCCTTCGTCACCGGATCGGTGCCAGTCGTCGGAGCAAGCGGAGCCATCGGGTTTCAACCGGTGATCACCAACATCCGCGAAGGGATAGGCTTCTCCGCAATGGCCGTCGTCACCGGAGACCGCCGCTACGTCCGCGTGTCGGTCGCACCGTTTTTTTCGCAAATCATCGGAGTCGATAAGTTCACGATCCCCTCCGGCAGGTAGCGGTCGCGAACGAGATTGGCGAGCGGGGCGGCATCGCCTGTTTCGCCCCAACGAACTTGCTCTGGACGTCGCGTCAGAAAGCTGGCACAACCCCGCCCACTTTGGGGGCTGTGGAGTTCAAAATGCCGTGTCGCAGAGGTTGGTTGTGTGTCGTCTTGGCCGTCGGTCTGTGTTTGCCGGGCTGCGGGCTGATGCAGACGGCTAAGAACGTCACGCGCGCGACGATGAAGCCGCTGAAGATGCGGCCCAACGACTATCGCGATACGACTCAGGAAGTCGAGGACGAGTGGACCAGCGTCGGTCGCACGGCCAGTACGGTGCGCGGTGTCGAGAAAGACGACGACCCGTTCCGCAGAATGATCATGTCTCCCAAAGCCCAGAGCATCGAGCGCAATCTGGGGATCGAGTAGCCGTGATGCCGCACGAACGTAGCCGTCACCGCTCCGCGTGACGAGCCGAACGCTTCACCGACACGGCTTGGAAATTCGGCTCGTCACGCGGAGCGATGACGGCTACGTAAGATCCAAAATCGGCTGAATGACTTGGCAGCCGATCGCTCCGAGATCCGCCTTCAGCCGTGCGAACATCTCGTCGTCGGTGTAAATGCCGACGATGGCTCCGCCCGAACCGGCGAACTTGGCGGAGGCTCCCACGCGGCGCGCGACCTCAATCATTTCGACATGCTTGCTCGCTAACTGACAGATGCTGCGGCGCGTGCTGAAGTTCTCGTCCATCAACACCGAGAGCCGCGCGACATCGCGCTGCAAGATTGCCTTGCGAGCTTCGGCGGCCAGTCCCGCGAATGTTTGCATCGCGGTGAGGACGGCTGGATCGCCCGCTTGAAAGCGTGCTCGCAGCGGATTGTGAACCGCCTCGGTCGGCTCGCTGACGTCCGCGCTGTACGCCACATAAATCGGCGGCAGCAGCTTTGGGTCGAGCGGCTCATAGACGCCGCACGAAAACCCCATCAGTTCGGTCATCCGTTCCTTCGCGAAATCCATGTAGACCAAGCCGCCGTAAATCTGGATGACGCGATCCTGTAACCCGGCGGCGATGCCGAGTTCTCCGGTTTCGACGCTTAGCACCAGCGACGGCTGCACCTGCTTCGGAATCTCGACATGGTAGAAGTCCATCAACGCTCGCAAAGTCGCGACGATGATCGCACTCGATCCGGCCAGGCCGACTTGCCGAGGAATGTTGCTCTGATACCGCACCGCAAAGTTGCGGTCGTGTAGCGACAGGCCGTTGTGCTGGCAGAACTCGACAAACCGCTTGATCGTCGCCTTCACCAGCCGCACGCCACCGTAGTAGCCGTGCAACCGGACGTCTTGAGCCAATTCCTCCACCGACTGAAAACGGCTGCGGTCGTCTTGGCTGAGCACGATTTCGACTTCGTCCCACTCGTACAAGACTACCTCGGCCCAGAAGTTTTTCAGGCTGAGTGAAATCGTCTTGCCGAAATAGCCGTCGGACGGATTGCCGACCAATCCGGCCCGAGCGTACGCGCGTGTTCGCAACAGTTCCATGATGATTCGCCCGATGTGTTGTAAGACATCCTGGCGAGCGGGGCGGCGTCAGCCCCCCGGTGCATTCGCCGCAGGACC
>CAMDPX010000467.1 GCA_945905295.1 Planctomyces sp. SH-PL62 | reverse complement strand
CAGGCGAGTGCTCGGAAGAGCACGATCGTGGGGATCGCCAGCATCGGGTTCTTTTACGTGCTGACGCTGTACATCGGCCTGGGAGCCATGACCAGCGGGGCCTTGGACGTGACCAACAGCAACATGGCCGCCCCGCTGTTGGCCAAGAGCTTCGGCGAGTGGCTGTTCGCGATCATCTCGGCCATCGCCTTCACCACCGTGCTGGGAACCGTCAGCGGCCTGATCATCGCCGCCAGCGGAGCGGTCGCTCACGACATCTGCGGCACGCTCCTGAAAATGGAAATGAACGACTACGAAAAAATCCGCATCGCCAAAATCGCCTCCGTGGTGGTCGGCCTGATCGCCATCGTGCTGGGCATCCTGTTCGAGAAAATGAACGTGAGCTATCTCGTCGGCTGGGCGTTCTCCGTCGCCGCGTCCGCCAACCTGCCGTCGTTGATCATGCTCATCTTCTGGAAGGGGACGACCAAGCAAGGCATCACGGCCGCGATCACGGTCGGGCTGATCTCGTCGCTGTCGTGGATTCTGCTCTCGGCGGACACGTTCAAAGACGTGTATGGCATTGATCCGACAAAGGCTCTCGTCCCGTTCAGTCAACCGGGCATCGTGACGATCCCGCTGGGCTTCGCCGTACTAGTCGGAGTGTCGCTGCTGACGCGGAAGCGTGAGTTCGTCGTGTAGGATGGTCCGAATGAGCATTCTCGATCACGACAACGTGCGGGATTCATTGAGCGAGGCTTGGCGGCGTTCCGAGCCGGGGACGCCGAACGCTCACGAAGAAGGGGGTTTCATCGTCCGCACAGGAACCGGAGACCTCTTCGTCATTGGTTGGCCGAAAGGGGCACAGCGTGAGATTCTGGTGCCGCCGCATCCCAATGGAACTCGTGGAAACATGCCGATCATTGCCACGTTTCACACGCATCCGAACATCGGTCCCGGATTTCAACAGGAACCCAGCCTGACCGACATCCGCGCCGTTCGCGATGATCCCGACTTGAGCCACGCGGATTACGAAGGCGAGTTTGTGATTTCGCAAAACCTTGTGTATCTCATTCGCCGCAGTGGCCAAGTTGACGTTGTCGGAGTCACGGCGGCCGTGTTAGGAATCTTGTAGTTGCCGCCAGAAGCCTACGGAGATCGCCATGCCAACCATCACCTCAGAAGCCTTGCAACACGACCCACTCGCTCTGTCGGTGGCGCACGCGATGACCTTGGCCAACGCCACCGCGTCACAGGCTGGGATTGATTTGGCAACTTCTCTGGTCACCGTTTCCGAAGAGTACGCCGCGTCCGTGCGACAGTGGCGAGTCCATTACGGCCCGCGCGACTACATCGCCCGCCGTGGTGGCGACCTCATCGTGGTGATTGACGATCCCTCTGGCCAAGTCCGACAAGTGCTGCGAGGCCAGTAGCGGCGGACTTTCGCCCTCCTTTGTTCGACTGGTCTCGCGTTGTTTTTTGTCTGTGACCTACAACCGGTGCATGGAAACGTCACTGCATCGCGAATTGAAACGGCTCGTTTCGGGGAACGAGGACGCCGAAGAGCAAACGCTCGCCGGTTATCGCATCGACGCGGTCGTCAACGGGCGACTGATCGAAGTGCAGGTGGCGTCGCTCTTCGCCATTCGGCGAAAGATCGCCGACTTGCTCGCACAAGGTTTCGAGGTCACGGTCGTCAAACCCCTGACGGCTCGCAAGCAGATCGTTCGACGCGAGCGACGTGGAGGCACGGAGATCTCCCGTCGTTGGAGCCCGCGTCGACAAGAGTTTTGCCATGTCTTCGGCGAACTGGTCCACTTCATCGGAGCGTTCCCGCATCCGAAACTGACGCTGGAACTCTTGCTGATCACCGAAGAAGAGTTTCGAGTTCCTCGCCCCAAGCGCTGGCATCGTCAGCGAGACTTCTCGATTGAAGATCGCTGCCTCGTTCGCGTCGAGGACCGGCGCGTGATTCGATCCGCCGAGGATTTGCTCGATCTGTTTCCGCAGACCGTTCGGCAACTCTGCTGCGGGGCACCGTTCACGACGGCCGACCTCGCGATTGCCGCCGACGTACCGCGCTGGTTGGCTCAAAAGATTGCATACTGCTTCCGCAAGCTGAGCTTCTGGGAAACGATCGGGAAGCAACAACGAGCCTGGCTGTATCAGCCAATCCAGCCACGAGCCAAGCTGCGACCACCACGAACAAGTCGCAAACGCTCCGCCTGATTCCGCATCGGCGACTTCGACGGCCGAGGGCGGCCAGCCTACTCGCGGTACTCGCTCTCGTCGGGCATGTCGTACCGGAAAGCAATCTGCGGATGAGTGGTTTCCAAGAACACGAATTGCGTGTCCGTGCTGCGGTTGGCATCGACGATCAAACCCTCCGCGAGCAATCCGTCGAGCGTTTCTGGAGTGAGTGATTCGCGCGGCCAGGCGCGGAGATAGCGTCGTCCCGCAGGCCATTCGAACGACCACAAAGTGCGATACGTTTCTTGGACGTAGGGATGCAGTTGCTCCGCAAGATCGAGCGGCAAGTGGGCCGCCTTGATGAGTTGTTGAATGTCGTTTAAGTCCTTGGCCCGTTGCTCGCTGCTCATGCCTGACGCCAGCTTCAACTCGATCAGCGAGGTCAAGCGGAGGTACTTCCGCCCGTCGATCACCTCGGCAACAGTGACTGGATCTGGGAACACCACGGGCTTAGGCTTGCCGTCGCCGGGATAACCACCCGCAACAAGGAACTCGACCTTCACTCCCAGTTCCGTATCGCGCAGATGTTTGCTGCCGGTGAATGGCGGCAGATATCCGCGACCCTCCAAGTTCTCGTGAATGGTCTTCAGCCCCTCGCGAGTCACGAGAATGTCCACATCCTCGGTGAACCGCCGAAAGCCATGTTGAAACAGGGCCATGCCGCCAACAATGGCATACGGGACGCCAAGTTCGTCCAGTCGCTTGGCGATCCGACGCATGGCTTGTTGCACGGCTCCTTTGTCTTCAAAGAACACACTGCCTTCGCTCAAGGCCCACCTCGAATTCTGGTTCAAGCGTTGTTCGTAGGGAACGCATTCGGGATTCTCGAGCGCAACAGTCGCACCTTGCTGGACGGTCGCGAGAGTCGGTGGTGTCAGAGCCGTGCTCATGGGCGGTTCCTGAAGAGTGAGTCACGCGAGATGTTATACCTCGCGCGGCCCTGTATGAGACAGGCGAGCGGGGCGGCGTCAGCCCCCCGGTCTGCGGCGAATGCACCGGGGGGCTGACGCCGCCCCGCT
>CAMDPX010000466.1 GCA_945905295.1 Planctomyces sp. SH-PL62 | reverse complement strand
CTCATAGTCGCCGCAGGACCGGGGGGCTGACGCCGCCCCGCTCGCCTGTCTCGTTTCTGGCCGCTCGTACCGGGAATGTGTCGGTACGGTTTCAGCGGATCAAGCGACACCCGGCCTGGGATTGTGTCCGTTCCGCCAGGAATCCGGTTTGACCTCGTCGACCAAATGGTTTGATAATCCGCCGCGTGATTCTTGTAGGTCAGCCTTTCCAGGCTGACCCGATCCGGAAGCGACGTCGATTGAAGCATTCGGGTCAGCCTGGAAAGGCTGACCTACTTCGGGAGCCCCTCATGCGAAACGGTTGGCTGTGCGTGCTGGCGTTGCTGGGATGTTTGAGTTTTTCCGCTCAGCCGGCGCAGGCGAATCACTGGCACTGCGGAACGGGCTGTTACGCGCGGCCCTATTGCGTCACGGACTATTACGGCTTTCACGCGCCGCTGACTGGGTTCGACAGCAGCTTCTTTTTGTCGACGGGGGGCTATTACCGCTCCAGCTTTTCGAGCGTCCGGTATTCGTCGTGGGGCTGGGCTCCAACAGTCTATCCCGTTTATCCCATCTATCCCGGCGTGATCGTGCAGCAGACGACCGTCCCGATCCAAGCCACGATTTCGATTGCCGACCCGGTGGTCGCTCGGCCGCGTGTGGTCGTGGTTGATCCCCCTCCACGGAAACAGCCCAACGTGTTCGATGTCGTGCAACAACATGCCGAGCGTCGCGGAAACATCCCGCCTCCGCCCGATGAAGAAACGGTGGTTCGTCCCGTCAGCGGGTCATCCCGACTCGGCAAGGAACGGAGCAAACAAATTCAAGCCGAAGGGGACCGCTGGCTCCACGAAGGGCAACACGTCAAAGCCTACTTGCGATACCTGGAAGCTCAGCGCGAGGCGGAGGATCGTGGCGAGATTTACTTCCGCCAAGCATTCGTGCTGGTGGCGATGGGACGTTACTCGCACGCGGTCTCAAAGTTGAAACGCGGATTGCAGGTCGATCCGAAGTACCCGCAGACTGGTCCGACGCTCGACAATGTTTTTGGCGTCGAGAACGTCGAACAGAAACTGGATTACTTGCAACGTGTCGCTGATTGGGCAGACGCCGACGTGCGCGATCCCGATCGACTGTTCCTGGTGGGAGCGATGCTGCACTTTGATGAAGACTCGCGCGCCGCCGAGTTCCTCAGCGCCTCAGGAAAACTGGGAGGGCGCGGACCACACCTTCAAGCGTTCTTGCAGGCACCGGGTTCTCCACCGAAAGAAGTTCCCGCCGTTCCGGTCACGAATCGGCGACCGCTGCCGCCACCTCCGCCGCCACAAGACGACATCGCCGTCAAAGTCGAGATTCGCCAACCGCAACCGGTGCCACTGAAAGAGGCTCGTGGCCCACGGCTTCCTGCTCTCGCAGTTCCACCGGAACCGGATCGGCGAGCGTTGATCCTGCCGGACGTCTATCTTCCGGAAGAGAACCGCTAACGTGCCGCGATTGCTCATCACGCTCTGCACCTACAACGAGTGCGAGAATCTGCCGAAGCTGATCCCGGAAATTCACGCGGTCGCGCCGGATGTGGATGTGCTAGTCATCGACGACAACTCACCGGATGGCACCGGGCGGCTGGCCGATGAGATGGCCGTGAAGGACTCGCGGATCAAAGTGCTGCACCGATCCGGCAAGCTGGGTCTGGGCACCGCGACGGTCGCCGGGTTTCGTTTCGCCATCGAGCGCGGCTACGAGCAAGTGCTCAACATGGATGCCGACTTCAGCCATCATCCACGTCACCTGGTGGCGATTCGAGAATGCTTGAATCGCGTCGATGTGGCGATCGGTTCGCGATACATCCCCGGCGGTGGAGTCGTCGGCTGGAATTGGCGGCGGCACTTCATGAGTCAGGGGATCAATATCTACGCGCGACTCTTTCTGGGGCTCAAGACGCGTGACAACAGCGGCAGCTTCCGGTGTTATCACGTCGCCAAGCTGGCCGAGATCGACTGGAGCCGCATTCGTGCTCGCGGCTACGCCTTTCAGGAGGAGTTGCTGTATCGCTGCCGAGCGGTCGGCTGCTCGTTTGAGGAGACGCCAATCACCTTCGAGGACCGCCGCTTTGGGACGTCGAAAATCAATTGGAAAGAATCGGTCGCCGCGCTGTGGGTGATTTTTCGGCTGGGTCTCGACAGACTGTGCCGCGTGAAGGTTCGTCGGTGACGGGGTCGGGAGTCTTTTTCTCGTGCCCCTTCCCCCGACAACTTCTCCGAGCCAAACGTGAGGGCACGAGAAAAAGACTCCCGACCCCTTCGCTTCAATCACCATGTCCTACGTCCGCAAACGCCGCACACTGCATTTACCGATCACGCTGAGTGTCGCGTTGATGGTGCTCAACGTCGTGCTGATGGTGTGTTGGATCGTGTTGCTGGCCCAGCTCAACTCCTGGGGCGCGCTGACGATTGGGACGGTGGTGTTCGCGCTGATTCTGGTGGTCTCCGCGTTCTACCTATTCCTGACAGTCAAAGAGGTGCGGCTCAATCAACGGCAGTCGAACTTCGTGGACAGTGTGACGCACGAACTCAAGACGCCGATCGCCTCGCTGCGGCTGTATCTCGACACCTTGCGGATGCGGCACGTGGAGCCTCGGCAGCAGGAGGAATTCTTCAACGTCATGGATGCGGAATTGATCCGGCTCGATCAGCTCATCAACCAGTTGCTGGAGGTGGCACGGTTGGACGCGGTCGGGCAAGAGGCCGATCCAGAAGACATCCAACTGGAGCCGCTCTTGCAGCGTTGTGCGGAGCTGGCCGCTCGACATCACAAGAAGGTTGTGGAGGAAGTCTTCACGTTTGAGATCGAACCGTCGGTCATACATGCGCGGCAGATTTTGTTGGAGATGATCTTCGGCAACTTGATCGACAACGCGGTGAAGTACGGTGCGGCTCAGCCTCGAGTCCTCGTCTCAGCGCAAGTCACTGACAACGGCCGAGTCGTCACGCGCATCGCCGATAACGGCGAAGGAGTTGCTCCCGATATGCGGAAGCGGATCTTCAAGATCTTTTTTCGCGGTGGCAGCGAACTGGAACGCCGGCAAAAAGGGACCGGCGTTGGGCTGTACATCGTGCGGACGCTGGTCGGCCTCCTGAAAGGCAAAGTCCAAGTCCTCGACCGCAAAGACGGGCCGGGGGGCCTGTTCGTGGTCGATCTCCCCGGCCGAGCCATCGTCAGCGAAGCGCTCGATGCGACGTCGCCGTCAGAAGTCTCTGGCGAGCAGGCGGGCGTCAACCCCCCGGTGCATTAAATTCA
>CAMDPX010000465.1 GCA_945905295.1 Planctomyces sp. SH-PL62 | reverse complement strand
CAGCCCCCCGGTTTTTTGCAACTCGTGCGACCACCGGGGGGCTGACGCCGCCCCGCTCGCCAATGTGTTGGCAGGCTCGCCCGCTGCGTCTCTTCGCGCCACCGCAACGCATCGAAGCCACGACCTCCGGCCCGGAAGGCGCACCGATGCACTTTCGCTGGGACCGCCGCGATCACCGAGTCATCCGCAGTTGGGGACCGGAGCGGATCGAAACCGGTTGGTGGCGCGACCAATCAATCTGTCGTGATTACTTCCGCGTCGAGACACAAACCGGGCAACACTTCTGGCTGTTCCGCTGCTTTGAACTCGCTGAGTGGTTCATTCACGGAGCGTTTGACTGATGAACTCACGACAGACATCACGACTCCGTTTCATACGGCTCCGGCAACGCGATCCGCGCGTACGTCGTCGCGAAATGCTGCGCCATGTGCTCGCGATACGGCGTCAGCAGCCGAGCCACTCGCTGGCCGTCGGCGACCAACTCTTCGAGCAATTCGCGTGGCACGGTGTGCAAGTCACGCAGATCGACCAGCGATTCGGGAAGGCCCGATCCGGCTGGCAGAAAATACCAGCCCCAGATTCGATGCGACCGAACCTGATCGCGAATCGTGACAGCCTTGAGCGTCCCTTGATCCACCAATGTTCTCGCTTCGTGAACGATGGCCACGACCACACGCGAGGATTTGTTCTGAGCCAGATCGCAGGCTTGAGTCAAAACGATGACTCGCGATCGCAAAATCGCCGACTCATCTCCTTCCCAAACCAAGATGGGACATTCTTCCAAAAGGTCACCTTGCGAAAGGGGCTCGTCGCTCAATCCCGGCGTCCAAATCATTCGATGGGCTCCTCATCGACCGACAGGAAGATGGGATCGGGCAATCGCGGCTTTGTCGCGGGCCGAGCAGTCACCAGATGCGGTATCCCTGGCCTCGGCAAATCAAACGGAGCCGAGATCGACTCATCGGGCCAGAAGCCGCCGGGTTCGCGAGTCCAAGGTTTTGTCGGCGGAACGGAATTGGTCGTCGTCGGCTTCAACACGGTGACAGAGATATCCACCTCGATCGGTTCGGACGGCAGTCCGGTTGGATCGAGCAATTCAATCCAACCATCAGGACGCAGCACGCCATGAGCCATCAGTGTCGTTGCCATGTGATCAATCCTTATCGAAAGCGTTCGCCGTCCCGTTGGAGATGACGGAGGCGGGGCATCGTGTCACAGCGACAGCATATCGCCGCTCACCAGGATCGTCATTCCGAATTCGTCAGTGCCGGAAGTTACCTCATGCCTGAATTGCCGCCCAGAAAACGCCAATCGGATCAGGTTCGTTTTGCCGCACGAGCAGGTGAGCCGCCCGCTCTCCGTCGCTATGCCGAGCTGCATTGCCGGAGCAACTACTCGTTTTTGGAAGGGGCCTCGCATCCCGACGAACTCGTCGCGCGAGCGACCGAACTGGGGCTGGCCGCTCTCGCAATCACTGACCGCAACAGCTTGGCCGGGGTCGTGCGTGCTCATGTCGCCGCGAAGGAAGCCAAGCTGAAGTTGCTGATCGGTGCGGAGATCACGCCGGTCGATACTCCGCCAATCGTGTTGTGGGCAATGAACCGCGCGGGCTACGGACGGTTGTGCCGGCTCATCACACGCGGCCGACAATGTGCTCCAAAGGGAGAGTCGCGACTCACGCTGGCCGATGTCGCCGAGCATGCTGAAGGGCTGTTGGCGGGTGTTGTGCTTCTACGTAGCCGTCACGCTCCGCGTGACGAGCCGAACGTGCCAACGACGTCGATCGCGAGTTCCACGTCGATCGAGCATTCGGCTCGTCACGCGGAGCGTGACGGCTACGTTCAGACACTCCGCGACGCATTCGGTGACCGCGTCTACGCACTGGCGGAACTGCACCGCGGGCCGAATGACCGGCAGCAGTTGGCCGAATGGCAGCAACTCGCTCAGCGAGCGAACACGCCGCTCGTCGTTTCAAACGATGTGCATTGCCACGTCAAAGCGCGGCAACGATTGCAGGACGTGCTGACAGCCATTCGACATGGTTGCTCGGTCGCAGAACTCGGCGAGCGGCGGTTTCCGAACGCCGAGCGACATCTCAAGTCGGCGGCTGAGATGGCCGTGCTCTTTGCTGAATATCCCGATGCGATCGCTCGCACGATCGACATTTCCGACCGCTGCCACTTCTCGCTCGATGAACTGCGGTACGACTATCCGGAGGAACTCTGCCCGCCGGGACTGACTCCGATTCAGCACCTGACCAACCTGACGTGGCAGGGGGCCAAGAACCGCTATCCGAACGGTGTTCCCGACAAGATTCGCCGCCTCGTCGAGCACGAACTGACGCTGATTGGTGAGCTGAACTATGCCCCGTATTTTCTCACCGTCTGGGATCTGGTCCGCTTCGCGCGGAGTCGTGACATCTTGTGCCAGGGACGCGGTTCAGCGGCGAACTCGGCGGTCTGCTTTTGCTTGGGAGTGACCTCGGTGGACCCCGAACGGATCGACGTGCTGTTCGAGCGGTTCATCAGCAAGGAACGCAACGAGGCTCCCGACATCGACGTCGACTTCGAGCACGAGCGGCGTGAGGAAGTTCTCCAATATCTCTATGAGAAATACGGTCGCGAACGCGCGGCGATGACGGCGGAGATCATCAGCTATCGCCCCCGTTCGGCCGTGCGCGACGTGGGCAAGGCGCTGGGCCTGTCGCTGGACCGAGTCGATGTGCTCGCCAAGCAGGTGGATCACATCAGCTTCATCTCTTCGTCTTCGGCGAGCGGGGGGCGTCAGCCCCCCGGTGATTCACACGACAAACCACCGGGGGGCTTACGCCCCCCGCTCGCCAGTCAGCGTTCGGAGAATTCGTTGGAATCCCGCTTTCGCGAAGTCGGTTTCCCGCCGGAATCGCGGCTCGGCACTCAGTTGATTGAACTGGTCGAAGAGATTCTGGAATTCCCACGTCACTTGTCGCAGCACGTCGGCGGCATGGTGCTGACGAACGGACCGCTGTGCGAGTTGGTGCCGATCGAAAACGCGGCGATGCCCGGTCGCACGGTCATCGAGTGGGACAAGAACGATCTCGATTCGCTGGGGATCCTCAAGGTCGATTGCTTGTCGCTGGGCATGTTGACGGCGATTCGCAAATGCTTCGATTTGATTCATAAACCCGACCCCACCGAGCTTGGGGCCTGTCGGTTTAATCGAAGCGTGTTCGCGTATAAGCGTCCAAATTGCAGGTCACTTCAAAAAAATGTCATTCGGACGCTTAAAGTGCCAAATTCAAATTAGTGTAAATGTACTGAACAGGGCTTCTTTC
>CAMDPX010000464.1 GCA_945905295.1 Planctomyces sp. SH-PL62 | reverse complement strand
ATCACCGAGCCGCTGTACGGCTTCATGCTGTCGGCGTTGAAGTCGTGGCCGGTCATCATCCACCGCTGGCCGTTCTCGTGAGACGCTCCGGTCTTGTGATGCAGGCTGCGAATCAACGCGACCTTGTCCATCATGCGAGCCATCAGCGGGAAGTGCTCGCAGATTTGAATGCCGGGGACGTTGGTGTCGATCGGCTTGAACTTCCCCCGAATCTCCGCCGGAGCTTCCGGCTTCATGTCCCAGGTATCGTGCTGACCCGGAGAGCCAACCAAAAAAATGGTGATGCAGTTGCGAATTTTCTGCTGCGACTGATCAACAGCCCCGCTGGCTTCCAGCGACATCCACGCCGGCAGCGACAAGCCCATCAACCCCGCCGACCCCGCTTGGAGGAAACTGCGCCGCGTTGGCCCATGTCCCGCGCACATTGGGACTCGTTCATTTCCGACATGAAGCATCGTGATCTCCTAGAAGCCGGTTAGTTCGTGGATCTTGAACGTCGAATACTTTTGTAAAAAGGTAGTTGCCTTGAAATTCCATTTTCCGCCAGCTTCGAGGCCATTGATGTTCGCCAAAGCCGTCCCGACTTGAGCTCCACTTTCGTCAAACAGTTTGAATGAAATCTGCGCATATCGCAGCTCGCGATTGCGCCGATTAACAACGGTACCAGTAATCTCGTCTTGTTTGCCCTTCAGCGTCTTGCGCAGCATAACCAACCCATTTTGTTCGTACTCTTCTTCTGCTTTACGTGCTGTCTCAGCGGCTGCCTGGTCCTTTTGCGCTCGCTCAGCCGCAGCGGCCCTGCGAGTTTCCTCTGCCTTTGCCAGCGCGATCGCACGATCCTTTTCCGCCAATTGCTGGCGTTGAGCGCTTTGAATCGCGGCCGTGACTTGCACGCCTTGTGTTGAATGTGGAATGGCAAGGGCGGCATTGAGAGTCTTAAGTGCGTCGGCAAAACTCTTGCCGTCGAGCGATTGTTGGGCTTCCGCCATGAGAGTGGCGACTTTTGCATTTGCTTCGGCTTCGCGGGCATCACGAATGCCAGCGAACATTTTCTGTGCTTCTTCCGTTTCGGTTGCTTCGCGAATTGCCAATGCCCTTTCCAATGTCGTTGCTGCCTCGTCGCGATTCTTCTTCGCAAGAGATTCGCGAGCAGACACGACAAGCTGTGCTACCTCGCGATTGCAGATATCCGTCAACAATTGTTTTGCCTCCGCAGTCTCAGTCGCACGCGAAACTCCAACAGCTAGTTGTGCCTGCACCTTGGCCTTTGCTAATTCGCCACCGCCGAGAAGATCGCCGGCTACTTTTGTTCTCGCGGCGACGATCTGATTTGCGAGCTTTGTAGCGGGCTCAAACTCGGATGCCATTGGAACACTCAAAGCAGCTTCCAATGAAGACTGTGCGTCATCAAGCTCGCGCTTAATGACGTGGATTTGACCGTCTGAGACCAACTGAATGACTTTATTGTTGGCCGCCTTTGTCCGATGTGCCGTTTCGATCGCCTGCGCGCGGGCGCGTACCGCAGTGATCTTGCTTTTCTCATCAACGTCGGCTTTTGAATCGAGTTGACTGCAAATCTTCAGCGCTTCGTCAACTCGTTCACGTTCCAATGCCGAATTTGCGTTCTCAATTTCTCTTGCGATTTCGGCATGGATATCGGCCGTGCGCCAACCCGCCCGAATCTGTGATTGAGCAATTGCTAGAAGTACGAGGCCATAAACCACGATCGGTGCGCCGACATAAAGCCGAATTTGCAGCGGCGGACACACTGTGCTGCGTAGCGAGGCAATTTTTTCTGAGATTGGCGGCCATGCGGCGTATGCAATGCCGCCACTTAGCATCGCCAGCCCTATGAGCATCGCCAGCCACGGGTAGTAACTCGCGAAGAACATTGTCGCGATGATTGCGATCAGAACGGCGACGAGAATGATTTTCCAATGGGATGTCAATTGGCGTAGCGTCATTTCTTGTTGCCTTCACTTACGAAGTTCTGCAGGTGTTCGTCATCCTCGGTCACGATCGTCAGCATTCCCTTGCAGGCACCAAACTGAGGCCGCAGCTTCGTTTTGGTGGTCGATCGCAACTCCGCCACAGGGCGATCGCCCTGCAAAATGACCACTTGATCGTCGGCGGTCAGTCGGGCAATCAGTTCCGGTAAATGCGCCTGAGCCTCTCCCACAGTCACAGTCAGTGACATGGTGTTTCTCCTTCAAAATCTGATTGGAGACGTCGCCGAGCTTGCTTTTCGTAAAATTACCGGCGGGGTCTTTGGCGTCGCCTTCGTACTTGAACATTTGCAGGACGACTTCGGGGGGCGAGTTCGCATTCGCGATTCGATCAGGTTGATTTCTGAGCGGAATCGAACAGTTCCGTGACGTTGATCTGTAATTCGGGAAACAAGGGCGAGGCGGCAATGGAACCACGTTGGAATTGGCCGTAGATCCGATACGACTCCGCGTCGAGCGACAGTACGGTGACCGTTTCTTCGGCGGGATCGACGATCCAGTATTCAGGGATTCGGGCTTGCGCGTAGTCGCGGCGTTTTTCGATAAGGTCACGATCACGGTTCAACTGGCCGGGACTGACAATCTCCAGTACCCACAAAACATCCGTCGCCGCGGGCGGCTCGTCACTCTCGCTCGGCTTGGCGACGAAGAGGTCCGGTTCGCGGAGATGACCGGGGGCGAGGCGGATCGGACATGGCGCAAACAACACCTCACCGAGCGAACTCGGCGTCACAGCAGACTGAAGCAAGCCAATCAAGTAGCGCAACAGCCGCTGATGCGTTCGCGTGGGCATGGGCAAAAGCTCCAAACAGCCATCGACTAACTCAGCAGGGAAATTCGTGGTTTCAAATTCCAAGAAGTCCGCTTCGTTCCAGTCACCCTGTCGTGGATAGCAATAAGCAACTTCCCAAACCGGCTCGCCTCGTTGGGAATGAGGCGGTCGTTCTAAGAGATCGGAGCTTTCCGCAATCGCACCACGTCCAATCATGAGCCTTCTCCCCGACAAATTTCGCGACTGCCCTATCCTACGGTGTAACTCACCTTATTGGAGACCTCGACGAGCTTGCTCTTCGTAAAATTTCCGGCGGGGTCTTTGGCGTAGCCATCGTACTTGAACATTTGCAGGACGACTTCGTACTGGCCGGGAGTCGTGTCGGCGTGTTCGTAGCTGTTGTTCGCGCGAGCCGGCACGGTCGCGACGACTTGGCCGTTGCGGCGAATCTCCCACAGCAACTGCGAACCCCAATCGTTCGCCACATCGCCGCGTACCAGCTTGCGTCCTTCCAAACGAATCTCCGCCTGCGGCGTCCCTTCAAATTGCTGTTCCATGTGGGTGTCTCCGAAAGAGT
>CAMDPX010000463.1 GCA_945905295.1 Planctomyces sp. SH-PL62 | reverse complement strand
AAGTCACTCGATCCTTGAGCGGTCATTTTGACTTTCGGCGGAGCGACCAGAAGACCGGTCCCGCCGCTGTCAAAGCCTCTTCCCTCCGTGGACCCTGGAGCCTGCAATGCCAACACATCGGGACCAAACTCCGACGCCTGCTGTTCGGCCATCGCATACAGCCAAGTAGGTAACAATCCGCCATTCAAGCTTCTTTGGATCTCTTCAATCCAGGAATGATGGAAGTGGTGAAATGTGCCGTCATCAACTCGGCTCCAATCATGAATTCGCATCACACGGTCTCCGTAAAGAACACACGAACTCGCCGGTTCGCGGAGAGAACGGGACGAGTATAGCCGGGAGTTCTGACCGTGCGAGAATTCGTTTCGTCGGTTTTCTTTTGATTCCGCTGTCTGGTCACGCATAACGCGATCAGACAGCAGACGAGTCACGGTTTGACTCGTCGACTTTGGGGCATCGCCGCGTTACAGCGTTTCCAAGTCTTGCCAGTTGTTTCCCACCGAGACATCGACGGCGAGCGGCACGTTCAAAGTCATCGCGGTGGTCATCTCGTGACGAACGAGCTTGGCCAGTGAATCGACTTCGGCGGCGGGAGTCTCGAAGACCAGTTCGTCGTGGATTTGCAGGAGTAAGCGACCGGGGTGTTGCGTCTCGGCGAGTCGGTGGTGGACGCGGAGCATCGCCTGCTTGATGAGGTCGGCGGCTGAGCCTTGGATGACGGTGTTGATGGCGGTGCGTTCGGAGAGATTGAGTTGCCGTTTGCGTTCCGGGCGGATGCCGTCGATGGCTCGGCGGCGGCCGAGGATCGTTGTCGCGAAGCCGGTGCGCGCGACTTCGGCGAGCGTGCCGGTGATGTAGCCATCCACGGCGGCGTACTTGGCGAAGTATTGGTCGATGAACAACGTCGCCTTGTCCTGTTCGATGTGCAGTGCCTCGGAGAGACCGAAGGCGCTCTGGCCGTAGAGGACTCCGAAGTTGACCGCTTTGGCGATGCGGCGTTGCTCGGAGGAGACGACGTCGGGGGTGACGTTGAAGATTTCGCAGGCAACGGCGGTGTGAATGTCGGTGCCGACGGCGAACGCTTCGCAGAGGACCGGATCTCCGCAGAAGTGGGCGAGCATCCGCAGTTCGATCTGCGAGTAATCGGCGCAGACGAATTTCCAACCTGGCTCGGATGGGATGAACGCGCGGCGCACGCGCTGGCCTTCGGTCGTGCGGATGGGGATGTTCTGCAAGTTCGGATCGCTGCTGCTGAGCCGGCCGGTGGCGGCGACGACCTGATTGAAGCGTGCGTGAATCTTGCCTGTCCGCGGGTTGACCATGTCCGGCAGCGAGTCGAGATACGTCCCCTTGAGTTTGCTGAGTTGCCGATGCTCGGTGATCCGCGCGGGAAGCGGATGCACCAGCGCGAGTTTCTCCAGCACGTCCTGATCGGTGCTGGAGCCGGTCTTTGTCTTCTTCATGACCGGCAGGCCGAGTTCCTCGAACAGCACCTTCGCGAGTTGTTTGGGCGAGTCGATGTTGAATTCGTGGCCGGCGAGTTGATGGATTTCTGCGATGAGCTCGGTCAGTCGTCGCCCCAACTCGACCGACTGCCGCTGTAGCTCGGCGACATCGACGCGGATGCCGTTGGCCTCCATGTCCGCGAGTACTCCGATCAGCGGACGCTCCAGGTTCCAGTACAAATCCCACAGTCCTTCGCGGCGCAGATCGTCACCGAGCTTCCGCGAAAGTTGCCAGGTGACCTCGGCCCGTTCGCTCGCCCATTCGGCCAGACGTCCGGAGTCTTCCAGAAAGGCTGCGTCAAACGGCGGCAGAGTACGGTGCAAGAATCGTTCGGCCAGCGCGGCGAGATTGTGACCACGTGCTCCCGCTTCGAGCAGATAACTGGCGACCATCGGATCGACGCCGAAGCCGGTCAGAGGAATCCCGGCGCGGCGGAGCAGCAGACAATCGGACTTAAGGTCGTGGCAGACAATCTGGACATCGGGGGATTCGAGGATTGGCCGCAGCGTTTTCAAGACGGACGTGGGCGTTTCTTGGGGCAGGTTTTCAACCTGCTCGGAATGGACTGGCAGGTTGGAAACCTGCACCACATCGTCGCCGAAGAGCGATTGCTGACGGCGTGCGGAGTTTGCGGGCGGAGAGGTCGTTGGGGGTTGAGGGGCCGACGTTTCTGGTCTAACCGCCAAGAGGAGAGGCACGCTCCGTTGGACTGGGACGAACCACAGACTGGCATCCCAAGCGAACGCAAGTGCAACGATTTCGGCTTGCTGCGGGTTCGGCGAGGACGCGATCACTTTGAGGCAGAACTCGCGCTGCGAACGGAGTCGCTCAGCCAGCGTTGCAAGCTGCGTATCCGTCTGGATGACTTCGCAATTGTGAGCGGGCTCTTCGGTCGATGCAGAGGCGACGGTCACTTCCGTTGGGCCGGTCGTTGCCAGTTTCAATTCCGCCGGCAACGACTTCGCTTCGTCGATGAATCGTCGGAAACCAAATTCGTTGAACAATGCGGCCAGTCGAGCAACATCGACTCGGCCAACACGCATGGCGTCCCAATCGGGGTTCAACTCCAGATGCTGATTGAGCGTGACGAGCGTGCGACTGAGTCGCGCGAGATCGGCGAACTCTTTCAAATTCGATTTGAGCTTCTCGCCCGTGACCTTGTCCGAATTGGCGAGCACCTCATCGAGTGAGCCGAACAGCTCCAACAGCGCGGTCGCCTTCTTGGGACCAACCAACGGCACGCCCGGCACGTTGTCCACGCTATCGCCGACCAGCGATTGAAAGTCGATGGCCTGATCCGGACGGATTCCCCAATCGGCTTTCAGGTCCGCTTCGTCGAACCAGGTGTTTTTGCGGACGTTGAAAATCCGCACGCGCGGACCAAGCAGTTGGCGAGCATCCTTGTCGTTGGTGACGATGCGAACCTCCCAGCCCCGTTCGACCGCCTCGCGAGTCAGCGTGGCGATTACGTCGTCCGCTTCCCAACCGTCGCAGCGCAGCTTGGGAATGCCGAAGCCGTCCATCACCTGCTGAACCATCTCGATTTGCGGACGCAGGTCTTCGGGCATCTCGGTGCGATTGGCTTTGTATTTTGGATACAGCGCCTCGCGCGTGCCCGGTCCTGGCGAGTCCATCGCACACAACCAATGTGTGGGCCGCTGCGTCTGCAAGAGGTTGAACAGATCCCGCGTGAAGCCAAAGACCGCGTTCGACGGCAGCCCTTTGGGGCTGGTCATCGAAGGGATCGCGTGAAACACCTGAAACAGCAACGAGAAGGTGTCGATCAGGAAGAGAGTTGGATTGGTCATTGGTTGTTGGCGACTTGAAGTTTTAGAGGTGAACCATTCTGGCGAGCGGGACGGCGTCAGCCCCCCGGTGCGTTGGCCAAATCAC
>CAMDPX010000462.1 GCA_945905295.1 Planctomyces sp. SH-PL62 | reverse complement strand
CGATCGTAAATTTGCGAAAGACGACCAGCGGAAAGAAGGCCCCTTCTTCAAAGTACGGATTCACAAAAGCCGCGAGCACGATGAGTCCCGCCACTTGCAGAATCAACTTGATCGAAGGGTGCCGTTCGATCGGCCGCAGGCCGAAGCGGGTCCACGTCAGATCGGAGACCGATGAAATGGACGGTCCCACTCCATGTGCGGCGAGAGGGGATAACAGCATCCGACGCACGGCGTAGTCGATGACGAATGCCACTGCCACAACCGGCCCCAGAGCAAACAGCGAATGGCAATTCACCCAGATGAGTTGTATGACCGGCAACCACCAGACCAGCTTCGGTCGCTCGGAAAGGCGCGGCACAATCCACAACCAGGCGACCAAAAACACTTGTGAGAGAATCTCCGGCCGCTCGAACGCACGACCGCTGATCGCGATCGCCGGAGCCATCCAGAGCGCGGCTCGTGCCCAGTTCGACAGCGGTTTGCCACTCGCCGCGTACGCGATCGCCGCGCTGGCCGCGATCAGCCCGGCCTTGATGAAAATCACCAACGACAGACCACCCCACCGATACACGGTCGCGAGCGCAATCTGGAAACCCCAATGCAAGTCGATCCAAACTTTTTCAGCGTCCGTGAACGTGTAGAGGTCCAAGAACGGTACGCGGTGGTGCTCTAAGATGTAGTCGCCGGTGCGCAATTGCCACCAGAGGTCGGTGTCGCTGGTCGGAAAAATGCAGGCTAAGAAGACCCAGAGAATCATGGCCGGAGCAACGAAACGGTCCCAGCCGAGGGTGCCGCCCGTCGCGCCGTTCAGAGCGGGAACCGCCGCCGAAAATGCCGAGCCTGAATGCTGCTGATCCCGTGTCATTGAACGAACCAGGACTTCGTCGTTGAATCGGTCTCGAAGAACTTCAGCAGCAACTGGCCCACCTTGCGTTGACCGGACGGTGATTGATGCGTGCCGTCGTTGGGAGTGAAGTCAGCAGGCTCGTAAGAGAATCCGTCTTCGCGTGGCGTCGAGCCGTTCGCCCAGAGGTACGGTCCCCAACTGAGCCACGGAGCTTTGACCTCGCCGCGAGCGGAATCAAAGTTGAGAACCTTGTCTCCATTGATTTGCTGCTCGATCAACCACTTCACTGAGAACGCTGACTCGAAGGCATAGGGTTCGGGATTGAGCGACGAGGTTGAGTAGCCGCCATAGGTGCGGCTCGACAGGTACGTCAGCTTCACGTTCGGAAACCGCACGGGAAGAATTTGCACGATCTTCACCAACTCGGCCTGCAAGGTTTGAGCGTACTTCGGGAAACCTTGAGTAGGTCTGGCATCTGCTTGTTTGATCCAGATGACTTGCACTTGTTCGCGCGAAACCCCCGCATGCTTCAGTCGTTGATCGACCGTGTCCCAATACTGATTGCCGCGTCGGCCGTCTTCCGGGTCTTGGATCGCAGCGGCGGTCATGCCGCCCTGTGCTCCGTTGACGAACAGCACGCGCGAATTCAAGTCAGACGCCTCGCGGAGCGCCCTCTGAAATCCGTCCGACGACTGCGACGTGTTGCTCATGCCGACCGACAGCAACACGATCTTACCGTTCGACTCGGGTTGGCCCTGATCGTTTAGCGGCTGCACTTGCTTGGCCAGCTTGAGACCCGCCGCTTCGTGATCTTTCGGCCGCTCGTTGCGGCCTTCGGGATAGAAGCCTCCCTCGAAGCCCTGATATTTTTCCCGTCCCAATTCCGTCAGCGGCTTGAGCGATTTCGTATCGGCGGAAACTCGGCGTTGTTCGCCTCGATTGTTCCGCGCGGGTTCGTCTGCCTGCTTGATGCCGACCAACACCGAGCGGCCATCGCTCGTGTCGGGCTTCACAAAGATCGACGCTCCCTCTTTGAAGTCCTTCAACTTCTCGGCCAAGTCCTTGCCGGAAGCTCCCAGCACCTGCGTGTCGTCGGTCAGCGAAAACTCACGTTGCTTGCCGTCGATCTCGACGACGACCTTCTTGCCGGGGACGTCCAACTTCTTCAGCGTGCCCCGCTGAATCTCGTCCGCGATCAACAGCGCGGGACAAACCCACAAGGCCACCACCACACATCGCACGAAGAATTGGCTCATGGCAAAGCTCCTGACGAAGTTTTGGAGGATGGGCACTCTTGCCTGTCCGTCTTTCGAGGAATTCAGGGACGGGCAAGAGTGCCCATCCTCCTTATTGGTAATCTTGATGCGTTGGCTTGAGGATCAATTCGGGCACATGCGCCCGCTTCGGCAGGCACGCGATCGCGACCACGATGTCGGAGAAATCTTCGGGCTTGAGGATCGCCGCGCGATGTTCATCGCTGACCGCCTTCGGACGCTTTTCGAGGATCGGCGTATCGACCTCGCCGGGATAGATCGTCGTCACGCGGATGCCGTTCTTGCCATCTTCGTTGGCGACGGCGGTCGAGAGGCCGGACATCGCGAACTTCGACGCCACGTAAGCGATGCCGCCGATCGCGAACGCGCGTTTGCCGCTGATCGACGAGATGTTGATGATTAGCCCATCCTGCCGCGCACGCATCTGCGGCAGCACGGCGTACATGCAGTTGTAGATGCCGGTCGAGTTCGCGTTCATGACTTCGTCGAACTGCTCCGGCAACATCTCGGCCATCGAACGGTTCTTGATATTCGTTCCCGCCGAGTTCACCAGAATGTCGATCTGACCAAGCTGCTGCGTCGCCCAATCGAACAACGCATTGACGGCCGCTCTGTCGCCGACGTCGCAGGCGCGATAAATCATTGCCGGCGGCCCGGACCATTCTGAGGCCGCCGTCTTCAATGCGTCTTCTCGCCGTCCAGAAAGGGCCACTCGGCAACCTTCCGACGCCAGCGCCTTGGCGATGCCGTATCCAATGCCTGTGGCCCCGCCGGTGACGAGAGCAGTCTTGCCTTGCAGTTTCATCGAAGCAGTCTCCTTGAGGTGATCGAGTCGCATGGTCCGCGTTTGGCGGATTGCCCGTCTGCGAATTCACCGAAAAGATCGACGGGCATGAGTGCCCATCCTACAAGATAGCAGCCAGGCCAGCATCCATTTCATGACGTGGCCGTCTTGATCGCTGGATGAACGGCGTTGGCTTCTTCGGCAAACGCCCCCCATCGACCTTGCGTCGATAGACGCCAGAGGGGGAGAGCCATCAACGGCAACGAGAGAAGCCGTCGGACCACATCCGGCTTGCGCGGATGGTGAATCTCAGCGACGGCGACATCTCCGCGAGCATCTCTTCGCGCGGCCACGAATAAGACAGGCGAGCGGGGCGGCGTCAGCCCAAGGCCACTCACTTTGGATCAGCCGGAACGCGCTAGTGCCGCGTCACGACTAAAACTTCGGGTTGGAGTTTATCGAGAATTCGACGACTCTGCGTGTACCACAAGGAGGTGGTCTATGCACAAGAAATATGTAGTTCGATTGACGGACGAGGAACGGGGAGAGCTTCAGCTTGTGATC
>CAMDPX010000461.1 GCA_945905295.1 Planctomyces sp. SH-PL62 | reverse complement strand
ACCGCGCGCTGCGACAGATCGCCGACTACGGATCGCGTCTGGCGACGGACGACACGACGGCCGAGCAGCGCGTGGCGGAGTTGGTGGGGTTCTTGCCCGTGCTGCAATATGACGGCAGTTCAATGCGCCAACTCGACGCGGAGGCGATTTTGGACATTGCCACCGCCGGCACGAGCGCGACGCTGCTCGCCAAACGTTGGGAAAGCGTGCTGCTGGTGAACGTGGACGACAGCACGCTGAACCGGTTGATGAACGACCCGGCAGCGATGGCGGCGCTCGAAGCGATCGAAGGATTTCGCAACCTCAACGCCGATCTGGAGACGATCATCAACCGCTCGGAGCAGATCAAGGACGCCAAACGCAAGGCCGGCGAGGGTGAAGAGCCGAGCGCCAAGGAGAAGAAGGAACTGACCGAGGCCGAGAAGGAGCGCAAGAGCCTGCGCAAGCAGGTGCAGGAGAAGCTGATCAAGTTCGCGGCCCGCGTGCCGGTGTTTATGTATCTGACCGACTTCCGCGAGCAGCGATTGAAGGATGTCATTACGAAGCTAGAGCCGAAGCTGTTCAAGCGAGTCACGGGCTTGACGACGGTGGACTTCGAGCGGCTGGTGAGCCTGGGCGTGTTCAACAGCGCGCTGATGAACGATGCGGTGTGGAAGTTCCGTCGCTATGAGGATGCAAGCCTGCGGTACATGGGCGTGAGCCGGCACAAGCGCGTGGACGTGGGACTGTTCGATACGGTGCTGACGGAAGAGGATTTCAAGGCGACGTTTGAGGGAGTGGTGGAGGAATGATGCGTGTTGGCGTGCCCCAAAACCCTTCGCTGGGCCGTACCGCAGGTCTCCCCGAACCCGCTGGAGACCGTTGGTCCCATGCGGTGCGGGGTCGGGAGCCCCGCGCACAGCACAGGAGAGTCAGCACGACGCGCGAGCGAGTGGTTGCGTTGGGCCAAACCCATTCGCCACAACCACTCGCTCGCGCGTCGTGCTCACTTTGGCTTGCCGCCAGCCTCGCGACCGGCCGCGACGTAAGTGCTCGCAGCGGCGGAACGATGCTGCACCAATTGGGCCTCGATCACGAACACCTAACCTTCAACCACAACAGCCGGGATGAACGTCTGACCGATGTTTACAAAGCTCGTGTTATCCAAGAATTGATCGCTTAGGAATTTGAGCTCTCCGCCATTCGTGATGATTTCTGGGTTCAGTGAGCCGCAAGGCGCGAGCACGTTTCAGTTGATAGATTCTCTCGCTGATGATCTGCATTCTGAAAAAAACGCCGCTCTGCGACTTTTCATTACACGAATGAGAGTCGTGAAATCCACGAAGGGTCCGCCATGAGCAGGAATTTGAAGTCCATCTTTACTCTGCTGGTCGTCGCAGTCGCGCCGTTGGCCTGTGTTGCCGCCGAGGGACAGACATCGGGCATCCGGCGTACAGAAGATGTGATCTACAGTCGCAAGTTCGGCATGGCACTTACCATGGATGTCTTTCAGCCGGCGAAGCCAAACGGCTGCGGCCTGCTGTTCCTAGTGAATGGCGGCTGGCTTTCCAGCAAAGAGACTCCGCTGATGGTGACGATCCGGCCGAGCGACTATCAGATCTTTCTCGATCACGGCTATACGGTGTTCGCCGTCGTGACCAGTTCGCAGCCGAAGTTCAAGATTCCCGAACTGATGCAGGATGAGCTCCTCGGGAACGAACGGCAGACCATGAAACACAGCCTCGCACACGTCGCCATTCTGAGTCGGCGAGACCAACACATTGCACATCTCATTTCGTTGATAAGGAAGACACCGTGATGAAGAGATTGAGGACCACGTTCGTCATCGCCACATTGTTGTGCAGTCTGAGCGTTGGGGGATGGCTGCTGGCCGTGTCTGACGACGCGACGCCGACTCGATCCGCGCCGGTTACTTCACGAGGGACAACCGGTACCACAACGATCGCAAGGATAGGTGCCGTATCGCGAACTCTGCCGGACAAATTGGCCGAGATGATCAGCGTCAAGGACTTTGGCGCAACTGGCGACGGCCGCACCGATGACACAATCGCATTTCAAGCGGCACTCGATTGCGGAGCTCAGCGAGTCCTGATTCCAGAGGGCGTCTACGTCACGACAGGTTTGGAGATCAAAGAGACCAGCGTGCTCACCACGCTCCAGGGGATTGGCAAACCGGTCATACGGCTGACGACGGGCCGGAATCGAGTGGCACTCACCTGCAATAAATCGCAGTTTGTGAATCTCAAAGATTTCACGCTCGAGTCATCAGGGACGAAGGATGACGGAAATGCGACCGTCGGAATTCTGGCCGTGAGTAAGTCTTACTACTCGCTGTCTGGCCTTCGTTTTGCCAACTTCTCTGCGCGAGGTTTGCAGGTGAAGCAGTGCGTCTATTGGGGGCTTGAAGATATGACCGCCCAGAGCTGCACCTACGGATTGTCGTTTGAGACCAACCAGAACATTCCGTGTTCCACCGTGACTGTGTCGCGGGCCTACATCACGGGCTGCACTCGTGGTTTGTCGTTTGAGAGCGCGGTGCTGGTGGCGTTGAACAGTTGCGTTCTGGAATACTGCGGAAGCAAAACCACGAATGACGGAGCCCTGCATTTCGCGGGCGGCGGTGCGAATATGTCGCAGCTCTATTTCGAGGCCAACTATCGGAATCTTTTCGCGTCAGATGCGGCGATGATCTTCAACGGCCTGTTCGAGTTGACGGCAGAAGCGCCGAACATCGTCAACTTTGTCGGAACGGCCTTTGATCGGCGTGGGGCACTCAGGTTCGATCATCACCAGTTGGGGGCAGCTCGGATCGGACCGGACCAGATGGCCGGATACGACCTCACGATCGGCACAAACCTTGTCGCGCCTCTGGCAGGAGGAAGTGTTCGCTGGGGAGACACCACCAAAGAGACGATCCAGGGAAAAGCAACGGCCGGTTCGTGGACAACCATCAAATCCATTCCAGAGGTGGAGATGACTGGACCGGTCAATTCACGCGCCCACTACGAATACGCCGTCTATGGAGGAACCGCAGATCTGGGGACGGGGTTTGACTCCGGCACAATCCTGAATGGAGTCATGAGGAGCCATAGCGGGACTGTACCCGCCTGGCTGCGACTCGACGCTTCAAAGGACATTCAAATCAAACTGGACTCATCGTCGTACGGACTCTCCTACAAGATCGTGCTGACGCGGGTTTATCCCGGGTGATTGTTACGAGTAGTGCCTTCCCTCGAACATTCCTGGCAACGGTCCTTCCGGGCACCCCAGCGACGCAGGAATGACGCTGGTTACCGAAACTTTGTTTCCCACGACCTCCACGAAATTGCTTGCGGGAGGCGGCGTTCGCGGGGGCCAGATCTACGGTGCCAGCGACAGCATCGGAGCTTATGTGAAAGACTTGCCCGTCACGCCGGACGATTACATGGCGACGATCCTGCATGCCTTCGGTTACGCTCCCGAGTCGGCGGTCTACGATCA
>CAMDPX010000460.1 GCA_945905295.1 Planctomyces sp. SH-PL62 | reverse complement strand
GCCCCCCGGTTCCGTCGTGAATGCACCGGGGGGCTGACGCCGCCCCGCTCGCCTAGTTCAACTGGGTCGTTAATCCCTCACGACCAATGTGCCCGCCATCGAATCGTGGAGAGCTTGTTTCTTTTCCGTGAAGCCCGCCATGAAGTAGCCGATTCCACAGATCATGCCGGAGATGATTTTTCCGAAGTGCCGTCCGGTGGCGTGCCCGAAGGAAAGTCGTTTCCCATTGAGGTCGGTCACTCGAATGCTCAGCGCCCGCTTACCCACCGTGGCCTGCTTCTCGGAGGATTCTTGAAGCGCGAAGTAGAGCCATTGAACGACGACCGAAATCACCATGTTCAGCCCTGCGGCAATAAAAATTTTCGGATCGGGATTGCCACCCGGTTGAGGGCCGGCAGCGTTGCCAGCGAAGACGAGATTGATCACCAATGACGTAGGAAACAAAACGACTTGCATCAGGATGCCGTCGATAAACATCGCCGCGAACCGCATCCAGAATCCGGCGTACTCGGCAGCTCCCCCTTTTCGGCGGCGACCGCTTTTCGAGACGCGGCCGTCGAAGACCTCACCGCAGTAGCGGCACTTGGCCGCGGCGGAGGCGATCATCTCGCCGCACATCGGACACGGCTTGCGATCGTCGCTGTCATCGGTGGGTGAGTCCGAATCGTCTTCGTAGGATTCCGCCGGTTCGTCGTAGACTTCTTCCGCATCAACCGTCGGCTTGGGGATCGGCACGGTGGCTCCGCAGTCGGGGCACTTCGCCTTCTTGCCAGCCAACGCATCCGGAGCCTTCAGAGCTTTGCCACAGTCGGTGCATTTCACAGAGATCGACATGGTGAGAGTTCTCGTTGGGGGAATTGAGATTTAAGATTTCAAATTTGAGATTTCAGATTTCAGATTTCAAATCTCAGATTCCAAATTTGAGATTTGAAATTTGGCGTTAGCTGAATCGTCATCCTTTTGCTTCTCGCAGCGTGAATTCCAACACGGTCTTGCCCATCACGATCTGATCGCCGTTTTGCAGCAGATGCTTCTTGATCGGGATGCCGTTGACGTACGTGCCGTCGGGAGTTTGGCAGTCTTCCAGCTCAAAGCGTCCACCGCGGTTGTGGACGATCGCATGACGCGGTTCGATGGCTTCGTCTTTGAAGAGATAAATCTCGGCCTTCGGCGAACTGCCGAGGATCGTCGTGTCCTTAAACAGCACGAACTGCTTGCCGGCCAGCGGTCCCTTGCGCATCAGCAGCCAGGCGGTTTTCGTCCAGCCTTCCACCAATCCGACGAACAGTCCGACCATCAACCCGACGACCGAAAATCCAATCGCGCGGCTGACCATCGCTTGTCCGTCCTTCGTGATAAAGACGAAGGAGATCGGATCAAACAACAGTCCGCCAATCAACCCGCCCAAGGCACCTCCCAGGACTCCGTTGAAGACGATTTTTTTCTCGCGCAGCGCGATCCCTTGGCCCAGCCCGGCCGGGATGCTGATGATCGCCCAGGCGGCGGCGCGGCCCATCATCAGGATGAGCAGCGCGATGCCCGTCGGCATCTGTCCGGGTGCCTGATCTTTGGCAAAGCTCGCCGCGATGAGCATCATGGCCCCGAACACAAACGCGGTCGGAATCAGCGCGACCAACCCGCCCGCAAAACCGACTCCCAATCCCACCGCTCCGGAGATCACGGCGCGTCGAGCGTTGCGGCACATGATCCCCTCGGCCGCGCCGAGAAACACCGCGATCATCGACCCCACCGTAGGAAACACCAGCAGCCCCGCCGCGGCTTGCAGGCCCTCTTCTCGAACTTCCTGGTCGTCAATGAACGGCTCCATGATCAGCCAGCCGCAGAAGCCACCCAGCCCGGCGCACATCGACAGATAAAACCAACTGGAATAGATCATGCGGAGGAACCACGACTGCGGTTCGATCTCTTCCGCGCCGCGCTGCAAGGCCGATTGGACCTCCAGGTAGTCTTCCACCTTTGCGGAGAACAGCTCCTTCGCGTCGATCCGCAGCGGGGCATCTTGTGACACGGGGAACTCCTCGTAGGTCAGCCTTTCCAGGCTGACCGAATTGGCAGCGACCTCGTTTGGCGATATCGGGTCAGGCTGGAAAGCCTGACCTACGTCAACGGGCGGACATTCCAACAAACTGCGTTCGCCGCGTCACGGCTCCCGCGACTTTTCTGAGGACTTTTTCGGAGTGTCGTCCGGCTTGGCTTTTTGCGGACTCTGCGGTGGCTCTTTCTCCGAACTCTCTGCCGACGGCGATTTGTCCTCCGCCGTTTTCTTGGCCGACTTCCGAGCCTCCGCCCGCGCCGCTTCGTCCTCGGCCAGGCGGCGTGCCATGCCGCGAATCTCTTCGCGAAGAATCGAACCATCTTCGGGGCTGATCGCGTATCGCTCCTCCAATTGAGCCAGCAGCGCGCGGCACTCGTTCAGAGCCTGGCGAACCACCGCCCACTCTTTGGTCAACTCCTTGGATTTTTCTCCGGAGAGTTTCACATGATCCTCCGACAGCTTGCCGATTTCGAGCGACAGAATCGCAACCAGTTTCTGAAGATCCTCCAGTCGATGCTGCGATTCCGATCCCTTCCATTGGCGAAGGTGAGCCGAGACCCCTTCGATGATCCGCGCGTCTTCCCAGGGAGAGGACCGCCGACCGGACAGCAGGTATCCGACCAGAAAAAACATCAGGCAAAACGCGAGCGTCATCAGCGTGCCGCCTCGCGTACCGCCGCTCTCGATCGGCGACGAATGGCCGGGCATTGGAACACTGACGGAACTCCCCGGCCCGCGAGGTGCCTCCGGCCCACCGACCTGCCCGCCGCCACGAGCGGTCGCTTCGCCTCCGGAGATGCGCCCGCCGATCCAATAGTGCGACGACAACACCGGTTTGCCGTCATGCCACTCGAACACCCCTTCCGCATCACGCACCGGATCGACCACGAACGCGAGCTGTCCCGGACCGCTGAAAAAGTTCTCCTGAATGAACACGTCGCGGTCGGACAGAAAGATGCCGAAGTCCGGGTGCGAGTGATACCAGCCGACGATGCGCAGATTCGTGAACTTCGTGTCCATCTCGCGATTGATCTGAGTCCACGACTCGTGCGTGAACGTGACCTCGGCGAACTTCTTGGTCGCGCTGTCGCAACGAATGATCTCGGTGATCCGCGCGAACGGCCCGTCGGCATCTTGCCCCCAGTCGCCGACGAGCACTCCGCAAATCTCGACCGACTTGTCTTCCTTCGCGTGAGCAACCGCTCGGCCATGCGCCGCCGGATGAAAGTGAATCCGAAAGTCCGCCGCACGGGACGAGGGGAACGGCGACTCAGCGAGCTTCTCGTTTCGCAGCAGACGGACATCAGGCTTGTCTGAACTCGACATGTCACGGCTCTCTTGTCAAATGGAGACACGATTCACGAAGGTGATACCACAACGATTGAGTGAAACATTTTGGCGAGCGGGGCGGCGTCAGCCCCCCGGT
>CAMDPX010000459.1 GCA_945905295.1 Planctomyces sp. SH-PL62 | reverse complement strand
TCGGTTT
Source organism: Planctomyces sp. SH-PL62 (assembly GCA_945905295.1). Taxonomy (GTDB): domain Bacteria; phylum Planctomycetota; class Planctomycetia; order Planctomycetales; family Planctomycetaceae; genus SXKJ01. The sequence goes on along the minus strand of CAMDPX010000459.1, from coordinate 3,506 downwards.
AATCGAAGCGTGTTCGCGTATAAGCGTCCAAATTGCAGGTCACTTCAAAAAAATGTCATTCGGACGCTTAAAGTGCCAAATTCAAATTAGTGTAAATGTACTGAACAGGGCTTCTTTCCGATTAAACCGACAGGCCCCAAGCTCCGTGGGGCGAGGGCTAGCGAGCGCGCTCACACACAAGCACCGTGGCTTTGCCGGCGACGCGAGCGAAAATCAACACGCCGGGGCGGTTCCCCTCCAGGTTCAATTTGCGGCGCACACGCTCGACCTCGATTGGTAAATGGCGGCACTTGATTTCGACGGAGGCGAATTCCCTGCGACGGCAGGCGGCGCGGACTTCGCGGTCGTTGTTCGGGAGGATCTCCAGCACTCGAAACGTCTGCGCCCACGGCGAGCGGAGCGGCTGGTCGCCGGTCAGGTACTCTTCGGCGTCGTCGAGTCGGGTGAGCTGCAGGCGTTCGGCGGTGACATCCAGCAATCCGGCGCGAACGATGGCCGGATCGGGGTCGTAGACAAAGGCTCGTGGCGATGTGATGTCGACTCGCGCGGACATCGGATCGGCGGCGATCGTCTCGCCCGATGGCAGCGTGGTGGCTCGATACGGCTGATCGCCCGCGAGGTCGCCGAACCAGATCGTCGCCTCTTTGCACTCGCCGTGCAGACTGACCAATTCAATTTCGACATTCGTGAACTTGCCACCGAAATTGCTCGCGGGACTGAGTTTGATGGCACCGCCGCGAAACTGAGACATCAAAACCCGCAGCACGTCGAGGTTCGGCGAGCAGTCCTCAACTCGCCGCATGCGCTGTTGCCCGCCGGGTCGTTGATCCGGGTCGATGTGCAGCAGCCCTTCGCGCGGAACAGGTTGCGAGACATCGGCGACGACGGTGTGAACTCGCTCGCCGACACCGTAGACCGCTGCGTTCCATTCGGTTCGCAGGCACATGGCCGGATCGAGATCGACGCTGTGAACTTCCCCACGCTCGGCCAACGCGAGCGAATCGCCGCCGATGCCGCAGCAATAATCCCAAACCGGTCCCTCAAACCGTTTCGCCTTGTGTCGCGCGACCAGCTCCGCCGTGGTCTGTTCGAGGCCGGTCGGTGTGAACCACATCTGATCGGCTCGCGCAAACTTTTTCGAGGCGGTCGCTTTTTGGCGGAGGTCTCGCAGAATCAGCGCGGCTCGTACCATCTCGTCGGGGAACTCACTGCGCAGTCGCTGCTGTAAATGGAATTCCGTTTCGGCCGAGTTCGCTCTCGCAATCGTCTCGAACAAGACGGGCGACGCGCGGAGTGCTTGCAGCAGTGACGATTCATCGGGGAATGAAGGTGGCTCGGTCATGGGCCGCGAAGCCTATTCCCGCTTGGCCAGAATCGCCATCAGGTCGCTGCGAGCATCGGTCCACAGCACCTTGCGGCCGTCATCCTTGATCTGCCGCGACGTCAATTCATCGCGGCCGAGCAGCGTCGAGTCAGTCGTCATCAAGACCCAAACGTTATGAGCGGCCCCCACTTTGTCCGACCGTTTGCTGACCGTCAAAGTGCGCAGTCCGAGCCGTTCCGCTTGAGCGTGCAGCACCGGACGCAGATCGAGATGCCTGTTCGACACATGGGCCGCGATCACTCCCTGTGGCTGGAGATGCCGGCGATAAACGTCGAACGCTTCAGACGTCAGCAGATGCACCGGCACGCCGTCGCCGGAAAACGCATCGAGCACCAGCACGTCGAAATCCTGCGTCGCTTCTTGTTCGAGTTGCAGCCGTGCGTCTCCCAGTATGACATCGACCTGCGCCGGACAGTCCTCCAAGTACGTGAAATGTTTCCTCGCCAGCCGCACCACTTCCGGATTGATTTCGTAAAAGCGGAAATGGTCTCCCGACTGGCCGTAGACAGCGATCGTCCCCGCGCCGAGTCCCACCAATCCAACCTTGATGGGATAGTCGGGACGGCATTGCTTCAGGATCAGTCCGACGCCGGAGTCTTCGCTGTAATACGTCGTGCCGAACCGCCGTCTCGCGGGGTCGGTCGATTGGTTGCCGTGCAAGACACCGCCGTGCAGCATCGCCACGTTGTCGGAGTATTCCTCAATTTTCAACACGCCAAAAAAATTTCGAGTGGCGTCAACGCGGTGCTCGGTGATCATTCGCAGATTCCTGCCAAGTCCGATCGACAACATGGTCATCGCCGACACCAGCAGCGTCCAAACCCACGGACTGCGGCCACGATGCAAACTCGATCCGGCATCGCGCAAGAAGACGAACAAAGGCAAACCGCAGGTGACCAGGATCGTCAGATGCCACTCGAAGTAACCAGAGAATACCCGCGGCGCAACCAGCCCGATGAACATCCCGCCGAGCGCTCCGCCAGCCGACAGGCACAGATAGAACGACGTCAGATAGCGCGGATGTGGCTTCATCCGCACCAGCTCGCCATGACAGACCATGCAACCGCAGAACAGCATCGTGAAGTTCGCCGACAACTGTTGCCACATCGGAGCCTGTCCCCCGGAAAGCATCAGCCACACGCTCGCGATTGCCGAGACGATCAGCCCGCCGTACCACAGCGTCCGCCGATACCAACGGCTGCTGTCGAACGTCAGGATGAACGACAACAAATACAACGCCAGCGGCACGACCCACAGGAACGGGATCACCGCGACCTCTTGGCAAATCTGATTCGTGGCCGCGATCAACAGCACACAGGCCGTCATCGGCAACGCGATCCACAGCAACCAGTCGGCGCGAGCAGGCACGACAGGTTCCGCTTCTTGTTCAGAACGCGGGACGTCGGTCACGACTGCCACAGTCTTCGAGAGCGCATTGGCGATCGCGCACACCGCACAGCAAACCGTGAACGCGATGAAGCCCCACGACCAGAGTTCCCCTTGCCGAGCCGTATCAAACGCCGGCTCGAACGCGAACGGATACGACAGCAACGCGATCAGCGAACCCCCATTCGACAACGCATACAGCCGATACGGCGAGACTCCCGGCTTCGTCCGCAAGAACCACGCTTGCAGGAGCGGCCCCGTCGCCGACAACAGGAAGTACGGCAGACCCACACACACCGCCAGCAACATCAAGATGCGTGTCGTCGGATCATCCGTCGGTCCCGGCTTCCAACTGGCTGCGGGGGTCATCGGTCCCAACGAAGCCGCGATCCCCAGTAACACAATGTGTAACGCGGCTTGTCCTGTTTTCGGCAGATACCGTGTCACGAGATGCGCGTAGACGTACCCGCAGAACAACGTGACCTGAAAGAACAACATGCAGACGGTCCACACCGCCGGGCTACCACCGAACCAGGGCAAGATCGCCTTGCTCAGCAACGGCTGCACTTGGAACAGCAGAAAGGCACTCAAAAAAGTCGTCAACGCGAACATGGCACGTCCATCATCCGTAAGACATTTTGGCGAGCGGGGCGGCGTCAGCCCAATGGCACTTACTTTGTCGCATTGGGTTTGGTCTTTCGAGTTCCACTGGTGGATTTTGAACGTTTTGGGAGAG
>CAMDPX010000458.1 GCA_945905295.1 Planctomyces sp. SH-PL62 | reverse complement strand
CGGTTTAATCGGAAAGAAGCCCTGTTCAGTACATTTACACTAATTTGAATTTGGCACTTTAAGCGTCCGAATGACATTTTTTTGAAGTGACCTGCAATTTGGACGCTTATACGCGAACACGCTTCGATTAAACCGACAGGCCCCTTGCCTCGGTGGAAACGGGCCTTTGCACTACGAGTGAATTTCCCGGAGACAAACTCCGCGTAGTGCAAAAGCCCAAGACCACCGAGGCAAGCTCGGTGGGGTTTGTGTCAAATTCCTTCGCGTGGGGTATGGATGGCGTCTTGTAAACCATCGAAAGATGATTCGGCCAATGCCCCGCGACACGACGCCGTGGCAGAGATCCGTCCGGTCAGAAACAATCTCACTCAACAAACGAGGATACAAGATGCCGACGAAGAAACACCGCTTCCTCGCCGCGTTGGTCTGCGGTTTGTGTCTTTGGGCCTTACCGGCCAAAGCCGACGACTCGCGCACCCGATCCACCAAGCCCAACGTCGTCGTTTTTCTTGCCGATGACGCGGGCTGGGGTGACTACAGCCGCAATGGAAACACGCAGGTCCGCACGCCGCACATCGACGCGATTGCGCGAGGCGGCGTGACGCTCGATCGCTTCTTTGTCTGTCCCGTTTGCTCTCCGACGCGCGCCGAGTTTCTGACCGGGCGCTATCATCCGCGCGGCGGAGTGCGCGGCGTCTCGACCGGACAAGAGCGTCTCGATCTCGATGAGCGAACGATCGCCGAAGCATTCCAAGCGGCCGGCTATGCAACTGGCGCGTTCGGCAAATGGCACAACGGCAGCCAGTGGCCGTATCACCCACGAGCACGCGGGTTCGACGAATACTTCGGACACACCGCCGGACATTGGGGCGAGTACTTCGATCCGCCGCTGGAAGAGAACGGCCGCATGATTCGAACGCGCGGCTACATCGTCGATGTCTGCACCGATCGAGCCATCGACTTCATCGAACGAAACCAATCGAAACCGTTCTTCTGCTATGTCCCGTTCACGACGCCGCACTCACCGTGGGCCGCGCCGGAATCGGATTGGAAACGCTTCAAAGACAAGCCGATTTCACAACGGGCGACGCTGGCCAATCAAGAGAACCTCGACGAGACGCGCTGCGCCCTGGCGATGATCGAGAACCAGGATGCGAACGTCGGCCGCGTGCTGGCCAAGCTCGACGAATGGAAGCTGACCGACAACACGATCGTGCTCTACTTCTCCGACAACGGCCCGAACAGTTCTCGCTGGAACGGCGGCATGAAAGGACGCAAAGCGACCACCGATGAAGGAGGCGTTCGATCGACGTGCTTCCTCCGCTGGCCCGCGCGATTGCCCGCCGGTCACACGGTTCCGCAGATCGCCGGCGCGATCGACCTGCTGCCGACACTGACCGCGTTGGCGGGCGTGAAGCGAGTTGGCGACAAGCCGCTCGACGGCCGAGACCTCTCTCCGCTGTTGCTCAAGCAAGCGACGGACTGGTCAGACCGAATGATTTTTTCGCTCTGGGCTGGGAAAGTCAGTGTGCGAACTCAACAGCATCGGCTCGACGATCAGGGACAGCTCTTCGACATGCAAGCCGATCCGGGTCAGACCGCGCCGATCACCGAGCGTGAGCCTGAGATCACCGCACGCTTAAAAGCCGCCGTGACCGCCTGGCGACAAGACGTGTTTAGCGGTGCTCGAACCAAAGAATCGGTCGCGAAGACCACCGCCTCGGATCAAAAGAAAGCGGCGGCAGCCAACGCCGTCGATCCCCGTCCGATCCCCGTCGGCTACCGCGAATTTCCCATCACGATGCTGCCCGCTCGCGACGGCGAACCGCGCGGCGGAGTCCGTCGCAGCAGCAGCGCTCCGAATTGCTCGTACTTCGTGAACTGGACTTCGAAAGAAGACAGTTTGGTGTGGCTGCTCGATGTTCACACGACCGGCCGCTACGAAGTGGTCATCGACTACACCTGCCCCGAATCGGATGCCGGATCGCTCGTCGAATTGCATTTCCGCAACAGCCGCCTCACCGGCCGAGTCACCCCCGGCTGGAATCCACCGCTCAACACGAACCAGGACACACTGCCGCGCCCGCCCGCCGAATCGCAGATGAAAGAATTCCGCGCACTGAAACTCGGCGTGATCGACTTGGAACAAGGGCCAGCGCCGCTCACGCTGCGCGCATTGGAAATCCCCGGCCAAGCGGTCATGGACGTCCGCCGCGTCACGCTGACTCTGCTCCCCTGAAATTGGAGAGTCTGCTGGGCCACGGCCCGACTCATCAGGCGTTGGATTGGTCAGCTCGTCCTTTCAAGTGCATCAGTCACAAAACACTTCGCTTCAAAAGTCACCCCTGGATCGTTGTTAATGCGACTACCTTTCCTTAGTTTGTCATCACATTTCTTCCGGGGATGAGAAACGGCGTTGAGAAGCAGAGAACACCCTCATGCTGCTGACTTGCCCAGAGTGCCAAGTAGATTGCACGATCGACGAACAGTCCGCCGAAACGGCGAACTGTCCTGCGTGTGGACTGCTTCTGTATTCGCGATCGGGAAGGGCTGGCCCCGTTGCCGTGAAAGCGGAAGGGGAACTCGAACGAACGATCCAATGGCAAGCCGTCGTCGACGAGTTGTTGCCAACTCCCGAAGAGCTTCCGAAGCGGTTGGGCCAGTATGAACTCACCAAGCTGCTGGGCCAGGGCAGTTTTGCTCAGGTTTATCTGGCCTCCGATTTAGAACTCAACCGTGAAGTCGCGTTGAAAATTCCACGCAAGAGCCGCTTCAATTCCGCGGAGCAGTTGAAACGTTTTTTGGAAGAAGCGCGACTCGCCGCGAAATTGGAACACCCCGGGATTGTTCGTGTTTATGCCATCGGATGGCTGACGAAGGATGTTTGTTTCATCGCGATGGAGCTCTGTTCCGGCGGAACGCTGGAGAGTTGGCTGAAGTCTGAGCGACCGTCTCGGACTCGAACTGTGGAACTCATGGCGGATGTTGCCGAAGCCGTTCATTTCGCGCACCTGAATCAGATGGTGCATCGTGACCTCAAGCCCTCGAACGTGATGCTGGGAAAAGACGGCCGTCCGCGAATTGTGGACTTTGGCCTCGCACTGCTCGACGAACACCAAGCCGACCGCGCAGGTGAAATCGCCGGCACGCTGCCTTACATGAGTCCCGAGCAAGTTCGTGGAAAGTCGCACCATCTCGATGGGCGAACGGATATCTGGAGCTTGGGGATCATGTTGTACGAGATGCTGACGGGGCAGCGTCCCTTCAAGGGGAACCGCCAGCAGTTGACCGACCAGATTCTGAATCGAAATCCTCGCCCGCTTCGCCAAATCGACGATTCCATTCCGGCAGATCTGGAAACTGTTGTGTTGACCTGTTTAGGAAAATCGCCAACCGATCGGTACGCGACCGCTCGAGATTTGTGCGAGGCATTGCGTCACCAACAAAAACTGTTGCCGACAGACTCATCGCCGTTGCCCAGACCTGAGACAAAAGATCGCTCCCCGATCAGGAACTCTCTGTGGCTGTCAGCGAGCGCCGTTCTTGTGGCTCTCATCGGGTTCGTCTCGTGGGCCTTTTTT
>CAMDPX010000457.1 GCA_945905295.1 Planctomyces sp. SH-PL62 | reverse complement strand
TTGACGTTTCGTCAAGATATTCCAAATCCCGCCGCACCGTCGATTCGCTGGTTTGGAGCGACTCGACCAGCTCCTGAATCGAGACAAACCCTTTTTCCTCGATCTTTTTCAGGAGTTTCGTTCGCCGTTCATCGACCAGCATGACCCACACCCTCGTCCTGAGGCTTTTCATTACCCAGGCAGGATTGCATCAATATCGACCAAAATCAATCAAGTTCACTCATTTTATTTCAGGACAGAGCAAACTCACGTCGTCGTTCCGGGGCGCAAAGCAATGGATCGCGGCGGTTGGTTGAAATCCGGATGGCGAGCGACGGAGCTACGTTGTGACTAGAGCGCTGTGACCATCCATCGACCCTCGCCGAATTCCATGTCCATCCGGATTTCTTGGTCTGGGGCAACCACGAACCCAACTCGTGCAACCAAGACATTCCGTCGCGAATGTGTGTAAACACGAATGCTCTTGATGTGCTTTATTCCTTTGACGCTCTCGTGCTTTCGAGTCAGTTCTTTCTGAAACTGGTCACGCAGTTTTGGAATCACGAATGCGAGTGCCTTTTCAATCTCATCGTCACGCCAATGCTCGAGAAATTTCGTGATGACTTGCAGTGCCGCATGAGCATCCGCCTGGGTTCCGCTCGTCAAAGTGACTTCTGCGTTTTCGGCTTCGAATGGCAAGGAGATCGGGGAGGTGCAAGATGCCAAAACAGCGAACAGCAGGACCAAAAATGGCAGGAATCTCATCATGTTCGTCATCTCCGATTCGATTTGGCCTCGTGTTGGTTACAGAAGATTACGGATTGATCCTCTTCCCAGCGTCCGCGAACAGCCGAATCGCTTCGGGATAGGCATCGCACTCGGCCTCGATGACGCGAGCGGCGAGGGTGTCGAGGGAGTCGCCTTCGAGCACCGGGACGGCGCTTTGGGTGTTGTCGATCAACTCGGTTGCCGATCAGTCGGCTTCAGCCGACTGATCCGGACAGGACAACTCACGGTTTGCTTTTGGCTGGTGTGGAAGGTTTGCTTTTGGTCGGTGTGGGAACAGTCATGGACACGGTCGCGCCGACCGCTTGAGCCACTCGGTCGAGGACGTCCGAACGGAGATTGCGCACGCCTTGCAGCCACTCGGAGAGGGTGATCGCGTCGATCCCGACAGGTTCCGCAATCGTCTTCATGTGGATGCCGCAGCCGTGGACCGCTCGCCGCAACTCACCGCACAACGACTGTTCGGCGGCGGCTTCACGCATCCGTTCGGCTCGCTCAGCCATGTCGTCGGCTTCCGCGTCCAGCACCGGCCAGGATCGACGACTCTCGTCCATGCGTTCCGGGGAAATTGTCTGAGTTGTGCTCATGGTTCACCTTTCGACATCTAGCCCTTGCCAGAGTCGATCAATCGGCAACGTGTTGCCGCACTGAGCCTCTTTCCAACCCTGTCGGAAGCTGTCGGTCGCCGACGGTGGCGCTTCGGGAACCTCGTTCGTCCGCAGCGAGAATTCGCATTGGGTGTGTGCGATCCCTTCTTCTAAGCCTTTCTTCAATCGTTCAAACAACGGTTTTCGGCGTTTTTTGGTCACGCGTCGGCTCTCCCTTCGATGACTCGACGCCAGCGTTCGGGGACGCCTTCGTAGGCGGCTCGATATGTTCGCTCCAGCGGGACGTTGATGTAGTGGTCGAGGCTCAGGAACAGCGGCATCTCTGGCAAGTCTTGGCCGATCGCGATCGGTTCCACATACGCGACGGGGATCACACCGGCCGAGTACGAAGCCAACGTCAGCGGCTTGTCGAACGGCTGGTGGAACTCTTCCAAGTTGAAGTGCTGCCAAAACTCCCAATGAATCCCCTGAGGGTTCGTCTTGCTCGGCGGAAACAGATCGAGGATCAGCAAGTGGATTCCTTGCCGCAGGGCGGACATCGCTTTGTGAACGAAGTCATCCACTTCGGCGCGACTAAATTTGTTTCCCGGCGAGACGATCTCGATCATGGCCACGACCTCGTCACCGCTAGCATGGCGAATGACCAGCGTCTTGCGCTTCAGCGTGTACTGCAACGATTCGTCCGCTTCGCTCCGCAGGGCAACCCTTGGCGGAGCATCCGCAATTGCCAAGCCGCCGACCGGTCCAGCCGATTCTGGAGACCAGTCCGATTCTCCGTCGGGCGAATGCAGCGTCAGAACATCCGGACCAGCCTCGCCAGCCAACTGCTCGGCCAGAACGTAGTAGTCCTTCGGCAGCAGTCCTCCGTTCAAGGCTTTTTGTAATTCACCAATCCAAGCGGTGTGGAAGGCGTGAAAAGTTCCCGATCGAACTCTCTTCCAATTGTGTGCCGGCATGATTGGGTCTCCGTCGATCACCTGATTCGCAGCCTGCCATCCTCAACTTCTAATCGGCCGGCGGCGAAGAGTCGAATCGCTTCGGGATAGGCTTCGCACTCGGCCTCGAAGACGCGAGCGGCGAGGGTGTCGGGGGTGTCCCCTTCGAGCACCGGGACGGCGCGTTGGACGATGATCGGGCCGTGGTCGTATTCGTTGTCGGCGAAGTGGACCGTGCAGCCGCTGAGCTTCACGCCGCGAGCTAACACCGCCTCGTGAACGTGATGCCCGTGAAAGCCTTTCCCGCAGAACGCCGGAATCAGCGCCGGGTGAATGTTGAGCACTCGCCGCTCGAAGTCCGGCGGGATGCGGATCAGCGACAGGAACCCGGCCAGCGTGACCAGATCGACTTGGGCCGCTCGGCAACGGTCGAAGATCGCCGTCGAAAAACTCTCGACCGAATCAAACGACTTTCGAGCAATCACATCACACGCCAACCCCGCATCGCGAGCACGCTCGATCCCGCCAATGCCCTCGCGGCTGGCGATGACGACGGCGACTTCAGCGTTCAATTCACCGGCTTTGATCTTGTTGAGAAAGTTGACCAGTGTTGTTCCGCCGCCGGAGATCAACACCCCCAACCGAATCGGCCGATCCAGCTTGGGCGAACGGAACGAAGACGACGGAGCGGAGGAAGTCATGCGAAAGCCCTGTTTTCATTAGCGAGGATTAGCGGAGATTAGCGTTCCTGTCCGTTCTTCTCGAACAAGTTGGGAACACTCATCGACGCTAATCTTCGCTAATGGGGAGAAGGGATTTTGGTTGGAAGAGTTCGGTGTTCTTTTGCAGGAACTCGTCGCGCCAGCGGTAGTGGTCGAGCAGGGTTGCGGTGTCTCGGCCAAGAAGGTGATCCGCGAGATAGATGGCCTCGATCGTCGCGAGTCCGGCGGCTGGGTCATCGAAGATCTTGGACACTCGTGGGTACGCGGTTTGACAGGGAGGCAGGCTGCGGATGGGCAGGTGCGCGTACTTCTTTTCCATGCGTTCGGCGAGTCGCCAGGTGCCGTCGATGACGAGCAGTCCGCTGTTTCGATCCGCTTCGCTGAGCAGCGGCCCGCCGATGCCGAGCCGGACGTAGCCTGCGAGCGATTCGGGACCGTCGTCGGGATAAGTCCAGAAGACGAATTCGTTGCGTTCACGCAGCGGTTCGACCGAGCATTTGCTGCGATTCTCGCGGCGATGGACGACGATGATCGTGGGCGGGTGATGCGGCACGAGAGTTTGTGGCCTTGGCTCCGCCTCGTGGCGGACGCTGCTAGCGTCGGTGCGGACGCTGGCAGCG
>CAMDPX010000456.1 GCA_945905295.1 Planctomyces sp. SH-PL62 | reverse complement strand
ACGCTTTGGTAGTTGAAAACGCCCATGGGAAACGTCCCGAAGGTGTCATGGTAGTTGTGCATCGCAATGCCCAACTGCTTGAGGTTGTTCTTGCACTGCGAACTGCGAGCGGCCTCGCGAGCCTGCTGCACCGCGGGGAGCAACAGGGCGATGAGCACCGCGATGATGGCGATGACCACCAGCAGTTCAATGAGGGTAAAGGCACGGCGTCGTAACTGGCATGTCTGCATGTTGAGCACCACTTCGATAGAGTTACAGATTTACAACAAAACACACAAAACGAAATACGGGCCCTCGAAATGAAGGTGAGGTCCGCCAGAGGATATGAAGGAACAGAATTTGAGACACATCGTAACCGTCCCCCACAACCATTCTTGACTGTCACCGTAGGCTGAGTGGAATGAAATTCCCTGTGGCCTGTTGTGGAGTCGTGAATCATGGGACGTGGCTTGGTTGGCGTGAAGCGTCGGGAGTGGGCTGAGCGGTTGCGACGGTTTTCGGCGTTGGGGATGACCGTTGCTGGTTTCTGTGATGCGGAGGGGGTCTCCGTCTCCGCGTTTTATTTGTGGCGTCGGAAGCTCGCTGCGGGTCGGGTCGTTAAGGAAACAGGCACGACAGCCTGTGATCCAGCACCGCGGCACATGTTCTTGCCCGTCCGCGTGGTTCCGCAGTCGCCCGTGGTTTCCGCGGCATCGTCCCCGATTTCGACTTTCACATCGTCTTCCAATTCAGCATTCGCGTCGAGTCCCGCTGTGCCCGCCGTGTCCTCCGACGTGCCGGGGCCACGGATCGAGATCTGTCTGACCAACGGCGTGCGCGTGCTGGTGCCGACGTCCGATGCCGCAGCCCTGCGTCAGGCGATCCTCGCCGCCAGCCAGATTGGTGCGGTCGGGGAGAGCGCCTCATGCTGACGTGTCCCACGCACCTGCCGATTTACTTCTGCACCGCACCGGTCGATTTCCGCAAGAGCTTTGATGGACTCGTCGGCGTCATCACCACGGTGTTCCAGGCCAACGTGCTCGACGGCCATCTGTTTCTGTTCATCAACAAGCGCCGTGATCGTTTGAAGGCGCTGTGGTGGGACCGAGATGGTCTCGTGATTTGTTACAAGCGTCTGGAACGCGGCACGTTTGAGATGCCTTTGCTCACCGACCCCACGGCACATCTCACCTTGGATGCCACGCAGCTCTCGATGCTGCTGGGCGGCGTGTCGCTCGAAGCCGCCAACCGACGACGCCAGCGACTGGTCATGGCCGGTGCCACGAGTCCCTCTGTCGCCCCGTGAGTCGCACAACAAGTCGGTGTGAGTCGGCGGCGGAGATGAGCTTCCGCCGCCGACTTTTTTCTTTGGAATTCCTTCCAAATCTTTTCGCAGCCTCCCAGCGGTTGACGTAAGAACGACATGCAGGACGCACCTCACATTCCGAAGGATCTGGAAGCCGCCCAGGCACTCGTCGTCGAGCTGTCTCGCGCGATGCTCGATCTGCAGGAATCGCGCGATGGTCTGTCGCGGAAAGTCACCGAGCTGGAGCTGTCGATCGAGAAGCTGATGCAGCGGCTGTATGGCCAGAAGTCCGAGCGCGTCATCGACGATCCGCAGCAGCAGAAGCTGGACTTCGGCGGCGACGAACCAGCGGGTACTGACGAACCAGCCCGTGACGCCGAGGCCGCCGCGCTCGAGGAAGCCCAGCAGATCGTGCTGGAGTACACCGTCCGACGAAAGCTGCGGAGGAAGGCGTCGCGCAACGAGCAGCTTCCCGCACATCTGCCGCGTTACGAAGTGACCGCTCCCGTGCCGGAATCGGTCTCGCACTGCGCGACTCACGGCGAGCGCGTCGTCATCGGCTTCGACACCACCGAGACGCTGGAGTTCGAGCGGCCGAAACTCCGCGTGCGCGTCACGAAGTATTTGAAGTACGCCTGCCCGGGTCAGCCGCAGTGCGGTATCGCCCAGCCGGAACGCATCGCGGGCCTGGTGGAAGGCAATCGCTTCGACACCAGCGTGGCGGTGGAAATCGCCACGGACAAGTATGCCTATCACACTCCGCTCTATCGTCAGCAAGACCAGTTCGCCAGCAGTGGCTGGTGTCCTTCGCGGTCGACGCTGGAGAACATTCTGCAATCCGCCGAATACGTGGTGCGGCCCCTGGCGAACCACTATCGCCAGCAACTGCTGACCGACACCGTGATCGGTTGCGACGAGACCCGCGTGACGCTGATCACTCCCCGGGTGCTGCCGGAACTGGATGACCAGTCCGAGCGTTCGCGGCGTCAACAGGAAGTCTTGAAAGAGGCCATCGAGAAGGGGAAGCCCAGCCTCGAGGCCCGCATGTGGGCGTATCGTGGAGTGACGTTGCCGATCAACGTGTTCGACTTCACGGTGGCCCGCCGACGCTACGGTCCGGATGATGTCTTGTCGAACTTTCACGGCACCCTGATGGCCGATTGTTGGTCGGGCTTTCAAAAGATCGAAGTGCGGAGCGACCTGCGAATCGAGTTCGCGGCCTGCTGGGCTCACGCGCGACGCAAGATTCACGAATGCCTGTTGAGTCATTCTCGGCAGGCAACCATTTTGTTGGCCATGATGCGGCAGTTGTACGACATCGAAGATCGAGCCCAGGACCTGACGGCCGAGCAACGTCTCGTGCTGCGTCAAGTCGAGTCGGTGCCCGTGCTGAATCGTATTCGGGCCTACCTCGACAACGCCGCCGTGGCGGTGCCGCGAGTGCTTCCCAAGAGCGACCTGGCAACCGCAGTCGGATACATCAGGAACAACTGGGACGCGCTGTTAGTGTACACGACGAAGGGCTCGATCCCGATCGACAACAACGACGTCGAACAGTTGATGAAGCAGGTGGCACTGGGACGCAAAAACTGGCTGCACATTGGAAGCCCCGACGCCGGCGATCGAGCCGCCACCTGGATGACGATCATCAGCACGGCCGTCCGCAACGACCTGGACGTGCCGGCCTATCTGAACGACGTTCTGAAACAACTGTTGGCCGGCAGCACGGAATACGCCGCGCTACGCGCCGACGTGTGGAAGGCTTCGCATCCCGAGAGTGTTCGGACCTATCGAGTCGAAGAACGCCGAAACGCCGCCGACCGCACCCGCCTCCGCCGAGCCCAACGCAGGTTGAAGGCCGCCGAAGATGTCAAACCACCATAGCGAAGATTCGAACACCCCCCACCGCAGGATTCCCGCGAACAGTCCCCCACAACAAATCCTAATGGTACTCGTGGTCGGTTACAATGGCTCACTACAATCTTGAAATAGGGCCGGTCGCGAGAGATACTATCACCCAGGTGTGCTTGATTAGATTCTGACGCATCCAGCAGTGATCAATTACCCCCGAACCTAGCAATTTTCGCTTGCTAACGTCTCGCGTCGTTTGGTGGCGGGCCTCAGCTGTGTATAGCAAAGGTCCTGATTTGTGAGGGTACTCGACGTAATGAAAACTGAGTGGTCGCATTTCGAAAATGACGAATCCTTACCTGAAGTATGCCGAGCGGCCAGTATTGGCGATCTTCAGGAGGTCCGCAAGCTGTTTGCGCGTGGGGAGTCAATCGACTCAACTGATATGTTTGGCTGCAGTCCACTGATGATTGCGAGCCGAAAAGGCTATCTTGAACTCGTACAGATGTTGCTTGACTTGGGCGCTGCTATAG
>CAMDPX010000455.1 GCA_945905295.1 Planctomyces sp. SH-PL62 | reverse complement strand
GGGTGACAAGTCAAACACCCGCGTTCTGGCGAAACGCGGCTACGAGACATTCATCCTACGAGCCGGTCGGTAGATCGAAGACGGTTTGACAGTTCTTGCAGCGTGCTCGGCGGAGTCCTTCCCGAAGCGTGATGCGGTATGAGGTCTCGCAGCCGGGGCAACTCACGTTGATGACTTTCGGCTCGACGACGACTTCGACCACTTCCAGCTCATCCTCTTGAACGAGTCGTGGCTTTGGGGCGACGGTCTTCGCGGGGGGCCAATCGCGGAGCGGTGCCGGTCGCACCTGTCGGCGAACAGGAGGCGCGACTTCTGCTGCAGGAGGCTCCACGAGGGGACTCGCTTCGTTTACAGACGATGGAGCGGGTGTCTCGGATTCCTCGACCAACAGACTGACCGGGTCGAGCGGCAACTCATCCAGATGCTGTTCGACCCAGCGGGCCGCCTCGCCGTTGAGCGGGCTTTTCACGTTGTAACTTTGATAGGCCAGCATCTCGCCGATGCGTGCGACGAGCGATGCCAGCGGTTCGCCGGCGCTCCAGTGATCGCCGACGCAGATCGCGTGTGGCGCGATGTTCGGATGAAACACCGGCGACAACATGCGGCACTGCGGCGGCACGCGCGGGTAGTTGCGCGGCAATGCGATCTCGACCAGATGGCTCTTGGCATGGATCAGTTCGTCGTTGACCTGCCGCAAGCTGCGGATGCGGTATTCGAGCTGATATCGCTCCGGCGGCTCACCCTCGGACTGAATGATCTTCAGCCGCGGGTGCCGTCGCACGTAATCGCTGAGCTTCTCGAAATCGGCTTGCAGCCGACGCAATCGCATGGCACTCATCGGAGGTTGGTCCTGTCTCGAATCGAAAAGCAATTGCCGACGAATTGAGAAAAGGTGCCCGACGAATCGAAGGAGACGACGAATGATTGGGCCGTTGGCCGCATTCGTCGTCTCCTTCGATTCGTCGGGCTCCTTCCTCAAAGATTAAGGATTCGCCGGACAGATCGTTTTGACATTCAATGCCGCAGCACGAATTCGGGGGACGATAATAGACTCCAGACGACGTCTTCCAGGTTGGCTCGGTGTTTGTTGGAGTTCGCGAGATACTTTTTGAACGCGGCACGCTCGGTCGGCAACGGTGCCCGATTGAGGATCGTCCAAAAGATCTCCTCGATCAGCGCGTCGGGTTCGGACTTCGCGTTCAACCAATCGCGGAGGCGGTTGTCGTCACGGGCCAGCAGTTCGTTGAGGATGGGGCCGCTGACGAGTTGAAAAGTTTGGGAAAGCGTTGGGTCGTCGGCCCGTTCGCACTCGCAGGCTTGCAAGCGTGGCGGCTTGCCGAACATGGTCAGCAGTTGATCGCCGCTGGACGGACCGGATTCACGTCGTCGAAAGGCACGGACGCCGGCCAATTGTGCGGCGCGGGTGCCGGCCGGGTATCCGTTGAAGTCCAGCTTCGCTCCGAGCACTTGGCTGAACGAATCCGCCAGTTGCTCGGCGGACAGGCGGCGAATGAGGGCACGCGAGAAGTTCGATTCGTCATCCCGGTTCGTGTCGTTCGGCACGGAGCAGAGTTGATAGGTCCGCGAGGCCATGATCGTGCGGATCAAGTGCTGGACGTCGAAGCGGTGCGCGACAAAATCATCGGTGAGCTTGGCCAATAGCGCGGGGTTGCTCGGTGGATTGGTGGCTCGGAAGTCGTCGATGGGATCGACGATGCCTCGGCCAAGCAGGTGGAACCAGATGCGGTTGACCTGAGCTTCGGCGAAGCGGCGGTTGTCTGGGCTGGTCAGCCAATCGGCAACGGCGAGTAAGCGATCGGGAGAAAACGGTATTGCGGCTGTCGGCTTTCGGCCATCGGCTTTCGGCTCAAGGAACTTGGGCTTCACCGGTTTGCCGGTCCCTGGGTGTTCGACTTCGCCGGTGTCGGCGATGAGGACCAGTTGCTCGCCGTCGAATTCATGTGAGTCATTGGTGTCGCGTCGGTTATTGACGAGCACCTCGTACTTCACGCGAGCGAATTGATTCGCCCAGCCGTAGTAATCGTTCTGGGTCCAGCGATCGAACGGGTGGTTGTGGCACTTCGCGCATTGCAGGCGGGTGCCGAGAAAGACTTGAGCGACCGTCTCGGCCCGTGTGATTGGATCACGCATCGCGCGATAGAAGTTGGTCGGGGGATGTTCGTAGGTGCTGCCGCGCGACGCGATCAGTTCGCGGACGAAAACATCCAGCGGCTTGTTCGTGGCGATGCTGTCGCGAATCCAAGCGTGAAACGTCGCGACTCCTTTGCGGTCGAGCGTCTTCTCTTCGACGCGCAACAAGTCTGCCCACTTGAGTGCCCAGAAATCGGCGAACTCCGGCCGAGTCAACAACTCGTCGATCATCCGCTGCCGTTTGTCGAGCCGTTGATCTTGCGCGAAGCGTCTCGCTTCGATTGCAGTCGGCGGGATGCCGAGCAGGTCGAAGCTGGCGCGACGCAGGAAGGTTGTGTCATCGCAGATGTCGGACGGATTCATGCGCAGCAGATGCAGCTTGGCGAAGACTTGTTGGTCGATGAAGTTGGCGGGAGCTGGAGCCTGCGCCACGAAACCGGGCCGAGCCGACAGGAAGGCCAGCCGCACCGGAACTTGCTGATCGAGGTATCGGACCACGACCGTGACCTCGCCGAATCGTTCGCGTCGCACCACGCCATCCACCGAGATGCTGACGATCGGTTGCGAGGAATCGAAGCAGGCCAAGCGAGTCACGTCGCGCGTCGCTCCGTCCGCGAACTTCGCGACCGCTTGCAGCCGCACCGATTCCGCCGGTTCAACGACGAATTGTTCGAGCGGTGTGACTTCCAGCGATTGCAGCGCTGGCTCGCTGCGTGTGGTCGAAGGCATGCCGGCGGCGATCCAGCGGCGGAGTAAATTGTACTCCGGCGAATCTTCATCGAATCGTTTGCCACCTTCGTGTGGCACGGACATCGTCGGCTTGAGCAGCAGCAAGCTGTTCTCGGCCCGGACCGTGTTGACTCGGCGACCGACTTGCTCGTGCGTCAGCGTGATGAAATCGGCGGCAGGGTTTTCGCCGCGCAACGAGAGTTTGAAACCTCCCTTGCCGTTCTGGTTGCCGTGGCATGTCCCCAGATTGCAGCCAGACTTCGAGAGCACGGCCATGACATCGCGTGCGAACGACACATCAGCGGCGTGCAGACTCGATGCGTTCGTGGCGACGATCAACGCGATGGCAAGCAGCAAGAATCGAGCGGGCAGCACACGCATCGCGGAATCTCGGGAAGGCCAGTGGGCAGGGACGACAGTGTTCCCGGACAGCATCACCTTCGCAAGACGCAAGGCGTGAATCCGTGCTTAGAGTTTTCGCGAGGCTTTGTCTCATCCGGATGCCAATTGAAACCTGCGCTGTCGCCCAAGCCCTTGTGGCTCGGTCAATTCGCCATTTCCTGGGAATCATCCAGGCCACAAGGGACTGGGCTACAGAGACGCATTGGCGCAGATTTTTCTTGGACTCTGGATTAGTCCACGAGAACGATGACTGTGTTGCGCTGGGACTTCGCACACGGATGCGAGAGGCGCACACGGATGCGAGAGGCGCACACGGATGCGAGAGGCGCACACGGATGCGAGAGGCGCACACGGATGCGAGAGGCGCACACGGATGCGAGAGGCGCACAC
>CAMDPX010000454.1 GCA_945905295.1 Planctomyces sp. SH-PL62 | reverse complement strand
GACGCCGCTGCCGCCGATGAAATGTTCCGCGTCCTCATGGGCGACGCCGTCGAACCCCGCCGCGAGTTCATCGAGAAACACGCGCTCGACGTCAAAGACTTGGACGTGTAGAAACAGATTGTGGTTTGGGACACAATTCCTGTCATTTGAGACACAATACTTGGCCAAGTGAGACACAATACTTGGCCAGAAATCACACAGCCGTAGTGATGCGGAGTTTGATTGGGAAAGTCGGCAGTCTGCGGAATCTCTGATGGCTAAAGAAAACGGACGGAGCGCCCGGGGTTGTCCCGGGCGCTCCGTCCTCGATTTAGTGGTCAAGGATTTCGTCAACGGCGACGTCGCCGGCAACGGCAGCCAGCATGGAAGCCACGGACGCTGCCGAGTCTCTTGCCGTGCTTGAAGCACCAATACGCAAGAAACGCCAACAGACCAAAAATGATCAGACTTTCCAAAGAAACCTCCTTGTGAAGAGGTTGAACGAAGTTATGCCACCGCGACCGTGGGTCAGGCGAGAGCGGTGGAATCGGTGCTCAGGGGTGGTGGCAGCCAGTGATCGCACAGCCAAGCGACCTCGGCGCTGAGCGCGTCGCTCCGACGAGGAAACGGTCCCAAGCGGGGGCCGCCTACGGGAAGCATGTCGGCGAACCAATGGCCGAAGAGGTCAGGTTCAACGTGCGAACCACGCTGGATGTGGGCTGATCCCAGCGAACTCAGATCGAGCGATTCGTCGTAGAGGCAGCGGACGTCGCCGACCGGCGTGATGACGAGCTGCATCAGGCCGCCTCCTGCACCGGAATCGCACCCGCTTGCCGAAGAATGTTCCGGCGTGGCCGATCAACCAGTAGGCCGTCGAAGACCGGTTGCAATTGGTTCAACTCCGCAGCGACGGACTCGCGGAGGACACGATTCTCACGGAGTGATTGCGGCCGAACGCCATTCACCAGGTCTTCGACCTGCGATACGAGAGAGTCGAGTTGTTCGTTCGATCGCACATTCATCCGCCGGAACCGCTCGAAGAACTCGGTCAGCTTGGAGACGACGGTGTCTCGAAAGACTTTCGGCTTGCCATCCTCGGTGCCGCTGAGCCGGTCGGTCAGATGTGTGACGAGTTGCGACAGTTCGGCGAGAAATGCCTGCTCAGCCAATTGGAGAGCCTCGTCAAAGCGTGCGGCGACGCGGCGGCACTCCTGTTCGTAGAGTTCCGGATTAACTTGTCGCAGATAGTCCGGCGGTTCGATCGACGGGAAGTCCCACTCAACGGCAAACAATCCGCTCAGCGAAGCCGGGTAATCCGACAAATTGAACAACCGGCCGAGTCGCTGTTGTGCAGCCGTTCGCAGTTCGGCGTATCGGCGATCGAGTTGTTCGACCGCTTCGGTCAGTTCGCTGTGCAACGCAGTCAGTTGTGTGTCGAGTCGCTCGATATCGTCACGTCGAATCAATCGAATGGCGGGTTCGGGGTATGGCAACGAGAGTCCCTTCCACACGGATTGAATGCGACCGCGAACGCTGCTGACTGCACCGTAGGCCGGATGCCGCGTGTCCAGTAATTTTTTGCCGGCGCTCAGGAACTCACCAGCGGCCCCGAACGCTTCGGCGGCTTCGGCCTTTTGCTCGGGGCTGAGGGTTTTGCGAACGCCGAACCATCGCAGACTCAATCGCACGGCGGCCGTGCTAGTTTGCAGTCGTTCAGCGGGAGTCGTCCGACGCAAGGTCGGAGGCGATTGGCTCATGAGTTGAAGACCTCCGATAGTGTGAGAGTGAAGTTGGTCAGTTGAGTGACGGATCGCGCACGACTTTTCGTGAGGAGCGCGACGAAGCGACGGCCGATTTCTGATAGATGCCAGCACGAGTGGCATCGAGGCAGCGACCGGACGCCCAGGTGCGAAGACGATCGACGGATTCGCTCGCCGTCACCGCGACGGGGACGATGTTTCGCGCGGCCTCGGTCAGCGGCAGATCGAGCAGCGCGGCGAGTCGACAGCACGAACGAATCTCCGCGCCGGTCCAGGACTCGTCGGTCGGCAACTTCTGATCGCGATCCAGGTCGAAGGCTGCGAGGTACAGATTCCAAATCGCTCGTCGTTCTTCGCGATTCGGCAGATCGAGAAAGAACACGCCATCGAAGCGTTCCGCGCGCGAGAACTCCGGCGGCAGTTTCGAGACGTCGTTCGACGTGGCGATCACGAAGACATCGGACGTCCGGTCATTCAACCACGACAGAAATGTTCCGAAGAGTCGAGCGCTGACGCCGCTGTCCGTCTGGCCGGAACTGGCCACGCCGCTGAGCGCCTTCTCGACTTCATCGAGGAATAGGACTGCGGGTGCCATTGCATCGGCGATGCGCAAAGCCTGACGAATGTTCCTTTCCGACTCGCCGACGAGGCTGCCCATGAGCGAGCCGACGTCGAGTGTCAACGTCGGCCGACCGGTTTCGTTGCCGAGAGCCTTCGCGAAGGCGCTCTTTCCAGTGCCGGGAACACCCAGCAACAAAACGCCGCGAGGGCGCACTCCCACACGACGAACACCGTAGCGAAGAGCACGACAGCAGAACGCCTTCAGGGACTCCAATCCGCCGAGTTCATCGAACGCTTCTTGACCGCGATGCAGTTGCATCAGGCCGCTCTTTTTGAGCATCCCACTTTTCAGTTCCCACAGCACATCCGGTCGCAGCGCGTTGTGGCGGACGAGCGAGAGACTGAAGGCGGACTCAGACTCATAACGAGTCAGCCCGGCGGCGGCATCGAGCAATGCGTCCAATGGTGGGCCGGAAGGGAGGTCGCCGTCTTCCGTGGCGACGCCGCGAGCCAAGTCGAGAAGTTGTTCTCGCGTGGGCAGATCGTGCTCCACGATGACGAATAGCTTCTCTAGTTCGATTGGCACTTGAATGACGGGAGCAAGCACAATGAAAAACAGTCGCGATTGCTTGCCTGCGACGAGCAGGTTGTGCAGCGTTTGAACGATCTCCGCGTTTTGTAGGAACCGATGAAAGTTCTTCAGCACGATCACGGTCGTGCTTTCCGGCGCGACCAGCGACGGCAGGGAACGCAGCACGACCAGCGGGTCTTTGGTCGGCGCGGCGGCGGAGTCGTTCGCGAGTGCCAGACCCCGATCGACGTCCCAGGCGGCGAATCGCCATTGGTGAGCGTGACAGAGTCGCGCGATGTCGAGCGCTGCGTCTTCGTGCTCGAACGATTGAATCCATAACCCGGTGAAACAGGCGCGGATCAACTCGTCGAGGCGAGTAGTCAAAGTCATGGAGCGGCCTCCAGGGGCGGTGGTGTGGGGGGATCATGATTCAAATCCGTCGCCGGAAGCGT
This sequence comes from Planctomyces sp. SH-PL62, assembly GCA_945905295.1. Classification (GTDB taxonomy): domain Bacteria; phylum Planctomycetota; class Planctomycetia; order Planctomycetales; family Planctomycetaceae; genus SXKJ01. The sequence goes on along the minus strand of CAMDPX010000454.1, from coordinate 363 downwards.
GTCCGTCTCGGACACAGTCGGCGGAACGAGGAATTCGTAGGGGTTGTCGATAAACAGCATGGCAATCGGTACGAAGTCGATCTCACCGTGCGGACACCGATTGGCGGCACACAAGACGGCGATGGCTTCGCCGGTGTCGCGATGTCGGCAGTCCATAAGGGCGAGGTCGTTGTTGAGAGCCGCTCGCCGAAGCGTGTCAAAGTTGGTGCGATGGCCGGGAAGCAATGACATCGGTCAGCCTCCCGCTTGTTGTGTGGCGTGTTCGCTGAGGTGCTCGACAGCGGATTCGTAGAACTCGGATGTGCGTTGTTCTTGAATCGTGCGGCCGAGGGCTTGTTCGAGGAAACGGCTGGCGTGATGGCA
>CAMDPX010000453.1 GCA_945905295.1 Planctomyces sp. SH-PL62 | reverse complement strand
ACGAAAACTTCTTTTGACACGGGATCGAGAACCCGCTTGGGAGTCTGCGGGTCCGCCAGCGCCGAGGAATGCTGCTCGATTGTGAGTTCGATCATTGTGGTCTCGCTGTGTCAGCCGGCAAATCTAATTGTTGCCGGCGCGTTTACAATTCGCATTCCGGCCTACTTCACTTCGAGCGTGAAGTCGGGATGCCCCAGGTCATCGAATTCGCGGGTGAGGCGGAAGGACTTGCCTCCGAACACGGCAGACTTCCGCCAGCCGCCGGAGGGGCGAGTCGACACGTAACCGCGAGCGGTGTGGCGCAAAATCTGAAACTCGATCCGCTCACCACGAGCATCCACCAGCCAGTATTCGCGGATGCCGGCTTTCCAATAGAGGTTCATCAGGAACTCGTTGTCCTTCTCTACCGAACTGTCACTGACGACCTCCAACACCATGTCGGGAGTTCCTTCAAGTTCCACGACGCCATCTTCCGCACCCTCGATCAAGCGCACTCGTTCGCTCCGAAAACTTTCTGTCGAGACGAACATCCCATCGGGATTGCCAGACAGGTCCGCGGCCTCGTTACTGAGCAGCATCCCGTCGGGACAGAATCTGCCGAGCCGCTGGCGTTTGACCAGTTCACCGAGGACGCGAAAGAACTCCTGCTTGATCGTATTGTGCGAGAAGAACTGCTCTTTGCTCATGTCCAGCCAAACCTCGCCCGCCAAGAAAAAGATCGGCCCCTTCTCCGGCGATTCGTCGGAGTGCATCCAGCGGCGAAAGGACTCCAGGTCGTGTACCCAACAGGGAATGTGGACCGAATCCGAATAAAGATGGACCATCGTCATCGCGTGTCAGCCTCCTCGTTCAAAGCCACCCGCACCATAAGCGCTTGCAGGTGGATTGGAAATCCAAAAGTCGGCGGCGAGTCAGACCCACACATCCGAGGTCGAGTCTCCCATCGGAAAACGCATTTCATGGGCACGAGCCGGGCCGTCGGGTTCTTGGCCGAAGTCCACGAAGAAGCGGTCGTTGAGCGTCAGCCCACCTTTGGTGGTGTCGGCGTCGATCTGCAGCATGATCGAGCCTTGCTTGGCAATGTTGGGGTAAAACTGGTTGTCCCAACTGCTGACGAGCGAATCGGTGACATACAGGCGTTTGCCGTCGAGGCTGAGTTGCAGCATTTGCGGTCCGCCCGTCGCGGTCTTGCCGTGAATCTTCGGAGCCTTGCCGAGCAGACCGCCGACCCACACCTGTCCCGTGAGTTTCGGTTTTGAGGGATTGCTGATGTCGTATTGTCGGACATCGCCGTGGAGCCAATTCGAGAAGTAGAGCCAGCGGTCGTCCAACGACACGACCAGATCGCTGATGAGGCCCGGCACTGGGAAGTCCCAGCCTTTCAGTTCCTGTCCCGCGACCTCGATGACCTTTTCTGCCTTCCACTCCTGGCCCTCTTTGAAATAGTGCCACATGACGCTGGAGAGGGCCGCTCCGACATAGCCGTGTGTGCTCGCGGGGTTGTGGTGGAAGCGGACTTCGAGCGGGATCAAACCTTGCTCACCGAGGTCGATGCTCTGAGCGATGCGGCGTTTCGACCAGTCCCAGAAGTGGAGGTGATGTCCATACTTGCCGGCCTTCACATCGTCGAGTTGAAAACCGGGCCGCGTCGTCTTGGGTGCTCCCCATTCGCTGCTGACCATCACGTTGTGCCGCGGCTGATACCAGAAGTCGTAGTTGAAGTTCATGCCGCGCGTGTCGGCTTCCCAGCGGCCGGCGATGTTGAATTCTTCGTCGAGCAACAGGAATCCTCCCGGCCCGTTGAGCTGCTCATCGCCAAGCATCGAGATCATGATCCGGCCATCGGCAAGACAATGCACCGTGTGCGGTGCCGTCAGTTTCGTTTTACGAACAATCTCGCTCGGTTCGATGACCTTGTGCAGCTTCGGAGCGTCCGGCTGCTGCGTATCAATGATGTGAATGCGACCGGAGACCAATCCCGGAACGATGAGATACCGCCGAGCCCGATGACCGTGGCAACTGGCGCAGGCATTCCAACCGAAGTGATGCAATTCATCGCCGACGTTCGGCATCTTGAGCCGATGGATCACCTGCGAATAAGTCTTCGACGCCGGATCGAGATCCACCGTCGCCAGATAATCCGGCTGCTTCACTCCCGTGCCCGCATAGACGCCGATGACATACGCGATCTTCTCCGGCGGCGATTTGCGAGCCTCCTCCGGCGTGGCGAACGTGCGATCCTCGCAGTGGTCTTCACCGAAGAGATGTCTGTTTGACAGAGCGAGCGATCCACCCGCCGCTACGGAGCTCAAGAACTGACGTCGATCCATGATGCCCTCATTGAAAGTAAAAGGGAGCTTTCCTCAGTGGTCAGCTTGAAGTCTTTGGGAAGATGGGCAGTTGACAAAAGATGATTTTGACGGTTTGAGTCGGTCGCTTGAAAGTCGGTGCGGAGTTGTGTCTAGTCCCTTCGTCGAGCATTCGCTCGCACTCTTGAATCACCTCTCAAACAATTAACCCAGGAGCAGCATGATGAATTTCACTTGGCTGAGCGTGTTGGCACAAGAAGGTGGCGCGGATGGCCCAAGCGACGCGGTGAGCGGCGTGATCATTGTTGTGCAACTGGCCGTCCTCATCTTAGCGATCGTCGGCATGTGGAAGGTTTTCGAGAAGGCGGGCAAGCCGGGCTGGGGAGCGATCATACCGATCTACAACATCGTTCTGCTTTTGGAAATTGTGGGCAAACCGATCTGGTGGATCATTTTGTTGTTTATCCCCTGCGTCGGCATCGTGATCACGTTGATTCTGTTCCTGGAGTTGGCCAAGTGCTTTGGCAAAGGAGCGGGATATGGCATCGGTTTGTTTTTGCTGGGATTCATCTTCTTCCCGATGCTCGGATTCGGAGACGCGAAGTATCGTGGTCCGCAGAAGGGCTAACTTGTTTGCGACATCGTCCATAAAACACAGCAGCCCGGTCACCGTTTGGTGACCGGGCTGTTTTTGTGGGGCAGGTTTGCAACCTGCCAGGAATCGCGGGCAGGTTGCAAACCTGCCCCACGGTTATTGCGTGATGATCTCGAAGTTTTTCAGGTGCTCGTTGCCTTGAGTGACAAATTCGTCCAACTTCGCCTTGAGGTCCAGGTCTTTGTTCGCCAGTTGGAACTGGCAGGTCCGCTTCTTGATGTCGGTATGCACTTCGGAAATGCCATCGACTTTTGCCAAATCGCTGCGCACGGCAGCGGCACAGCCGCCTCAGGTCATCTCTGGTAACTTGAGCGTCACCAGCGTCACACCTTCCGGCAGAGGTTCGGCGCTGGCCGCCGTCGCCGGTGGTTCGCTCGGAGCAGAGTTGCTTGCCACAGGCGGCGGATTGCTCTGACCGCAACCAATGGCCAGCGCCAAGAATAGAGAGCACCAACAAGATCGCTTCATGGACCAAATCTCCTCAAGAGTGCGGACAGACCTATCGTCGCGGCAGACCAACCGCGAGCGGCGAGATTCTAGGATCGGCTGGCGGAGATGACACGCTGCAACTTGGCTATTCTTGGGCACGGTCGCACCTCAACGTAGGGGGGCTTGGAAAAATGTCTTCGTGAAATTGTCTGTTGATGTTACAGATCGCGTGTCTCCAGGGAAGGAGGGATTGCGATGGTCGAGTTGGAAGTCCATGAGTGTGAGTGCGAGGTGTGTCGCGGGGCCGAGGAGCATCCCGATCGTGAGCGGCATCGGCATTTGAAT
>CAMDPX010000452.1 GCA_945905295.1 Planctomyces sp. SH-PL62 | reverse complement strand
TCGAAGCGTGTTCGCGTATAAGCGTCCAAATTGCAGGTCACTTCAAAAAAATGTCATTCGGACGCTTAAAGTGCCAAATTCAAATTAGTGTAAATGTACTGAACAGGGCTTCTTTCCGATTAAACCGACAGGCCCCTTGTCTCGGTGGTATTTCGGGCTTTTGCACTACGCTAGTCTCACACTCGTAGTGCAAAGGCCCGTTTCCACCGAGACAAGCTCGGTGGGGTTTGCGGCAATGCTCCCTGCGAGTGCTATATCTCGTTTCTTGAATTTCGAACGAAGGCGATGCGATGTCTTCCTACCGTCTGCTGCTGCTTGTCGTGTTCTTCGTCTTCGCTCCAACATTCGGATTCGCGGACGATCCCAAGTCCGACCGCACAACGGCCGATCTCGTTGCTGAGCTCAAACCGTCCATCGTCGTCATCACGTTCACCGGCCGAGACGGCAAGCAGGAAGGACTCGGTACCGGCTTCGTCGTTTCGGAAGATGGGCTGATCGCGACGAACTATCACGTCATCGGCGAAGGGCGTCCGATCTCGGTGCTGTTCGCGGACGGAACGAAGCGTGAGGTCATCGAAGTGCGGGCTTCGGATCGGCAACTCGATCTGGCGATCGTGAAGATTGATCAGAAGGGGTTGAAGCCGCTCGGACTGGGCGATGCAACAATGGCGAAGGACGGTCAATCGGTCGTCGCGGTCGGCAACCCGCGCGGGTTGAAGCACAGCGTGGTCGAGGGAGTCATCAGCGGCCAGCGCGAGATTGAGGGACGGCCAATGCTGCAACTGGCGATGCCCATCGAGGCGGGGAACAGCGGCGGACCGCTGGTGGATCGCGAGGGTCGGGTGCTCGGAATCATCACGCTCAAGTCGCTGGTGACGGACAATCTCGGCTTCGCGATCTCGGTGAATTCGCTGAAGCCGCTGTTGGAGAAACCGAATCCGATCCCGATGTCGCGGTGGCTGACAATCGGGCAACTCAACCCGCGCGATTGGACGACGCTGTTCGGAGCACGCTGGCGACGTCGTGAAAGCCGCATCGCCGTCGAAGGCTTAGGACAAGGTTTCGGAGGCCGGTCGTTGTGTCTGTCGAAGCAAGCGGTGCCCGACAAACCGTTTGAGGTTTCCGTCAACGTGAAGTTCACGCCAGAGGACGGTGCGGCGGGACTCGTCTTCCATGCGGACGGCAATGACAAGCACTACGGGTTTTATCCCAGCAACGGCGGCTTCCGGCTCAGCCGCTTCGATGGCCCGGATGTCTTTCAATGGAAAGTTCTGCACGAAACTCGCAGCGAGGCGTATAAGCCCAACGACTGGAACGAGATCAAAGTCCGCGTCGAGAAAGATCGCATCGTCTGCTTCGTGAACGGCACACAGATCATTGAATCGACCGATGACGAGCTGCGCGGCGGACAAATCGGCCTCGCGAAGTTTCGGCACACAGAGGCGGAGTTTCGCGGCTTCCGCATCGTGTCCGAAAGTGGCACAAAGACGTCGGCCGAGACTGCCCAGCGGATCGGCGAACTCATCAAGGACATCTCCGCGAAACAAGCCGCCCCGATGAAAGTGCTCGATCAGCTCACACCAGACGGCGCGGTGGCCGGCGTGGTCCTGCGCGAGAAGGCGAAAGAACTCGAACAACAGGCCGAGCGACTGCGGCAGCTCGCGACCGACGTGCATGTCAAAAAGGTGCAGGCCGAGTTACGCAAGCTGGTCGATGACAAAGAGGACGACAAGATCGACTTGCTCGCCGCCGCGTTGTGGATCGCCGCGATCGACCATGAAGAACTGGATGTCGCCGACTACTGCCAGGAGATCGGCGACCTCGCGGCCGAGTTAAACAAGTCATTCCCCGCAGACTCAGATGACTCCGACAAACTAGCCGCGCTCAAGAAATTTTTCTTCGAAGAACTCGGCTTTCACGGCGGACGCACGAACTACTACGCCAAGGCGAACAATCATCTCAACGAGGTCATCGACGACCGCGAAGGGATGCCGATCACGCTATCGATCCTCTACATCGAATTCGGCCGCCGAGTCGGTTTGAATCTGGTGGGCGTCGGCCTGCCCAAACATTTCGTCGCACGGCATGAACCGAAAGAGGGTGACTCGCAATTGATCGACGTCTTCGAGGGGGGCGTGTTGCTGACTCGTCAGGAGGCCGAAGAACAGGTCTTCAAAAACACCGGCCGGCCCGCTCGCGACGAATACTTCGTCACCGCGAAACCGCGCGACATCCTGGTCCGTGTGATGAGCAACCTGCTGGGACGAGCTCAACAAGATCGAGACATCGAGGCGATGTTCCACTACTGCGACACGATCCTCACGCTCAACCCCACGTCGGCCGAACACCGAGCCATGCGATTTGAGATTTCCGCATTCACGAAACGGCTCGACCAGGCTCGTGCGGATGCCGACTGGCTGATCAAGCAGCAGCCTGATGGAATCAATCTGGAACGTGTGCAAGGGATTCGCAATCAACTCGGAAAGGTGCCCGACGAATGAAAGGAGACGACGAATTTCGGCAACGACTCCAGCATTCGTCGTCTCCTTTCATTCGTCGGGCTCTTTCACCTTTCGTGCCTATCGCTCAAGCAGCGCGTGCGTGACGAACCATTCTTCGCCGTTGGCGTACCCAAACAACTCCGCGACGGCGAGGAAGAACATTCGCCAGCGATGAAACCAGCGGCGAGCCTCCGCGCGGCCGTAGCACGATTCGAGAATCGGCATGACCTCGCGCCGCCGCGCGTCGAGGTTCTTCAGCCACGCTTCCGACGTGCGTTGATAGTGCTGGCCGTTCCATCGCCATTGCTGCGTGACCTTCAGATGCTGGTCGAAGCGCCGCAGCAGATGCTCGCTGGGCATGATGCCGCCGGTGAAGAAATAGCGGCCCATCCAATTCGCATCGCCGTCGGTCTCGAACGGATACGCGAAACGGCGATTGCAGAAGATGTGGATGAAGAGCTTTCCGTCTGGCCGCAGCCAGCCGGAGATCCGTTCCAGCAGCTTCGCGTAGTTTCGCATGTGCTCGAACATCTCGACGGAGACGACGCGATCGAAGTGGGGCACGTTTTCAACGTGCCCGGAATTGTTTGGCGATCCTTGGCCGGGCACGTTGGAAACGTGCCCCACGTCGAAGTCATTCATGTCCGCCGTGATGATGCGCAAGTTCGTCAGCCCGCGTGCGGCCGCCGCCGCTTCAACGAAGCCCCGCTGCGGCGCGGAATTCGACACGGCCGTGACACGGCTGCGCGGATATCGCTCGGCCATCCACAGCGACAGCGAACCCCAACCGCACCCGAGTTCCAGGATGTCTTGCCCATCGGCCAGTTGTGCCCGCTCGCAGGTGATCGCCAGCGCGGCGTCTTCGGCCTCGGCCAGCGAAGTGGACTCGTCCGGGAAGAAACAGGAACTGTATTTGCGGCGCGGGCCAAGCACTGCCGCGAAGAACTCCGGCGGCAACTCATAATGCTGCTCGTTGGCTTTGTCAGGAACGGGAGCGACCGGCCCGGCGACCATCATGGCGACGAACGCTTGCAGCGCCCGTTCGTTAGCGATGTCGTTGCCGCGATCCGAGTCTCGCAAGCGTTGCTCGCACAACTTTCGAATCGCGGATCGCGTGAGGGCGTCAGGAATCAGGCCGCGTTCGACAGCATCGAGGCTCAAGGACAGCAAGCTCATGCGGAGGCTTTCGGGAGAAGGAGAGATTCAGGCGAGCGGGGCGGCGTCAGCCCCCCGGTTCTGCAACGAACTCACCGGGGGG
>CAMDPX010000451.1 GCA_945905295.1 Planctomyces sp. SH-PL62 | reverse complement strand
CGGCGCGGTTTGGCCATCTCGTGGGCAAAGACGGGAAGTGGGTCGAGCGCGACGACGGTTGGATTTCGTATCTCGACCGCCAGGGAGCGCTCACGGTCGGCTATGGCCCGAAGCCGGATCGCATCGGCCCGGAACTCGGCTTCGGCTGGGTGATGGGGGACGCGGTGGCCGAGCCGGTGTTGCTCATCAAGTGCGCGTGGGGTGGGAAGAGTCTCGCGGTCGATTTTCGTCCGCCGAGCGCTGGCAAGGTGCCGTACTCGCTCGGCGAGAAACAGGACGCCGCGATCGTTCAAGACCCGGCCATCGTCGGCAAGTATTACCGTGAGACATTGACGCTCACCAAAGCCGCGCTCGCCAAAGTCAAAGACCTCGTCCCTGGTTCCGATGGCCGGTACGTCATCGCCGGGTTCGGCTGGCATCAAGGCTGGAACGACCGCATCAACGACCAGTTCAACGCCGAGTACGAAGCGAACATGTCCCACTTCATCCGCGACATTCGCAAAGACCTGGGTGTCCCCGCGCTGCCGTTTGTCATCGCCGAAACCGGCATGACCGGCCCCGACGAGAAACATCCGCGCGCGTTGTCGCTGATGAAGGCTCAAGCCGCCGTCGCCGAGCGCCCGGAGTTCCAAGGCAACGTCGCCTTCGTCGGCACGAAAGCGTTCTGGCGTCCGCAGGAACAATCACCGAGCGGCCAAGGCTATCATTGGAACACGAACGCCGAGACCTATTACCTCATCGGCGAAGCAATGGGCGAGGCGATGAAGAGACTCCTCGCGAATAAGTGACGCGGCGCAACCGCAACCCGTTGGATTTCCACATCACCGGCGGTCCGGGAAGAATTGCCGTGAGGAAACGCCACCGCCGACCTTGTGTCGGTGGTATCTACACAATTTGAAATGCGTCGGATTCTTGAGAAGTAGTGGGTTTGATTGATCCGTGCTCCGGCTTTGCCATCCGTGCTAATGCCACAACTCGGATTTGATCGCTCACCAGCAACCGAGTCAGGACGTCTTCATCCGTGTGGCAGCTCCGATCCGTGTGAAGAACTGTGTTCGTCGGCTTTTAACGCAGTTCTTCACACTGATCGGAACCGCCACACGGATCATGAAAACACGATGCGGAGCATGAGTCCAAAAGCTGAACGTCTTGAATTGTGTAGAGACCACCGAGGCAAGCTCGGCGGGGGCCAGCACAGTTTTTCGACTTTGTTCTAGCGTTCAATCATTGCCTTCACCGAGGTAAGCTCGGCGGGGAGCTGTCGGCTTCAGCGAGAAGTGTCAGAAAATTCCGTCCCTGCGCCACGACCAAACGGATGGGCCACGTCATGTCTGCTGAGGCTTCGCCTGCGAGTTCTCGCCGTTTTGCGATCGGTCTGTCGTTTCCCGGTGAGCATCCTGGCTTTGTAGAACAGGTGGCAGGCCATCTCGCTACGGGCGGCGGATGGACGAACTCGAAGACACCGAAAACGCTTTGAGGAAATCAGGCGGGGCATGACCAGTGGGGGTTCGAGTCTCCGCCGTCGAGGCGGCGATCTCGACGATCGAAGGAAAGCGAGTTCGAGATGATGCAGCGATCCCTGTTACTCGGCGCGTTGTTCGTCTTGGGGTGTCATTGGCTCAGCGCCCCTGACGTGCTGTCGGCCGCGCCGCCGGACTCGACCACGGAGGTCGAGTTGCAACGTGACCTCGTCGGGTATTGGAAGCTGCAAGGGGACTGCCGCGATTCGTCGGGACGGAACAATCATGGCACGAATCACGGTGTCGATCTGCAGACCGGCCGCTTCGATGGACGCTCCGCCAACGTCGAAGTTCCGAGTCATGAGTCGCTCCAACTTGGACCAGGGGACTTTACGATCTCCGCTTGGGTCCACACCGACCCGATCGTCGACGACACGCTGGGGGATGTTTTCAGTTGGTACGATCCGCAGGCTCGCCGAGGGGTGTCGTTGAACCTCAAGGCCAGCTCCGGCGGCTATCAATCGTCCGGCGATGACCGGCACGTTTACTTCGGCATCGACAACGCGCAGCTCGGTTCGTGGCAGGATTGCGGTCGACCCAGTCCGACCAGCAACTACGTCAGCAACTCGCTGACCGTGTTCAACGGCCACTTGTATGCCGGCATCATCGACGCTCAGAACGAAGCCGACTGGTGTCACGTCTTCCGTTATGCCGGCGGGAAGAAGTGGATCGACTGCGGTCGAGTCGGACCGCACAAGACGACTGGAGTGATGGGGCTCATCGTCCATCAGGGGCACTTGTACGCGGGGACTTCGACGTATGACTGGACCCGCGTCTTCTCCGGCGAGTACCAGCCCGCTCGCGTCTATCGCTATGAGGGGGGAACGACGTGGACCGATTGCGGTCAGCCCAGCGAGATGCTCCGCATCAACTGCATGGCGACCTATGGCGGGAAGCTGTACGTCGGCGGCGATCGCGGGCTGCCTCCGCCGGGCGAGAAGCAATGGACCGGCCGGCCGTATCGAGTCCATGTCTGGGAAGGTGGAACGAAGTGGTCCGTCGCCGGCAGCTTGCCCGCCGAGCCACCGAAGAACTGCTACCCGCACGCGATGGCGGTTCACGACGGCAAGTTGTATGTCGGCTACCCGAACGTCTACGCCTTCGACGGCCGCACTTGGGAATTCGCCGGCACACCGATCGGCAACACGCCGCTCGATCAGAAGCCGTTTCTGCAAGTGCATTCGTTGGAGGTCTTCCGCGGCAAGCTCCTGGCCGGCATGTGGCCGGAGGCACGAGTCGTCGAGCATCAAGGTGGCGAGCAATGGACCGATCGCGGCCGCTTGGGTGACGGCACGGAGATCAACGCTCTGACGGTCTACAACGGCAAGCTCTTCGCCGGAGCGATCCCGCGCGGCGAAGTTTCGCGGTACGACGACGAGCGCGGTTGGACGTCGTTACACAAATTCTTCTCGCCCCCCGGCTGGGAACCCGGCCCACCGACCGACCCCGTGCGCGAAGAGATCAACAATTGGACGCGAGTCACCAGCCTGACCGTCTATCAGGGCTTGCTCTTCGCGAGCATCGGCAGTTGCACCAGCGCCGTGAAAGACGCTCCTGCCGGTGTCCGAGGCAGCGTCTACTCTCTGAAGGCCGGCGAGTGCATCTCGTTCGACGAGGATCTCGGCGCCGGCTGGAAGCACTTGGTCGCCCAACGTCGCGGCGGAGAACTTCGGCTCTATGTCGCTGGCCGACTGGCGGCGAAGTCCACGCCGTTCCGGTCCGAGGATTACGACCTCTCGACCAATCACCCGTTGCGGATCGGCTTCGGCGAGCAAGACTATTTCACTGGGCGAATTCGCGAAGTGAGACTCTACCGTCGCGCGTTGACGGAGCCACAGATTCAAACGCTGTCGCGGACTTCGCCTGCACCCTGATGTGTCGACGTTCCGGCTGATTGAGTTGTGATCGGTACTGATTCCGCACACTCATTTTGGATCGGTTCACGTCAAAGAATGAGGTCGGGTATCATCCAAACATCGTTCGAGACTCCTACGAAAGAAAAACCGTGAAGCAACTCCTGACCACTTGGTTCCTGATTCCGATTCTGATCTTGGCAACGTCCGCCGCCGTGATGGCGGACGAGCCAGCCGCATCGCGCAGTTATTTGATCGGCAACTCACTGACTTGGGACACCGTGCCGCCGAGGTTGTCCGGCGACGTGCAGTGGCACGTCGATTGTGGAGTCAACCTGCCGTTCATTCATGCCAATCCTGGCAAGCCGTGCGTGAAGGAATCGACGTTGTGGCCGACCG
>CAMDPX010000450.1 GCA_945905295.1 Planctomyces sp. SH-PL62 | reverse complement strand
GAGGGAGCGGCCGACTCACTGATGTGGGCCGCTCCCTCACGGTCGCGGTACGGTGATCTATCGGAGATCTCGTGATGCTCTCAAGTTTTTGCGACGGCCTGAATCGGCGCGAGTTCTTACGAGTCGGCACCCTCGGTGGGCTGAGCCTCGCGAGTCTGTTGCGAGCCCAAGCGGCGGAGTCAAAGCCGAAACGCGACGTGAACTGCATTTTCATTTTTACGCTCGGAGGAATGCCGCAGCATGACCTCTGGGATTTTAAGAAAGACGCCCCGGCGGAGATTCGTGGCGACTTCCAGTCGATCCCGACAAACGTGCCAGGGGTGCATCTCACCGACCTGCTGCCGCGCACCGCGCAGGTCATGGACAAGCTGACGATCCTGCGCGGCATGACACACGGCGATTCGGATCATGGCCGGGGCTATCACATCATGATGACCGGCATGACGCCGGGGCCGGGGGATTTCAATTCGACGAAGAACAACAACGTGCATCCGTCGATCGGCTCAATGGTCGCACGCATGACGTCCGGCGGCGGAGCATTGCCGCCGTACATCTCGGCTCCGTGCTTTCTGCGCAGCGGCGGTCCGGCGTTTCTCGGCGCGAGCTACGCGCCGTTTGTGATCGATGCCGATCCAGCCTCGCCGGAATTCACGGTCCAGGACATCGTGCTGCCGACGGGTATCACCGACGAACGGAGCCTGCGACGGCAAGAAGCTCTGCGAGCGATCAATCGCTTTGAACGGAAAGTCGAAGACCTCGGCAAGGATGTGCAATCGCTCGACACGTTCTATCAGAAGGCGTACAGCCTGATGACCTCGGCGAAAGCGAAAGAGGCATTCGACATTCGCCGCGAGAAAGAATCGCTGCGGAACGACTACGGCATGACGAGTCTCGGTCAGTGTTGCTTGCTGTCGCGACGGCTGGTCGAGGCCGGTTGCCGGTTCGTGTCGATCGAGAACGGTCACTGGGACACACATCGCGAGAACACGAAAAGCCTGCGCGACCTGCTCGTGCCGAGCGTTGATCGCGCGATCCCCGCGCTGCTGCGTGATCTCGAAGCGCGCGGCTTGTTGGATTCGACGCTGGTGGTGATCGCCACCGAGTTCGGCCGTACTCCGCGCATCAACGTGATGGCTGGCCGCGATCACTGGCCGAATGCGTTCTCGATCGTCATGGCCGGTGGCGGCATCAAGGCAGGCGGGGTAATTGGGGCGACTGACAAGATCGGCGCGGCCGTGACCGACCGGCCCGTCACTCCTCCGGACATGGCAGCCACGATTCTATCGGTGCTCGGCATTGATCCCGACACCGTGTTGCACACTCCGCTGGGCCGACCGGTGCCGCTCGCGCTGGGAGGGAAGCCGGTAACCGAGTTGATTTGAGGTCGTATAAAAACGGTATCACGGCTATCGGCTCACGGCGACCGGCCGAAAGCCGACTGCCGATAGCCGTCAGCCGTGATACCGTTTTTTGAACGGGAGCAGAACGATGAATCTGAGCCGAGTTCTGTGGTCTACAAGTTTGACGTTCGCCGTCATCCTGTCGGCTCAGTCGCTGTCCGCGCAAGCCGTCCCCTCGAAGGAACCGTCGAGCACTCACATCTTCCCGGCTGGTGGTCGGCGCGGAACGGTGGTGCCGGTTCGCATCGGCACCGAAGCGATGCCACCCAGTGCGAACTTGCGACTCTGGGGTGACGGCGTCCATGCGGCAGAACTGCTCGGAGAGCGATCGAAGCCACGTTACGAGCCGTCGGCTCGACGCCCGCCGCGCGATGCGGATGGGGTCGGAGCGAACATGAGTTATCCGACGGAATGGGCTTCCGAGTTGTCAATCGCCGCCGACGCGCCGCTGGGTGCGGCCGCGTGGCGAGTTACCTGCGGTTGGGGCGGCACGCGCGTGCGGCCGTTTCTGATCGGTGACTTACCGGAGTTCATTGAGGCTGAATCCAACTCAACGACCGAACGTGCGGAGCGTGTCACTTTGCCGGTGACGATCAACGGACAAATCGCTGGCGAGCGGGACATCGACTGTTTTGTCTTCTCGGCGACGTCGGGACAAGTCGTCGTTGCCGATGTCCACGCCGCGAGGATTGGTTCGCCGCTTGATCCGGTGGTCGAGTTGTTTGCGGTCGACGGTCGGAAAGTCCGTGCGGAGGTTCGCCGTGTGGCGGATGACAACGTGCTGTCGTTTCGCATTCCGGTGGCGGGGGATTACGTCCTGCAAATCGCGAACGTCAGCTTTCGGGGCGGCCCGGAGTTCGTCTATCGAGTGACTCTGTCCGACGTGGGGCACGTTTCCAACGTGCCCAAAAATGACGGGCACGTTGAAAACGTGCCCCACGACAAGCCGCTCACTCTCCCGGCGACGATTCAAGGCCGATTCCTCAATGTCACGAGTGAAGATTCCTTCCGAATTGCCGCCAAGAAAGACGACTTCGTTGCCATCGAGTGCCGTCCTGCGTCGTCGTCCTCCGTCGCAATGCCGCTGGTGTCGATTGAAGACGCCACCGGTCGCACGCTGGCGAAAGCCTCCAGCGCCGAGTCCGCCGATCGCGCGTGCTTGATCGAATGGAAAGCTCCTGCCGATGGCGAGTATCGGCTGCGTGTGCGTGACCTTCAGCACGGGACTCGTGGCGGTTCGGAGTTCGCCTATCGCTTGTCGGTTCGCCAGGCTCAGCCGGATTTCCAACTGAGTCTCTCGGCCGATTACGCCAACGTGACTCAAGGGAGCCGGACGGATCTCGACCTGACGGTCAAACGCTTCGGTGGGTTCACAGGGCCGATTGAACTTTCGCTCGCCGGACTGCCGGAAGGAGTGACATTCGAGCCGCCGCGCGTCGCTGACAATCAGACGAGCCTCAAGCTGGCGTTCAAAGCGATCGACAACACACGGCCGACCGACGCGACCGTTCGCGTCAGCGGCAAGGCGATGATCGCTAATCAACCGGTCGAATATCTCGCGAATGTGGCGAGTCTCGCAGAAGCCACCGCCGCCATCGCGAACACCGTGCAGCTCACGGTGCAGCACAAGCCGATCTTCAAGCTCACCTGCAATGAGGCGTACCAATACGGTCATCGCGGCACGATCTATCCCTACGCGATGCAGATCGAACGGCTCGGCGGCTTTGATGGCGAGATCCATCTGCAACTTTGCGAACGGCAGGTGCAGGACTTGGATGGCATCGAAGTGGTCGAGACGCTGATCGCGCCGGGCGTCACGGAGTTCAAGAACCGCGTCTACTTGCCGGAGACCATGCACGCCAGCGTGCAGCATCATTGCCGGCCGTACTCACAAGCTTGGGCCACGTTCACCGACAAATGGGGCCAGCGGCAGTCGATGCTGTCGATCTGCGACAAACGCAACATGATCCGCACGATGCCGACAGTCGTGAAACTCAAGTCGCTCAATGATTCCGTGACCGCGCGACCGGGTGCGACCGTTCGTTGCCAACTTGTTCTGGACCGCACCGCGAACTTTGACGGAGCGATGGACATTGAATTGGTCGAACCAGAAACCCGCTCCGACTTCACGGCCGAGCGTGTGCGAATCGAACCGGGACAAACTCGCGCGGAGGTTGCGGTGCGCATCGGCGCATCGGCGAAATTCCCGCCCGATCTCTCATTGAAGTTCCGTGCGGTCGGTCAACTGCGCGAAGATGTGAAGGTGATCTCCGAAGTGGCGGTTCCCGTTCGCATTGAGCCTTGAGCATTCCGGGGTCGGGTGTTCGGTTTTTCGGAATTGGCGGGGATCGGTTTGGTTAGCGAATCACGCTTCCT
>CAMDPX010000449.1 GCA_945905295.1 Planctomyces sp. SH-PL62 | reverse complement strand
GTCTTGGCATCGACCGCCGCGACGAACGGGTCTTTGCTGCCGTCACACACCACAACCAGCTTGCCATCGTGCAGCACCGGCGAGCCACCGTTGCCGTGAAGCGGCGGGTAATCCATCTCAAAGCAAGTCCATTGCAGCTCACCGTCGGCTGCGGACAGCCGAGCCATCCCCTGTGCTCCGAAGTGGACGAACACGGAGCCGTCGCGAATCAACGGCGTCGGGCTGGCGTGGCTGTTTTTCGTGTGAATCGACGGCGCTTTGTCGACCGCTCGCACTTCACGATCCCAGATCGTCTTGCCAGTCTTCGCCTCCAACGCCAGCACCCGCAGCGACAACCCCTCGCCGCGAGGCACCGCCGTCGTCAGAAACACTCTGCCATCGACAACGACGGGCGACGACCAACCCAAACCAGGAATGCTCACCTTCCAAGCGACATTCTTCGTCTCGGACCACTCCACCGGCGTCGCCGGCCCGACGGCGTGCCCATCGGAATTCGGTCCCCGAAACTGCGGCCAGTCACCGGCCCCCGCGCTCAAGACACACATCGCAATCAATTCGATCATCATCGTTGGGATACCTCATTATTGATTGTTGGTTTCAGCGAGAAGTATCGCATCGCCACTCCACGTCAATCATTCCAGATCAACACTTCCGAGACTCCGCTGCGCGACTGGCTACGATGGGTGAAGACGATGCGGGCTTTCGAGGATATTACCGGATCGAAGCGAGCTTCGTTCCATTGGCTGCCGAGCGGCTGTTCGGGGGATTTCTTGGCGTTGCCGACATCGCGCCACTCGGTGCCGGTCCAATGTTGGATGACATACGAGGTCGGAGGCTGCACGCCGCCTCGGTCGTCGTAGACGGCGAGTTCGACTCGGCGGAATTCGACGTCGCGGCCGAAGTCGATCTCCAGCCAATCGGTCTCGGACTTCGATTCGTAACTGGTCCAGCGATTCCAGCCACGAGAAAGATCGCAGACACGATTCGAATGATGCTCATGTTGGTTCTCTGTTGGATGGTATCAGCGGTTGGAGTTGGCGAGTGTGTCGGCATCAACTCAAGATTTCGGAGACCACTCGGCCGTGAACGTCGGTCAAACGGTAATCGCGGCCGCCGTGGCGGTAGGTCAGCTTCTCGTGATCGAGACCCAGCAGGTGCAGCAGCGTGGCGTGCAGGTCGTGGATATGGACTTTGCCTTCGATCGCTTCGTAGCCATGCTCGTCGGTGGCTCCATGAGCGAAGCCGCCGCGTGTGCCGCCTCCGGCCAGCCACATCGAGTAGCCCTTGTTGTTGTGGCCACGTCCGTCGGTTGTGGGATCGTCGGGAGTGCGACCGAACTCGCCACCCCACACAACTAGCGTGTCGTGCAACATCCCGCGCTGTTCCAGATCGGTCAGCAAGCCTGCGATCGGGCGGTCGATCTGCTGGCAGTTGTTCGTCATGCCGCTGGTCAGGAAGCCGTGATGATCCCACTCGGTGTGCGTGATCTCGATGAAGCGGACTCCCGCCTCGGCGAACCGCCGCGCGAGCAAGCATTGTCGGCCAAATGTCTCGGTGGGGCCTCCGGCGGCTCCGTACAACGCGAACGTCTCCTTGGTCTCCGCGGAGAGGTCCATGACTTTCGGCATCGCATCCTGCATCCGAAAGGCAAGCTCATACGATTCGATTAGTCCTTCCACGCGCGGATCGGCGGTTTGATCGGCGAGTTCACGATTCATCGCTTGCAGCAGGTCGAGTTGCTGACGCTGCCCGGCCTTCGTGAGCCGCGTGTTGGCAAGATTGCCGACCGCCGGATTCTTCACCGGCCGATTCGCATCGCCCAGCAAAGTCGCCGAGTACGCCGCTGGCAAAAACGCATTCGAGTAATACCGCAGTCCGCCGAGCGCCGACAGCGGGTTGATCGAGATGAATCCGGGGAGGTTTTGGTTCTCGGTGCCGAGTCCATACAGCGTCCAAGCACCGAGAGATGGCCTCACGAATTGAAAGCTGCCGGTGTGCAACTGCTCGAGCGCCTGCGGATGGTTCTCGTTGTCGGTGTGCATGCCGCGCAGCACGCAGAGCTTGTCGGCGTGCCCGCCCGTTTCCGGCAGCAGTTCGACGATGCTCAGCCCGCTTTCGCCACGTTTTTGAAACTTCCAGCGAGAACCGAGCAGCTTTGAATTTGGCGTCCGACCCGGCTTCCCATGATCGTTCGAGAGTTGCGTTTTTTCATCGAACGTCTCGACGTGCGAAGGTCCGCCGCGCATGCAGAGGAAGATGATCCGCTTCGCCCGTGCAGCGAAGTGCGGCCGCTTGGGAGTCAACGGCCCGCCGGTCTCGGCAGCCATCGCCGCGAACGCGACGTAGCCGAAACCGGCGGAGACGGACTTTAAGAGCTTGCGACGAGAGAGTGTTTGCATTGGCGATCTCTATATCGAAAGTCAGAAAACAATCTGGCAGAAAAATAGGGGCAGAATAAAGGAAGACCTGTTTTGCGTTTTTTTTCTGCCCCCATTTTTCTGTCAAACACCCTCATCAACCCTTCGGCTTCAAACAACGCAGAGTCACCCGGTGACGTCCGATATTCGCCCAAAGCAGTGCCTCAATGCTGGCATGATTCACCAGACATTGGGCGTGAATTGCAAATTGGTGTTGGCTGTCGAGGTCTTCAAGAGCACTCAGTTTGAAGGCCGTGTTCGCCGTGACGAATGGTAGCGCGTGAGGTCCGAGAACATGATCGTTGAATTTCACGGTCGTTGGCCGAATGACAAATTCTTTATCGCCGAAGAAGTGCGTCAGCGCTTCCTCGTAAAGTCCGAGATCGAGAGACGTTCCCCAGTCCTGCAAAATGTCCGACAGAATTTGCCGAAACGGGCCAGCGCCTGGCACGCTGGGCTCCCATTCCTCGGTGACGATTTCAAACTGCAAGCGATCCCGATGGCAAAGAACATTGTTGACGAACTCACGCGTCATCATTTCCGGACGGACATTGATCAACATGCCGTGCTTCAATTCCGCCAACATGAGGTAATTCAACAGTTGAGCCTTGTGACGTGGCACCAGCGCCTCGGCCGCCTTGAATTCCAACAGGCCGCCCAACGCCAGCAGCACGTCCAAGAAATAGGTCTTCTGAAAAGTGCTGTGTGTGACGCGAATCGGCTCTTCCAGCAGCACGTCGGATCGGCGCAGGGCGAGAGCCCGCTTGTAGTGCTTCTCGTCAAAGAATCGACCCAGCTCTTTGCGTATCGCCAAAAGATCACCGAACGCTTCAAACGAAAGCTTGCCGAAGGCATCTCGGTCGAGTGGCCGCATGATTTGATTGCAAACAATCGGCATCGGGAGCTCCTTTTGAAAATGAGGGAATATCTGGCAGAAAAATGGGGGCAGAAAAAAAAGAACGCAAGAAAGAATGTTCCATCTTGTTCTTTTTTTCTGCCCCCATTTTTCTGCCACCCCTCCTTCACCTCAACCCCCGAAATTCTCCGCTGGCAAACACAACCTGACAAAAACTCGTCCAACATTCCTCACGGAGCTTCTCGTCCGAATCGAGGTATCTTAGCGAGCGGGTCAGTTGTTCTGGCGTCGGTGATCGAGCGAAGGCTTGTTGATAGATCCGAGTGACTCGGCCTGCGTCGTCGAGCGAGGCATCGTCTAACAATCGTCGAGCTGCGTGGCGGGATTGTTCGATGATCCACGGGCTGTTCATCAAGAACAACGATTGAGCCGGAACGATGCTTTCGTCGCGCTGCGCGACCGAGCGTTCTGGCGAGGCGAAGTCGAACAGCGGAAACATCTCCGGCAACACGCCGCGCACAAC
>CAMDPX010000448.1 GCA_945905295.1 Planctomyces sp. SH-PL62 | reverse complement strand
AGCGGGGCGGCGTCAGCCCCCCGGTTGACGATCGAGACAACCGGGGGGCTGACGCCGCCCCGCTCGCCGGAATCACAGCGAGAGCGATCGTCTTGCCGTCGCTCGTTGCCGTGCTGTTCCTGCTCTTCTGGGACGGAGCGGTGCGGTTGTCGGGCAGTCAGTTGTTTCCCAAACCGCTCGACGTGTTGTGGGGACTGGTGGAACTCGCTCAGAAGGGATTGCTCATCAAGTACGTCGTGGCCTCGTTGTTTCGAGTCACCTGGGGCTTCACGCTGGCGGTGATCGTGGGCATTCCCTTTGGACTTTTGATGGGCTCCAACAAGTTGGTCCAAGAGGCGTTCAATCCTCTGATTCAGGGCTTTCGCCCGATCTCGCCGATCGCCTGGATTCCGGTTTCCATCCTGTGGTTCGGAGTCTCCGACGCGGCACCGGTGTTCCTGATCTTTCTGGCGAGCGTGTTCCCAATCACCGTCTCGACTGCGGCGGCTGTCAAAAGTGTGCAGTCGGTTTATCTGCGAGCGGCCGACAACTTCGGTCTGACGAGGTTTCAGTTATTCAGCCGAGTTATCTTCCCGGCGAGCCTGCCGCAGATCATCACCGGCCTGCGGATCGGCTTGGGCATCGCGTGGCTAGTCGTCGTCGCGGCCGAGATGATCGCGGTCAACTCTGGCCTCGGTTATCTCATCATCGACGCGCGGAACGCCGGCAAACGATATGACCTTGTGGTGGCCGGCATGGTCCTGATTGGAGTGATCGGCTGGCTGTTGGATTTGCTGATGCGCCAAGTCGAACGCTTTCAGACGGTGAAGTGGGCGTATGGGACTCTGCATGATTGAGCCACCCGCACAGAGCCAGTCAGGGGTCAGGTCTTCAAATTTCATTTTTGGCACCGCGAATGGTGTGCGATGTGGTTTGGAGTGGCGGTGTGAGAAATGAGTCAGGGGTGGATCGAAAGCCAAAAATGAAATTTGAAGACCTGACCCCGGCTCACCCGGCCGTTCTCGTTCGAGACGTATGGATGGACTTCCCGCGCAAGCAGGGAGGCCAGTCCGTCCCCGTTCTCGAACGGATCAACGTCGAGATTCAGCCGGGTGAGTTCGTCTGCGTTGTCGGCCCATCGGGCTGCGGGAAAACGACGTTGCTCAACATCATCGCCGGATTTTTGAATGCGTCGCGCGGCGAGGTGCTGGTGGAAGGGGAGCCGGTCCACGGACCCGACTCGCGGCGAATCGTCATCTTTCAAGAAGGCTCTGTGTTCCCCTGGCTCACCGTTTCAGCGAACGTCGGCTTTGGTCTGTCTCACAAGACCGTGGTGGAGCGCGACCACATCGTCCAACACTACATCGACATGGTTGGTCTCACCGGTTTCGAGTCTGCCTATCTCCGGCAGTTGTCGGGAGGCATGCGTCAGCGTGTCGAGATCGCGCGAGCACTGGCCGCGAACCCGGAAGTCCTCTACATGGACGAGCCGTTCGGGGCGCTCGATTATTTCACCCGCTTCAAAATGCGAGCGGACCTCGTGCGCATCTGGCAACAAGAGAAGAAGACCATCTTGTTCGTCACGCACGACATCGACGAAGCCATCCAATTGGCCGATCGAGTGGTGGTGCTCAGTTCGCGGCCGTCGACGATTCGACTGATCCTGCCCGTGTCGCTGCCCCGGCCGCGCGACCTGAACTCTCCCGATTACCTCGACACGCGCGACCGCATTCTGAACGCCTTGGGCATGAGCCTGAAAAACGGCATTTCTCCATCAGCCGGAACGAGCTAGTGCCACAGATCAGAATTTACCTTCCACCAGAATCATCGCTGGCTGCCTGCTGATCAAAACATGGAATTCAGACCGACGGATCCCCACGGATGGCATGGCAATACCACGGATAAAATAGGGCTTCTCGTTTTTCATCCGTGGTATTGCCATGCCATCCGTGGGGATTTTAGGGCACCATGACAGTTCAATTGCGATCTGTGGCACTCGCGACTGGTTTGCGAGGGATTAAGCAAAACCACTACCGGACTGAACCGGACGCTAGCACGTTCCGGCTGATTGGCCCAAGGAGAGAACGATGGCACACATCAAACTACCCGAAGGCGAGCCAGGGATCTCTGGACTGCTCGTCGCCTATCGCGAAACCGAACAGCACATCAATGGTCTCACGCAAGCCGCGATGCGTGGCCCGTCGTCGTTGACCGAGGCGGAACGCGAATTGATCGCGGCGTTTGTCTCCGCCGGCAACGACTGTGTTTTCTGAATGCACGCGCACGGAGCCGCGGCGCGGCAACTGCTCGGCGAGCAGTCTGGTGTGGTGGCGGAAGTCTTCGCGGACGTGAACACCGCCAAGATCGACGACAAGCTGCGTGCGTTGTTGGCGATTGCGGAGAAAGTCCGTATCGACGGACGGCTGGTCACGGACGACGACGTGCGAGTCGCTCGCGAAGCAGGCGCGGACGACAAAGCGATTCACGACACCGTCCTGATCGCCGCGATGTTTTCCATGTTCAATCGGTACGTCGATGGGTTGGCGACGTGGACGCCCAACGATCCCTCGTTTTACGAAGAGACGGGGAAGCGGCTCGCGACCAAAGGCTACGGCAGTCGCTTTCGCGAGGCTCCGTAAACGATTTTGGCGAGCGGGGCGGCGTCAGCCCCCCGGTGCATTCGCCGCAGCGACGTAGCTGAATTCGCCAGAATTCAGCCGCCTGTCGCAAAGCCCTGAACTCTGGCGAGTTCAGCTACGAACGAACTTGGAACTACTGAATCACGACTCAGCGCGGCAGCGAAGCAACGTTCGGGCGGCGGAGCAGGAGTTGGAACGACTCGTAGGAATGCACGGCCATGCCGCCGAATTTCTTGTACGAGCGGAAAGAGTTCTCAGCGGCTTTGACTTGTTCCAGGAACACGTCGTAGTTGTCGTCACCGAACGTGATCTTCGAGAGCATCTCGCTGGTGGCTTGGAAGGCGGGGATCTCCGCTCGGCCTGGATTGGCGAGGTCGCGGTTGCGGAAGTTGCCGAGTTCGGGATCGACGCGCACGGCGGTTTCCGCGGCGGCGCGCAGTTGGGCGATGGCATTTGGCGTCAGGTTCTGTCCGGCGGCACCGAATTTGTCGCTGATGGTTTTCATCGCCCGCTGAAACCGGGCCAGCTCTTCGCCATTGGGTGCGAGCGGGACTTCCAAGCCGATGTGGACGTTCTCGCCGTCGTCGAGCCGTCGCACTTTGAAACCTTCGTAGCGGCACAGGTCTCCGAATTCGCGAGCGCTGCTACGCACCGCAGTTTCAAAGCGTTTGCGTGGCAAGCCGACGACGAACCACGTGTCCGAGGGTGCGGACATGGAAGTCTCGACCCCCATGAAGACTCGCGCGCCTTTCGACTCTTCGGCATAGCGCAGAATGTCTTGGCCGTGGACGACCATGCCATCCGCTCCGTCGGCGTTGTCGCGGTAGTTCATGATCCCCACGTTGTCGAGCAAATCGACGCAGTGCCAACTGGCCGGCTTCTTCTTGCCGTTGAACGTAACCTCGCCGACCGGCTTGCCGGTCTGCTTGTCGGTGTGATGCCACCAGAACGGGAGATCGACGCCGAACGCCAATCCCGATTGCGTGCGCACGCGGCGCTGACATTCGACATGCACGTCGAGAAACTCTTTGAGCATCCGCTCGCGGCGCGTGCGATCGCCCCAGCCGAGCAGCGCGTGTGGTTCGTTATCGAAATGGATGCCGTCGAAACGTTGGTCCGGTGGCGAGGCTTGATTGAACGCAATGATCGCCTCGACCACACCTAGCGGGATCGAGTGCTTCAGGCGGGCGCAGTATTCGGGATCGCC
>CAMDPX010000447.1 GCA_945905295.1 Planctomyces sp. SH-PL62 | reverse complement strand
GGGGTTTGTGCCATCCTCACCCATGCGCGGGTTGACCGGGTGCATTTCAACTTCCTGACTCTCCGGAATGTCGTCAGGAAAACGGTTGTCAGGAAGATTGAAAACTCAGAGTGCTCGAACTTTGGGTTTTGGTGTGGGACTGGAATCTTTTGCTGCCGCGCGTTTGACGACGGAAGTGACGGCCGTGTTGACCGACGGAAACCAAACTGACATGTCGATGCGCCGCAGAGCGACATCGAACACGAACAGTGTCAGAGCCAGCATCACCAACTCCGGCCACAGCGGACGAGTTTGCTGAGCCATGCGTGTCACCACCGAATCGCTCGGCGCGTCGAGCAGCGCGTCGCTCGGCTGCGGATCGAAGCGTCCGCCGGTTGCGGTTGCGATCTGTTGCAGCAACTCGGTATTCGTCGGCCGTAGCCGCAACTCATCCGAGTAACCGACTGTCAGGCCGCGAGTTTGTTGATGGATGACCGAGCCGCCATTCGCCGCGCGTTGCGACAGATTCAGGTGATACGCGCCGGAGTGCGGCGTGTCGAAATCGGCGACGTAGCGGCCAGGAGCCGTTTGATTCAGCGGGAGTTTGCGCTCGCCGAGTCGCGGGTCGATGATGGTCAATTCGGATTCGGCTCCGTTCAGGAATCGGCCACTCGGATCGACAGCATCGAGCGTCACCGTCGCGCGACGGGCGTGTTGAGCGACCTCGACCGTGACTCCCTTCGCATCGTTCTTGCGCATTGCGTGACGAATCGTCTGTGCCCAGAACTTGCTGAAGCCGGGCCACGTCAGCCACTCGGCGGCCCAGCGGCTTTTCGCATCGCTCGTGAACGCGACCGTTGTGCCGAGTCCGTAGCGCCACCATGCCAGCACGGGGTCGCCTTGTTCGGACGCAAGGATTAGTTCGCACGTCGGCTTGGGCCGAGTCATCACATAGCCGAGCAGAAACGGAGCGGACTCGAAGTCGATACCGGCCAACGCCTGCGTGGGGCGGATCACTTGCGGGATAAACGGCTGCTCGTTGATTGCGGCCTTACTGACCGTCAGCGTTTCCTTGGCGAAGATTTGCGGCAGAGAGGCGGGATCGGTCGCCGCGAAATGCCGGCCTTGTCCGATGCGAGCAATTGTCTCCAGCAGATCATTCGCTGCGCCGTCGCCGACGCCGACCGTCGAACAGGTGATCCGGGCCGAAGCCATGTTCTGCGCGAGTCCCTCGAAGTCGCCGGGGTTCGAGATGCCGTCGGTCAGCACGATGACGTGTTTCAGCTTCGAGACCGCGTTGACCAGCGATTGATACGCCTCTTCCATCGGCGGATAGAGGCTGGTCCCGCCGCCGACTTGAATGCCGCTGATCTCGTCCGCGATGCGGCCTTTGTTCGACGCCGATTGCAGTTGGCTGACCCAATAGTGATTCTCATCGAAACAGATCACGCCGATCTGGTCCTTCGGTCCCAGCAATTCGGCGGCAGCCTTTGCGGCCTCCTTCGCCATCTCCAATTTCTGTCCCGCCATCGACCCGGACCGGTCGACCACCAGAACCATCGCGAGGCTCGGCTTTTCTTTTTCCTTTTCGAAGTCAGAACGCACCGGAAGAATTTCTTCCAGCACCGTCTTGTAATACCCGCCCAACCCAAACGACTGATCGCCGCCGAGCATGATGAACCCGCCTCCGAGATCTTGCACGTATGTCCGAGCGAGTTCCATCTGTCGCTGAGTCAGCGACGTCGCCGGCACGTTCGACAACGCCAGCAGTTCGTAGTTCTGCAAGTCGGCCAAGTCCTCCGGCATTCCCTGCGGAGGGCGGACATCGACCTGAATGTCCTCCTGTTGCAACGCGAACACGAGGTGCTCGGTCTGCTTGGGATCGCTGTCGATCAATAACACGCGCGGCCGCCCGTTGGTGAAGACGAGCCCGTTGTCTTGGTTGTTGTCGAGCAGCGTGTCCTGCTTCACTCCGCTGATTCGCGCGGCGTACTCCGCCAGTCGCTCGCGCTGAATCGACTGCGGAAACCGAAACCGGTTCTCTCCCTTCTTGAGCGGCTTCGTCTCCGACAGCACTTTGTGAGCGCCGCGAAAGACCTCGATCAATCCTTCGTCATCGTGATTTGAGTCAATCACGACCTCAACGTAGAACGGCTCCCCTTCGCGTACCTGAGCCGGCACCTTGACCGCCGACATCTGCACTTCGGGATCATCTCGCGTCGGCAGAGGAATCGTGGTGATGGGAATCGCCTCGCGCTGTCGCCCCCGATTCGCCGTCGCCAGCGCCGCCTGTAACGCATCACCGCGCGTCTGATTGCCGTCTGTCAGCAACAAGATCCGCGGCACATAATCCGGCGGCATCGCGGCCGCCGCCGCTTCGATTGCCGCCGCGATGTCGGTTCCATCGTAGCCGACGCTGCCAGCGTCGGAGCGGACGCTGGCAGCGTCCGCCACGACCGCACCCGGCCGCACGCCGAACGGCACAAACGCAATTCGATCCTCCGCGCCAATCACCTTCGCGGCCAGCAACTCATTCACAAACCGATCCGCCGCCGAGTCGTTTTTCGTCGCGTTGAAATCCAAGACTCCCGGCAACGGTCCCGCTCCAACGCTCAAGCTCTGATCCACCGCCACAATCACAAACTGCCGAGAGGTCGGCCGGAGCAACGTCAGCCCCGCCAGAGCCAATACCAGCAACAACACAATCACGACACGCACGCTCGTCGAGACAATTCGCTGCCATCGCGCGAAGTCCACCAAGCTCTTGCGGAAATACCACACCATCCACGGCACAGCGACCACCGCGGCCAGCCAGCCTGGATGAGTGAATTCCAATCCGTATCGCAGATCCGTCATTGATGGTTAGCTTCTGTCTGGAATCAATTGGAGGAGGTGCCCGACGAATGGAAGGAGACGACGAATGTTCTTACTGGAATTCGTCGTCTCCTTCGATTCGTCGGGCCTTTCTGTGTTTGTCATCTACTCAATCCAACGACGTTGATACGCCGCCCATTCAATCGCCATCAACAACCACGCCAAGGCGATCAGCCAAAACCAAACCGGCCGATTGCCGAGCAAGCTTGCCGAGACGGTCGACAATTCCATCGCCTCATTCGTTTTCGAAACACGCACGTCCGACTCATTCCGATCCGCGAGGTTGCAGGCGAGTTCCAGCAACGTCGTGTCCACTTCGCCGGCAACGACTCGCCAGACGCCGCATTGATCGAACGGTCCCAACGACAGCCTCTCGGACTGGATCGGCAACGCCGAACGACGCCCGTCTGGTGCGACGAGCCGTAGGTCAGCCTTTCCAGGCTGACCCGTCGTGCCTGCGACGCTTGTCGGGCGTGTTGCCTGATTCAATTCCAAGTCTTTCGGCCCGTTTGGGTCAGGCTGGAAAGCCTGACCTACGGGGGGCAGCGCTGCGATGTCGACCTCGGTGATTGCTCCCGTCGGCAATGACTCGCGCAGTTCGCCGCGGTTCTCGGTACACCAATTCAAAGCGTTCATCATCAAGATCGGAAAGGCGGTGCGCAGCGGCAGGTCGCCTTCATCGAGATTGACCGTCAGCAGCAACACCTTTTGTCCCGGCCGCTCAATCGTCGCCAACAGCGGATCGCCCGCGAGCGATCGGGCCAGCACTTTGACTCCTTCGTCGCTTGTGAATTTCAGTTGCCGAGCTTCCGGCATCACAACGTTGTCCAATCGCACATGACTGAGCAGCGGCGAGTCTTTGTCTTGTTGATGGACGACCGGGTTTTGCAACGTGTCGCCGATTTGCCAAGCATCACAACTCTCTCTCGGATCAATCACGAGCACCGCACCGTTCGGCAGAACCTCGGGAACTTGGCGATGCAAGACAGTGATGCCTTGCGTGTTTTTGGCGAGCCGGAGGGCGTTAGCCCCCGGACTTGTGAGATCGATTGTCGTCCGGGG
>CAMDPX010000446.1 GCA_945905295.1 Planctomyces sp. SH-PL62 | reverse complement strand
GTCCGGTCGTTCGATCTTTGGAAAGAACTGGTGCGACTGCTGCATCTCGCTGCGTTGGTCAGCTACTTCTGGTCGGCGACGACGGTGATTTACTTCCTGCTGCGGCAGAGCGATGACGGGACGCCGCTGGATCAGGTTTATATTCCCGGCCCGCCGCCCAAAGCGGAACCGCTTCCATTGGTTGGCGTCGCCGCCTCACAGCAGCCAGTCATCGAACGGCCGACGGTCGCCCCCGTAGCGACAGGCGGCCCGCCTGTCGTTCCCGAAAACAAATGAGACTCCCCATGCCGTCACACGTCACTTACCCGCGCGATCCAGAGACGCCGACATCACACCTGCCATTCAGCCCGTGCGTGCAGGTGGGCGGCATGGTCTTCGTCTCCGGCCAAGCCTCGGTCGATGCGTCCGGCAAGATCGTGAGCGATTCGTTCGAGGGTGAGTTTCGGCGATCGCTCGACAACATGGCTCAGGTGCTGAAGGCTGCGGGATGCGGACTGGAGCATGTCGTGCAGACTCGCAACTACGTGCGCGAAGACGCCGACCTGCCGCAGTTCAATCAGCTTTATCGCGAATACTTTCGCTCGCCGTTTCCAGCTCGCACGACGGTCACGAACTGCCTGCCACCGTCGTTGAAGTTCGAGATCGAATGCGTCGCGGTCGTGCCGAACTGAATTGGACCGCACGAGCGCTCGTAGTGACCCCATTTATGGGGTCGTGCGTTTGACCAAATTTATGGGGTCGTGCGTTTGCCCAAATTTATGGGGTCGTGCGTTTGACCAAGACCCGATAAATCGGGTCACTACAAGCTATTTCCGGCGCAGCCGCCACACGTCCGACTCCATGTTGTTGCCGGCGACCATCCACAGCGCGCCGTTGTGGACGAACACGCTGGCGGCGTGACGTGGCTGCCACGGCGTGTTCGGCACCTCGAACCAATGTTCGCCGTCGGCCGAGTACCACACATCTTTGCGATTCGCTTTCGCGTAGCCTTCCATGACCCACAGCCGATCATCCCACACGGCGACATCGTGATATTGCCGCGGTGCCCACGGAGCCGCCTCGATGTGCCGAGTCCATTTGACTCCGTCCGCCGAACTCCAGACGTCGTTCATGTATTGCCGAGTCGGTATCTTGGGCGTGTCGTAGGTTCCGCCTCCGAGTATCCAGATGCGGCCCTGATGGATCGCGCTGCCGCCGATCATGCCGCGCGCGGACCAGTACGGCTCTTGCGGTTTGAGCTGTGTCCACTCGACGCCGTCGGTGGTGGTCCAGACGTCGCGATAGAACGCTTCGTCCGACTTCGCAAAGGCCGGCATCGTCTGCCCGCCCATCACCCAAATTTTGTCGGCATGGACGACGGTGTAATGCAACGCGCGCTGGCCCCACGGAGTCGCCGGGTTGATCAGCTTCCAAGTCTTACCGTCCGCCGAGTTCCACACGTCCGGCTGATAATTCCCCTGGTTGCAGTCACCGCCGAGAATCCACAACTTGTCGCGATAGACGGCGTAACCGGCCGTGTGCCGGCCTTCCCAATCGGCCTTCGCGTCGAACGAACGGTCTTTGAATGTGTTCGGCTTTTCGAGAATCCATTCGGCACCGTCTTTGGAGCTCCAGACTTCGTTGTTGCAGATCCGCGGAAAGAAAGCCCGTGTCGCCGCTCCCGGATTCCAACCGCCGAGGAACCACATCTTGCCTTGGAAGGACAACGCTCCCGCGCCGTCTCGCGGAGCAAATGCAGCGTTCATCGTGACCTTCACCCATTCGTAATCGACGGGCTTGGCGGGATCGTCCGCGGCGACGGATGCCCCGATATGGCTGAGCAACAGCAACGATGCAAGACAGGCTCGGAGCATGGCACCTCCTCGTAGGTCAGCCTTTCCAGGCTGACCAAATGGATGTTGGACGTCGATCTCGCGACGAGTCAGCCTGGAAAGGCTGACCTACGATTTCGTCAGCTCATCAAACAGCGCTCGGTAATATCGCATCACTCGCACGGTATCGGTCGTGGCCGGACTCTCAGACAGGCACCAGCCTTTGTAGCCGATGCCCTTCAACAGCGAGAACAGTTCGCGGTACGGATAATCGGCGTCGTAGAGATCGTGAATGTGCGTCGTCGAGCCGAGCTTGTCTTTGAGCAAATCAAAGCTGGTCTTCAACGAGCCATTCACCGTCTCGCCCGGATTCGAGTTCCAGCAGGCGACGACCTGCGGATGATCGGCGACTTTCAGGATGTCGCGCATCACGGTTGGCTTCTGAGTCCCGTTGCCGTGGACCTCGACACGAATCTCTTGCCCGTGATCGGCGGCGAACTGACCGCACTCGCGCAGAGCCAGGCCCATGCGTTCGATGGTCTTCTTCTCGTCCTCCCCCTTGTTGAATCCATTGGGCCGAACTTTCACACCGCTGCCGCCGACGTCTTGCGAGAGCAACACGAACTCTTTCGTGAGGTCGATGTTCCGCTGCAAGACGCCGTGATCAACGCTGTGATACTCGCAGGCCGAGCCGGGACCGACGCAGACGACTTTCGAGTCGGCGAACCGTTTGCGAACCTCCGCCCGCTGGTCTTTCGTCAGCGACGGCTCGACACCGTGCTTGTGCGTGCTGCGGAGTTCGATCCCCTCGAAGCCGGTCGCCTCGCAGTTCTTGATGAGTGTCGGCAAATCCCAATCCGCACCCCACATGTAAGTCACGATGCCCAGTTTCATGAGACCTCCCATTTCGTGGGGCACGTTTTCAACGTGCCCGGCCAGCGATGAATCACCAAACAGCTTGCCGTTTTCGACAGCCGGTTGCAAACACCACGGCCGAGAATCTTGCCGCAGCAGCCACAAGAAATTCGGCGTGAGCGCGGGTTCCAACGCGGGGCCGTTGTGATGATTCCACATCAACCGCGGGTTTCGAATGCTTCGTACACAGCTTGAAGCGAGCAGGTGGACTCAAGGTCGTTTGAATTCTGAGCCCAAGACGACAACGATCCGCACACCGCTTGGAGCAAGCTGGTCAACTTCGCTCGTGCCGTGAGGAAAGGTTGGTCCATGAATTTTTACTGGGTGTACGATCTTCCGGAGTGGGCGTTCTGTGCCCTGATGACGATGACGGCCATCGCCGTGAGCAGCGGCGGAGTCCTGCTGACGCGCAGCCCTGCCCGGCGATTGTTCGGCCAAAACGGCATGAACGAAATGGTGAGCTACTTTCTCACTTTGACGGGAGTGTTCTACGGGATCACGTTGGGATTGATCGCCGTCGGTGCCTGGGAGACGTACACGTCGGCGTCCGACAAAGTGTCGCATGAGGCTGCCTCACTCGCGACGATTTGTCAGGACGTTCATCTTCTGCCCGAGGGCCCAGAAAAGACCAAGCTCAACGAGGCGCTCAAGGCGTTCACTCGCCACGTGATCGACGAGGACTGGCCGCCGCAACGCGAGGGCCAGCTTCCCAAAGGGGGCACCGCCAGCTTGGAGGCCGTCATTAAGTCGGTCATGTTGCTCGACACACAGACCGAGATGGACCGGATCGTCGCCGCCCAAATTTACTCGCGGCTGAATAATCTCATCGAACAGCGCCGCCTCCGGCTGGAATCCGTCGGCTCTGGAATCCCGGCGCTGTTGTATTGGGTCGTGGTCATCGGCGGATTGATCAACATCAGCGTCACTTGGTGCTTTGTCATGGAGTCCACGTTCGCGCACGTCATTCTCAGCGGCGTGAGCGGTGCGCTCATCGGCCTGTTGATCTTCATGGTCGCGGCCATGGACCATCCCTTTCGGGGCGAGTACAGCATCGGCCCCGACGCGTTTGAGATCGTCTTCGACCGTTACTTCGGCAGTTAGAGCGGTGACAGGTTGCCTGTCGCGGAACTCGTGAGAGTTCCGAACGGAAATCTCAGACGGTTTCCAAATGAAAACTGCGCGTCGACGGCACAGGTTGAAACAACCTGTGCCACCTGCGGCCTCT
>CAMDPX010000445.1 GCA_945905295.1 Planctomyces sp. SH-PL62 | reverse complement strand
CGGTTGCACCGCATGAACCGGGGCTAGCGCCGCGCGGCTAATTCCTGCGATCCGTATAAGTCCAACTTCGTCAAGCCGCCGGTGTTGATTAGTCTCACACGATTCCGGAGCCAAACGATTCCTCCTCGTTGTCGCGCGTGATGCGGACGCTGACGGTCGAGGATTCGGGCTGTGGCATCTTGAGAACGTGCGGCTGCGACGGACTGGTGGAGCGTTGCGGTTGGTCGATGCGGATCGTCCCCTCGCGACTGGGTGTCTCGCGGCGAGTGAACGTGGCGGAGATCGGCTCGTCGTCGTAATCGTCTTCGCCGTAGTCGTCGTAGCGGCAGATGTAGCCCTCTTGCTGAGCGAGGATTTTTTCTTGCTCGAAAGCTTCCATGACCTTGAATTGGATTTTCTCGCGGCACTCGCTGTTGATCGGGTGCGCGATGTCGGCGTAGAGCTTGGCTCGGCCGTCGAGATCTTTAGCGGAGCGGTCTTCGCGGAGTTGTTCGCCGCAATGATTGCAGTGGCGGGCTCGGAGATGATTCTTGGTATGGCAGCGCGAGCAGCGGTCCATCAGCCGACGGCTGGGCATGGCCACAAAGCAGCCCTTGCCCCCTTGGATGATCTTCAAATCTCGGATGACAAAGCTGGCATCCAGCGTGACCGAACAGAAGCCCAACAACCGATCGTTGGGGTCGCTCATCAACTTCACGCGAACTTCGGTGATTTCCACGGCAGCACTCCCTCACTGAATGAAGACCAGACCTCCGTAGGTCAGGCTTTCCAGCCTGACACTGCTGTCACTCAAGAAACATCAACTGAATTGGTGCGAAGTCAGGCTGGAAAGCCTGGCCTACGGTTGAATCGAAGCCACAAAGACCTGATCGCAGCCGGCCGAACGGACTTGAGCCGCGAGGGCTGTCGCCTGTTCTCGTTGCGAGCAAATTCCGAAATAGGAGGTTCCGCTGCCGCTCATCTGATGTCCGAGGAACGGCAGGCGGGCAAATGTGTGACGCAGACGAGCGACGTCCGAGTTGATTTGCTCGGCCGGAGATTGCAGCGCGTTGTGGAGATGCCTCGCGGCGAGAGCGTGATGTCCGGCGCGGAGGGCTGACAAGAGGGGTTGCGCGGTTCGCGGCGACGCAGCAGGACGACACTGCCGGAACACGGCGGCGGTCGATAATCCGCTGGTGGGCTTGGCGATGACGAAGTGCAGTCTCATGGGTGTCGCCACAGGCTCGATGATTTCGCCTCGACCGCGACAAACGGCGGCCGGAGCATCTGTCAAAAAGAAAGCGATATCACTCCCTAGCTGAGCCGCCAGTTCCAGCAAGCGCTGGTCAGAGAGGCCCAGCTTCCACAATCGGTTCAAGGCAAACAACGTCGCAGCACAGTCGCTCGATCCTCCTGCCAACCCGGCCGCCAGCGGAATGCGTTTGGTCAACTCGATCGACGCTCCGCGCCGAGTTCCCGTGACCTCTCGCAACAGCTCAGCCGCCCGCACCACCAAGTTGTCTTGACCTGTCGGCAACGGCCCCGGCGAAAACTCCGGCGGCCCAGCCCAACGGCAAGTGAGGTGAATGTCAGACGGCACAGCAGCCGTGGACAGTGCCGACGCGATTGGCGACGGCGTGGCAGAAGAATCGTCCTCCGTGAATCGCAACGTGTCGTACAGCCCGACGGTGACCATGAGCGTTTCCAGCTCGTGATAGCCGTCGGGCCGCTTCCCCAAAATTTCCAAAAACAGATTCAGCTTGGCGGGGGTGTGAACAACCAGCGCTGGGCCTTGTTGCCGCAGAAGCATCGGCGTCACATCCCGTGAGCCAAGAGAATTGAAGACTCGAACCAATGACAGGTCGATCCCGAGCCGGGAGGGGCATGAACGACTTCCGCCGAGTGCGCTGTGTTCCGTTGCGGACAGTTGGCGGCAAGTCCGATGCTCAGATGGCATCGTAGAAGAGAGAGCCCCTCAGAACCCAAGACTGGGGGGCGGATGCTATGAGGCGCGCGCGCGACCGTCAAGATAGCTTTACAAGATGCAGCAAACTCATGGCCGACTGAAACACTCGCGTGCGAGCCGATCACCATCACGAGCGCTGGCGATTTGAAGACGTCTCGATCAGCATGGTCGCCGCCGCATCCATTCCACTCTCCTTCAACGTCTTCCAGGAAGCTCAATGATGAATCGAATTTCTTGGTGTGTGATTCTGTTCGTCGCAGGCTGGGGATTCCCCGCGAGCAGCGAAGACCGAAGCGTCACTGAGCGACTGGCTCGCGAGACCTGGGTGAAGGACTCACGCTTGGTCGCGTCGGCGATTGGTGTCACGAGGCGCGAGGTCTCGATTCCGTGTCTGATTGATCGGGCCGAGTTGGCTGACGAACCCAATCGGCTTCACGTTTGGCTGGTTGGTGGATTGGACGGGATGAATGAAAGCGTTGACGTGACCTACCGGATGTTGCGTTGGTTTCACACGTCCGACGAAGCGAAGTCATTGCGCGAGTCGATGGCCGTTTCAGCAGTCGTCATCGCCAATCCAGATGGTTGGGCCGGAGAGCTCGGCGGGAAGAATTACTCCGGAGGCGAATTGACTCGCGGCTATCCCCCTCCGGCCGATGGCTATCAGAGTCTGACCGTTCCGGAAGCGCAATACCTCTGGCGTTGGCTGGGGACGCAGGCCCCGGACATGGTCATTGAGGTTCAACGCGCAACACCTCTCTCAACTCCCGGATGGGATCAAGCGGTGCAAATGGACGATGCCCTGTCGCGACAACTGAAGCAGAATTCCGTCGCCGGTGTTGGCAAGTTGTTTTCCGCGCAGTGGAATGTCGCCAAAGGTGTTTCCGAGGATGGTCAGGAAGCGACCGTCTTCACGAAAGTCGCCGACTCGCTGCGAACACTCCCCAAGCTGCACAGCGAAGCGCGGCTCGAAAGACTTCAACGAATTGGACGATCTCCACTCGAAGTCGCGGAACAACTCGCGAAGCGATACGGCCACTCGCTGAAGACGGTGCAATACATTCCGGCGGTCGCGGTGATCGGTCGCATTCGGTTGAGCGAACTGACCAACGATCCGTTGCACCGGCAAGACGCCGAGCGATTGATCGAGGAATACGTTTCCGGGAAACAGAAGGCGATCAGCGACAAGCCCAGCGGCAGCGATTTCGCGGGGCACTTGGTCTTCGGTGAACTGGCTCTGCGAACGAAAGACGAGCCAACCAAAGCGAAGTTGATCGCGCTTGCGAAGGCTGCCGCCGATTTCGGATTCGATAACAAGGGACAACCGCGCGAAGCGATGCCATCGCATGTCGAGATGTCGGACGCGGTCTTCATGTCCTGCCCGATTCTCGCACAGGTCGGGAAGCTGACAGGTGACGTGAAATATCACGACATGGCCGTGCGACATCTCGCATTCATGCGCAAGCTGTGCGCGCGGCCGGACGGGCTGTATCGCAACTCGCCGCTTAATGACGCGGCTTGGGGACGTGGCAATGGCTTTCCAGCGCTGGGACTCGCGCTGACGTTGACCGATCTGCCAGCCGAGCATCCCGGCCGAGCCGAAATGCTTCGCGCGTTTCAAGAACATCTCGCCGCGCTGCGAACGCATCAAGACCCGACCGGCATGTGGCATCAGGTCATCGACGTGGAAGGGAGTTATCGCGAGTTGACGGCGACCTGCATGATCACCTTCGCAATGTTGCGCGGCATGAAACACGGCTGGCTCGACCGCACCACCTACGAACCGTGCGTCCGCAAAACGTGGCCGGCGATTCTGGCTCGCATCGGCGCGGACGGCTCGCTGATCGACGTCTGCGAAGGGACCGGCAAACAAACTTCGCTGCGAGCGTATCTCGATCGCAAAGCGATCCTCGGCCCCGATGACCGGGGCGGTGCGATGTCGCTGCTCGTCGCGACCGAGATGGCGGCGTTTGGTTCGACCACCGTACCGCGACCGTGAGGGAGCGGCCCGCTACGAACGCTTCCTACCGTATCCAA
>CAMDPX010000444.1 GCA_945905295.1 Planctomyces sp. SH-PL62 | reverse complement strand
CGCACGGCGATGGTTCTCGACCGAGCGGCCGTCATTCGCACGGTCCGACATGCCACGAACGATCATTTCGGTGGTGCCCATTGGTGTTCCACCGGCTATCCCAGCGAAGTCAGTCGCAGCACGCATCCGTCGTCGGGTGCGATGGCCTCGCGGTTCCGAGGGGCGGTGAATCTCGGCGTGCCAGCTTATGTGTTGCTCTCCGAAGAGCAGACTCGGAATCCGGAGATTGCGACCGTGATGGGAGCCGCGTATCTCGGATCACAACATGCTCCGTTCACGATCATGCAAGACCCGTTTCAAAAGAGCTTTCAGCAGGACAAGGTTCGGCACGCGGCATCCAGTTTGAAACTCGCGGACGATTTCACGCTGTCGCGCGTCACGGATCGGCGGTCGTTGCTGCGAGGGCTGGATCGTTTCGCACGTCAGTCGGATGCGACCCGTGCGATGGACGGGATCGACAGCTTCACGCAATCGGCATTCGACATGTTGACGAGCGGAGCCGCGCGCCGAGCATTCGATCTCAATGAAGAATCGCCGGCCACGCGCGACCGCTATGGGCGACATCGCTGGGGACAGATGGGGCTGCTGGCGCGGAGGTTGGTAGAGGCGGGAGTGACCTTCGTCACGCTCAACACCGCGCCGGATTCGCTCTGCTGGGACTGGCACCGCAACATCGTCAATGACAACCGGCCGAGCGACGGTTCCGACGGCCCGACTCGCGGCATGGATATCTCCGGTCCGCCGCTCGATCAGATGCTCTCGACCTTGATCGCCGATCTCTATGAACGCGGCCTCGATCGCAAAGTTCTGCTGGTCGTGTGGGGAGAATTCGGCCGGACCCCGCGCGTGAACGCAACCGGCGGTCGCGATCACTGGGGCTCGCTGATGAGCATTCTGATGGCCGGCGGCGGACTGAAGGTCGGTCAGGTGATCGGCACCTCCAGCCCCAACGGCGAGGTTCCCACCAGTCGACCGGTCTCGCCCACGGATGTGCTGGCCACGATCTACCGCCACTTGGGAATCGACTTAACCCGGCACACCGTGACCAGCGCCGGCCGGCCGATTCCCCTCCTTCCCGACGGAGCACCGATTGGGGAATTGCTGTGACCTCCATCAACGGGTGAGCCGCGCCGCGTTCGACGGGTTCAGACGAGACATTTCCCAATGGAGATCATCATGCAACCGTTCTCTTCGTCGGCAATGCTACTCGCCGCATTCTCATTGTCCGCGCTCTTCACTCCAGTCCGCGCCGACGAATTCTCCGCTGTCGAACACCAACGAGAGACGATCTATCACTCGCCGCAGAAGCCGGGGTTCACGAGTTGGGTTGGTGCCTGGACGATGCCCGATGGCAGCTTGATGGCGAGCTTCACTCAAGCGACGGGGCCGGTTGAGGGGCGTCCGCAAGCGCCGAAGGAAGTGCGGCACAAATTGACGTGGCCGCCGCCGGGACATCCCGGCTACGACATGACCGGACTTGATCTGCGCAACATCCATCTCCGCTCGACCGATGCGGGGAAGACTTGGCAGCAGGTCAGTGCCGACGGGTTCAAGTCGTGCATGAACGGCGTCACGAATGAAGCTCAAACGGCGCTGGCAGATGGCACGCTTCTTCGCGGCGTGTTTGGGTTCTACCTGCCGTACGATCCCGCCCTTCCACAGACCGGATTCTTGCAAAGATCGACCGACGGCTCGAAGACGTGGGGTCAGCCGGAAGTGCCGCTTGATGCCGCGAAGTACTCAACTTGGCCGCGGCGCATTCGCGTGTTGCGCGACGGACGGATCGTGTTGCTGGCTGGCGTTGCATCCGCGCCGGCCGGCAGCCAGACGCGGGCGGAATTCAGTGCGATGGTCGAACCGGCGCTGCTGATCTCGTCCGATCAGGGCCGAAGTTGGAAAGGCCCCGTGCCTGCGACTCTTGCCGAGCAACGGGGCGGCTGGACCGAAGAGTTCGACATCGCGGAACTTGCCAACGGCGACCTGCTGACCATTTACCGCCGCGCGAGTGATGCCAAACGCTGGCAGAGTACGCTGAAGAAATCGGACGATTCATGGATCGCGCAACACGCCGGGCCGTCGGTTCTGCCGCACAGTGGCCAGCCGGAATTGATCGCGACGCGCGAAGGCCCGATCCTGCACATCGCGACCAACGGCATCCACTGGACCAGCGACGCGGGCCAGACTTGGAACAAGCTCAACGTCCCCGGCACGGCCTACTATCCTCGATCGGTGCAGGCCAAGGACGGCCGGATCTTCGTCTTCGGCCACGTCGGTGGCGACGACGCCTACGGCAAGGTCGATCAGTCGATCGTGATGGACTCGTTCCGGCTCGTCGCGGCCGACATCGCTGTGACCGATCGAAAGTCACTGCCGACTGACAAGCTCGTCGCCGAGCGAATCCCGTTGGGCGAAGCGGATGACTACAAGCCCTGCATCGCGAAGCTGCCCAGCGGCGAATTGCTGCTGACTGCGTTTCATCAGCACAAGCGTGATGGCAACAAAGTCATGGAGCAGACGCTGCTGTTTCGCTCGCCGGATGGTGGCCGAACCTGGACCGGTCCTCAGCCGCTCGGCTTGCTCGGCCGCGAACCGTATCTGACGGTGCTCAAGAACGGCACAGTCTTCATCACCGGTCACTTGCTGGCGCAGGACGTGCGCAACGAATGGGGCTACACGACCGGCTTCCTGCATCGCTCGACGGACGGCGGCCGGACTTGGCAATCGACACGCGTCGAATCGGAACAGATCAAGCCGAAGGCCAGCAATCACACAACTCGCAACGTGCTGGAACTGGCCGACGGGACGCTGCTGCTCGGTGTCGATTACGACGGCGGGGGCGGACCATATTTCGTCTGGCGATCAACCGATGGCGGCCAAACCTGGGACAAGTCGCCGAAGTGCGAGCCGAAGGATTTCAAAAGCCAGTACGGCTTCTTCGGCGGCGAGACATGGCTGTGGCAGGCTCGATCGGGCAAAGTCTGGGCGCTGGTTCGAGTCGACAGCAACGAACTGCCGATCAAGGACCGACCGATCAAAGCGGGGAACGACCAAGCCGACCACTTCATCTTGTTCTCGTCAGCCGACGGTGCGAAGACGTTCGACCGCATCCATGATTTCGGCGATTACGGCGAGATGTACATGTCGCTGTTGCGGCTGCAAGACAAGCGGCTGCTGCTGACGTTCACAGTCCGCGACCTCAAACCGCCGCTCGGCGTGCGCGCCATCATCGGAACGGAAACCGACGACGGATTTGAATTCGACTTCGCTCACGATCGCATCCAACTCGACACGAACACGCCGGTCGGCAAACCTCAAGGCGGCGGCTTCGGCCCGACGGTGCAGCTCGATGATGGCACGCTCGTCACGTCGTATTCGTATCGCGGCGAAGACGGAAAGTCGCACTTGGAGGTTGTGCGTTGGAAGATGCCGTAGGATGACGATACAGGAAGATGTCAAACGCTCCCAAGGCCGCATTCGCGGCGAGCGGATCGCCGGACCTTGTTGAAAGCACACGACATGAATTCACGAAACTCCCACCAACACACGCTCGGCATCAATCGCCGTGAGCTGTTGCAGGTTGGCTATTCCGGTCTGATTAGCCTTGGTCTGCCGACGTTGCTCGCGCAGCAAGCGTCGTCCGCCGCCGAGTCTGCGCCGTCGCGCGAGCAGCGTGCTCGCAGCGTGATCCTGATTTTTTTGACCGGAGCTCCGAGTCATCTCGACATGGTGGATTTGAAGCCGGATGCACCGGCCGAGGTGCGCGGTACGTTTCAGCCGATCGCCACGCGCACGCCGGGAATGGATGTCTGCGAGCACTTGCCGAAGCTGGCCGTGCGATCCGACAAGTACGCCGTGATTCGCTCGATGACGCACGGCTTGCCCAGCCACGAGCACGCGACGCACATGCTGCTGACCGGCATCGACAAGATGCCGATCGGCTCGACGCACATGGCGTCGCGAAGCGATTGGCCTTGTTACGC
>CAMDPX010000443.1 GCA_945905295.1 Planctomyces sp. SH-PL62 | reverse complement strand
GTGCATGATCTCGTGGCCGAGATCAAAGGAGCCACGTTGCAGTTGCTGGCCACGACCACGCAACTCGCCGCGACGTCCAAAGAACAAGAAGCAACGCTGGCAAACTTCGGAGCCTCCTCCAGCCAGATCGCCGCCGCCGTCAAAGAAATCTCCGCCACCGGCCAGGAACTCTCCGGCACGATGGGAGACGTGATGGGCGGAGCCAGCCGCGCTTCCGAGTTAGCCAGTGCCGGCCGCGCTGGACTGACCGGCATGGAAAGCACGATGTACGACCTCACCGAAGCCACGAAGAGCATCTCCAACAAGCTGGGAGCGATTCACGAGAAGGCCAACGACATCAACGTCGTCGTTACGACAATCACGAAGGTCGCCGATCAAACCAATCTGCTCTCAATCAACGCGGCCATCGAGGCCGAGAAAGCGGGCGAGTACGGCCGCGGCTTCCTGGTCGTCGCTCGCGAGATTCGCCGCCTCGCCGATCAAACCGCCGTCGCCACCCTGGAGATCGACCAGATGGTGCGGCAGATGCAATCGGCCGTCTCGTCCGGCGTCATGGAAATGGACAAGTTCAACGAAGACGTGCGCGGCGGCGTCCGCAAGGTCGGCGAGATCAACAACCAAATGGGCCAGATCATCGAAGGGGTGCAATCCGTCAGCGAACGCTTCGTCCCCGTCAACGAAGGGATGAAGAATCAATCGCTCGGTGCCCGACAGATCAACGACGCGATGGTGCAGCTCACTTCCGGAGCCGCTCAAACCCAATCGTCGATCCGCGAGTTCAACCAAGCCACCGAAAATCTGCGAGTCTCCGTCGATCGTCTGAAGCACGCTGTCGTGCGGTTTGTAGTTTCGGGCTAAGGGCAGCAGATTTCAGATCTCAAATTTCAGATTTCAAATTGCGGTCCCTCTCATGCTCTGGCTCATCTTTCACGTTGGCGTTGAACGCTTCGCGATTCGCAGCGATCGTGTGGACAAGGTTTTGCCCACCGTCGAACTGCATCGCACGGTTCAGTCCCCTAACGGTCTGGCTGGAGCCTTCTCGTATCACGGGGCGGTGACGCCGGTGATTGATCTCGCGCAGTGGCTGCAAGGCACAAGCACGCCGCTGCGGTTGAGTAGTCGAATCATTCTGATTCCACTGGATGCGGAGCTTTCCGGCCAGAAGTTCGGCCTGCTGGCCGAGCGTGTGGTCGAACTGCGGCCGATCGACCAGGAAGTCATCAACGCAACGGGAGCAGCCACGTGGCCGGGAGCACTCGCCTTGGGGCCGGTGATCGCGGACGAGCACGGCATGCTTCAGTTGCTGGACATCGACAAGCTCATCGCCGAGGCTCGGCGGCACGAACTGCTGCCGGTGTTGGTCGAACAACATGTCTGAAGAAGCGATGCCCCCGATGGACCTGACGAACATCACACAACTGCTGCTTCAGCAGATCGGCTTGGATCACGGCACGATCGGTGAGCATTCGATTGCGCTCGGCGTCCAAGCGCGAATGCAAGCGCTGCGTTTGACCGACGTCGCGGCCTATGTGGCGTGTGCCTCCGTCGATCGCGCGGAACTGCAAGCGCTCATCGAAGAGGTCATCGTCCCCGAAACATGGTTCTTTCGCGGCTTCGACCAACTCCGTTACATGGCCGAGGTCGGCAGCCAGTGGCGACCGTCGTTTCCCGGGCACTCGCTGCGAGTACTCAGCATTCCGTGTAGCTCGGGCGAGGAGCCATATTCGATTTACATGTTCCTGCGGCATCACGGCCTGGAGCCGTCGCAGATTCGGATCCTCGCGGTGGACATCAGCCAGCGGTCCATCGACCGGGCGACGCGCGGCGCGTATGGCGACTTGTCCTTCCGAGAAACCGGGGCGTTGTGCGACGTCCTGCGATACCGTTTCTTTGAGCGTGACTCCAATCAAACGGTGATCCCGGAAGTTCGCAGCGCGGTCCAGTTTCGGCAGGACAACTTGATCTCTCCCACGTTCCTGGCGGATGCCGGCATGTTCGACATGATCTTCTGCCGGAACCTGCTGATCTATTTCGATCAACCGTCGCGGCAGCTCGCGCTGCAAGCGTTGCAACGGTTGCTCGCACCCAACGGATATGTCTTCGGAGGCCACGCCGAAAATTTGGCGATGCTCGATCCGCAACTCAAGAGCGTTGGCCCCCCCGGTGCGTTCGCTTATCAACGAACAGATTCCGTCAACAACGCCGCGCGACCATCGTCGTTGCTGTCGCTGAATTCGCCGCCCAGCATTCCTCCTGCGCGCGAGCCAGCATTCAGAAGCGCATTCGCGCCAGATGTGAGCGGCACGGCGCCAGCCGCCGGTTTTGAACGGCCAATCAACTTCACGACACCGGTGGCTAGCGCCGTTCCGCTCAAAGAAAACAGCTCTCAAGACCTCCTCGTCTCTGCCGAACAGGCCGCGAACTCCGGCCGGCTCAGCGACGCGCGATCCTTGTGCGCACAGCACTTGGAACAGCACGGCCCGACCGCCTCCGCGATGTGCCTGATGGGCGTCATTCAGAATGCCGCTGGCGAGCTGACCGACGCCGAGAAAAGTTTTCAAAAGGCGGTGTACCTCGACCCCGCTCACAAAGACTCGTTGTGGCATCTCAAGCTGCTGGCCGAAAAACGAGGCGACCAGCGCGCGGTGGAAAACTTGAATCGTCGCTTGGCTCGTGTCGCGTCATCGTAGAGCAGGCGGCTCGCCTGCTTCCCGAAAGCCACAGGCGAGCCGCCTGTGCTACGAGGTGAGAACAATCATGAATCGTTCCAGTCCCTTCGATGCGTTCATTCCTTCGCCGGAGAATCCGCCGCTCGCGCCGGACTTCACGATCGCGAACGGTTCTGATTTGCCGATCCTCGGCGAAGCGAACATCACCGTGTTGGAGAACGA
This sequence comes from Planctomyces sp. SH-PL62, assembly GCA_945905295.1. GTDB lineage: Bacteria > Planctomycetota > Planctomycetia > Planctomycetales > Planctomycetaceae > SXKJ01. The sequence goes on along the minus strand of CAMDPX010000443.1, from coordinate 1,134 downwards.
CTGCTGGAACAAGATCGGCGTCACCGGGGACCGTTCGTGCCCGGAGTTGCTGAAGCACGTGCATTGCCGAAACTGTCCAGTGTTTACTTCGGCCGGTCAGCGGTTGTTTGAGCGTGACCTTCCCGCGGGACATCTGGCCGAGTGGACGCGGCGACTGGCGGAACCGGAGATCGTTGCCGAGCGAGGGACGGTTTCCGTGCTGATCTTTCGCGTCGGTGAAGAGTGGCTGGCCATCGACATCGGCCTGCTGGTTGAGATCGGGGAACTGCGGCCGATTCACACGATCCCCAATCGCTCGAACGAAGTGCTCGTCGGCCTGGTCAGCATTCGCGGTGAGTTGGAACTGTGTCTGTCGCTCGGTGGGTTGTTGGCGATCAAGATGCAATACCCACCGAACATCGCCAAGTCCGCGGCGACGGAGTCGGGCCATCACAGCGTCGTTGGCCGAGACCGCATCACCGCGCGTTTGATGGTCGTCAGCCGAGCGGGCCGGCGCTGGGTGTTTCAAGTGGACGAAGTCGAAGGGGTCTCGCGATTCACGCCGGCCGAGCTGACCAACGTCCCCTCCACGGTGTCGGGGTCCGCCACCTCTTTCGCCAAGGGGATCTTCTGGCGAGACGAGCGGCGCATCGGATTTCTGGACGAAGTGCGGCTGTTTGAAACTTTCGAACGGAGCCTGACATGAGTGGCACTAGCTTGACCGGCATGAGCGATTTCTCGCTGCTCGATTTGTTTCGCGAGGAAGTCCGCACGCACGGCGGCGCGTTCGTCGATGGACTCGCCGTGTTGAACAGCGATCTCACGAACGACCAAAACCTCGAACCGCTGATGCGAGCGGCGCATTCGATCAAAGGTGCGGCGCGCATCGTGAAAGTCGAACCGGTCGTGCTGGTCGCCGACGCGATGCAGGAAGTGCTGCTCGCGGCGATGAATGGAACGCTGACGCTCACGCCCGACGCTCTGCGGATCCTCGAACAAGGGATGAGCACACTGACTCAGATCGCCGTGCTGCCCGAAGAGAGATTTGAACAATGGCTGCCAGCGCAGAACTCCGGCATACGGAACTTGCTCGCGGACCTGAAGACGATCAGCCATCCCTCGGAGCCGCGCCCGTCAGGAAGCGGAGTGGCCAAC
>CAMDPX010000442.1 GCA_945905295.1 Planctomyces sp. SH-PL62 | reverse complement strand
GGGGCCTGTCGGTTTAATCGAAGCGTGTTCGCGTATAAGCGTCCAAATTGCAGGTCACTTCAAAAAAATGTCATTCGGACGCTTAAAGTGCCAAATTCAAATTAGTGTAAATGTACTGAACAGGGCTTCTTTCCGATTAAACCGACAGGCCCCATGCGTTGCAGGCCGTAAACACTCAGGCCACCTTTTTCGCTGACCTTGCAGTAGAGCGTGCCGCGTGCCGGAGCATCGGTCAGCAACAGCTTGCCGGCTTGTTCGGGAGTAATCTCGCCGCTGGCGACTTTTAGCAGGATTTCTTCTTTGGTCATGAAGGCACTCCATTGTTCAAGGTCAGGGAATGAAACACGCCCGATCCACACGAGTCGTTGAAGAAAATCGAGGGCGGGCGAGGGGCGAAACATCAGCGTCGGGATCATTGTGGTTAGGAATGCTCGCCATCGCTAGCGAGGCTCTGCCTCAGACCATGAGCCGGAACGCGCTAGCGTCCGGTTCGAAAAGGCAACCGGACGCTAGCGCGTTCCGGCTCATGAAACTTGGCACGGCCACCAAGTGATGAGCCAACTTCACGAATGTGCTAGCTCGTGAGGTCAGTTGAAATCCTGCGCAGCGGCGGAGACACTCGCGATCAATACGGCCAACTGTCGAGGCCGAGTCCATGCCCAAGTGATTCCACCGGGCCACCTCATTTCGGAAAGTCACCCACACCATGTCGCAGCCGTCTGACCTTTCCACGCTGGCAATCAACACGATCCGCACCCTCTCGATGGACGCCGTCCAGAAGGCGAACTCCGGGCATCCCGGTACGCCGATGGCGATGGCTCCTGTGGTCTACTCGATCTGGCAGAACATGCTGCGGTTTGATCCCGCCGACCCGATCTGGCCGAACCGTGATCGCTTCGTGCTGTCGATCGGTCATGCGTCGATGCTGCTGTACTCGATCCTGCACCTGACCAAGGTGAAGGCGGTGAATACGAAATACGAACAGCTCGGCGAAGTGTCTGTCACGCTGGACGACATCACGAAGTTCCGGCAACTCGACAGCCGCTGCCCCGGTCACCCGGAATACCGCTGGACGTCGGGCGTCGAGACGACCACCGGCCCGCTCGGCCAAGGGGTCGCGAACAGCGTGGGCATGGCGATCGCCTCGAAGTGGCTGGCGACGTATTTCAACAAGCCCGGCTTCGAGATGTTCAACTACGATGTCTACGCCTTGACGGGCGACGGCTGCATGATGGAAGGGGTCGCTTCCGAAGCCGCGTCGCTGGCGGGGCATCTCAAGCTGTCGAACCTCTGCTGGATTTACGACAGCAACAAGATCACGATTGAAGGTGAGACGCATCTGGCTTTCACCGAAGATGTCGGCAAGCGTTTTGAAGCCTATGGCTGGAACGTCGTGAAAGTTCACGACGTGAATGACCTCGCCGTCCTGAAGAGCGCCTTTGAAGGCTTCAAGAAGACGACCGACCGACCGACGATGATCATCGCCGAGAGCCGTATCGGCTTCGGTGCTCCGACGAAGGAAGGACATCACTCGGCGCACGGCGAACCGCTGGGTGATGCGGAAATCGCCGGCGCGAAGCGCAACTACGGCTGGCCGGAAGACGCGAAGTTCCTTGTGCCCGACGGCGTCTACGATCACTTCCAGCAAGGGATCGGACAGCGCGGTGCCGCAGCGCGGGCTGCCTGGATGAAGCTCTTTGGCGAATACGAAAAGCAGTATCCCGAGTTGGCCAGCCACATGATGCGGATGCAGAAGCGCGAACTCCCAGAGGGCTGGGACAAAGATCTGCCGACGTTCCCCGCCGATCCGAAGGGGATCGCCAGTCGCGATTCGTCGGGCAAAGTTCTGAACGCTCTCGCCAAGAATTATCCGTGGCTGATCGGTGGTTCGGCGGACCTGGCCCCGTCCACCAAGACGCGGCTGACCTTCGAAGGGGCGGGAGACTTCAACTACGACGACTACTCCGGCCGCAACTTCCACTTCGGTGTTCGCGAACACTCGATGGCGTCGATCGTCAACGGGATGGCGCTCAGCAAGGTGCGCGCTTACGGCTCCGGCTTCCTGATCTTCAGTGATTACGCGAAGGGCGCTCTCCGGCTGGCCGCGATCATGGAAGTCCCGTTCATTCACGTCTTCACGCACGACTCGATCGGCGTCGGTGAAGACGGCCCAACGCATCAGCCGGTCGAGCAACTCGCCAGTATGCGTTCGATCCCCGGCATGATTCTGCTCCGTCCGGGTGACGCCAACGAAGTCACCGAGTCGTGGCGATTCATCGCTCAGCAAAAGCACCATCCGGTCTGCTTGATCCTGTCGCGGCAAGCGTTGCCGACGCTCGATCGAACCGTCTTCGCGCCGGCCAGTGGGCTCCAAAAGGGAGCGTACGTTTTGGCCGATGCCGCTGCCGGCCTGCCCGACGTGATCCTGATGGGCACCGGCAGCGAGGTCGGGCTGTGCGTGACGGCCTATGAAAAGCTGAAGGCCGAAGGGGTCAAGGTTCGCGTGGTCTCGATGCCGTCGTGGGAGCTGTTCGAGCATCAGTCTCAGGAGTATCGCGACAGTGTCCTGCCGCCGAGCGTCACCGCTCGCGTGGCCGTGGAACAAGCCTCGACCTTCGGCTGGGAGCGATACACCGGCCTGACCGGCGCGATCATCGCCATGAAGACGTTCGGTGCATCGGCTCCGCTGAAAGATTTGCTGGGCAAGTTCGGGTTCACCCCGGACGGAGTCGTGGCGGCAGCGAAAAAGCAATTGGCGAAGAAGTAAAAACGGAATTGAAAAGCCGTATCGCGAAGGTGGGGGAGCGTCACCGAACGACATACTCGGCCGCTTCCTCACAGGCGCGATACGGCTTCTTCTCGCAGGGAGTTCGCGGTGATCGAGTATCGTCCGTTTCGGAATAGCGATCCGCCTCAGTTAGTGCGGCTATGGCACGAGAGCGGGTTGGGACGCGGAGCGGCTCGCGGATTCAGCTACGACGCGCTCGATCGGCTGTTGCTCGGCCAACATTATTTTGATCGGGCGGGATTGATCGTCGCCTGCGACGGAACGCAGATCGTCGGATTCGTCCATGCCGGCTTTCGTGGCGATGAAACGGGAGGCTGGATCGATCGGACGCTGGGAGCGATCTGTGCCGTGATCGTCCATCCGACGTACCGCCGCCACGGCATCGGCCGCGAGTTGCTGAAACGCGGAGAGGCCTATCTGCGGCAGCTCGGGGCCACGTCGATTCAGGTCGGAGCCGCGCCGCCGTGTGACGCGTTCTATCATGGACTCTACGGTGGCTCGGAGGAGTCCGGGTTCCTCGAATCCAGCGTGGACGCCGCGCCGTTTCTCGCGGCCTTGGGGTATCAGCCAGCGCAGCGGTTTGTGGTTTTGCAGCGCAATCTGAAGCAGGGTGACCCGATCAGCTTTCGGCTGAGCCTGATTCGACGCAAGATGGAAACATTCATTTTCGCAACTCCGGAGTCACCCACGTTTTGGTGGTACAGCCGCTTTGGCCGGCTGGAAAACGTGCAATTCCGGCTGGTCCCCAAGGGGGGCGGCGATGCGGTCGCGGCCGTGACGGTCAGCGGCTTGGACTTGTATTTGGAACCCTGGCGCGAACGCGCGATTGGTCTGAGTGAACTGATCGTGAAAGATGTCTCGCGACGGCAGGGACATGCTCAGACGCTGCTGATTGAAGTCATTCGCCGCATGAGACAAGAACAGGTCTCGCTGGCGGAAGCTCACATTGCGGAAGAGAACACTGCCGCGATCGCCACGTTCAAGTCGGTCGGCTTTCAGCAGATCGATTGTGGCGTCGTCTATCGCCGGTCTGGGGCACATTGACACAAACCCCTCCGAGCTTACCTCGGTGGTTTCGGGCCTTTGCACTACGGGAGTTCTCTCAGGGTGATTCGTTCGTAGTGCAAAGGCCCGTTTCCACCGAGGCAAGGGGCCTGTCGGTTTAATCGGAAAGAAGCCCTGTTCAGTACATTTACACTAATTTGAATTTGGCACTTTAAGCGTCCGAATGACATTTTTTTGAAGTGACCTGCAATTTGGACGCT
>CAMDPX010000441.1 GCA_945905295.1 Planctomyces sp. SH-PL62 | reverse complement strand
GGGGGGCTGACGCCGCCCCGCTCGCCTTAGGGGTCAACTCTGCGGGTCGACTTTGTTGGATTGAATCATGCCCCGCGTTCTCTCCGTCTGGCTGGTGCTGATCGCTGCGGCAGCGTGTGATGTTAAGGCGTTCGCGGACGAGGACGGCCAGCTTTCACGCGACAAGCTGACCGACGCGGTTACTCGCGGGGTCCGGTTGTTGGAAAAGGCGGCGAAGAATTATCCGGAGCATCGGGATTGCTTCGCTTGTCATCATCAGACGTTGCCGCTGCTAGGCATGAGCGAAGCCAAGCGGATCGGCATTGCGATTGATGAAGCGGTATTCGATGCGACGTTGGAATTCACTCGCAAGCACTTTGCCGATCGCACGGCCGCGATGCGCGAGGGGCGTGGCATCGGCGGAGCGGCTTTGACCGTCGGCTATGCGGCTTGGACGTTCGACATCGCGAAGCACTCGCCGTCGGACGAACTGCGGCAAGCGATGGCGATGTTTGTCGTGCAACGGCAGGAACGGGACGGTCGCTGGAAGCCGAGCGCGATTCGTCCGCCGGCCGAGCAATCGCAGGTCAGCAACACCGTGCTCGCGTTGCGAGTCTTGCAGCAGACAGGCTCACTCGACGGCGAATGGTCGGTCACCGCGAGCGCGGCGGATCGGCGGGCACGCGAATGGCTCGATCAACAGCCGTGCGAGTTGCAGGAAGACTTGGTCTTCCGGCTGTGGGGTTTGCGGTGGTTCGGTGGTTCGACGGAGGAACGTACACGGTTCGTGGAACGGATCGTGAAGCGGCAGCGTGAGGATGGCGGTTGGAACGCGGAGGGGATGACGCTCGACAGCGAAGCGTATTCGACGGGGCAGACGCTGTTCGCGCTGCTCGACAACGGCACGCCCGCGGACTCGCCGGTCGTTCGCCGCGCGGCGGAGTATCTGGCGAAGACGCAGCACGCCGACGGGTCATGGTTCGTGGCCACGCGAGCCAAGCCGGTGCAGGTCTTCTTCGACAACGGCGACCCGCACGGCAAGAGCCAGTTCATCTCAATCGCCGCGACCGGGTTCAGCACGGCGGCGCTGGCGCGATACGTGGCCGTGAAGTTCCCGATGCAACCGTGAATCGTCGCAACGGGGTCGGGAGTCTTTTTCATGCCGCAGAACACGAATCCAACGACCGGACAACTCTCGACTGCGGCATGAAAAAGACTCCCGACCCCTTTCCCGCGATCCGCCAATTCCGGTTGTGGCGGTTATTACGTGATCGCCCATGAAACGCTTTGGCGAGCGGGGCGGCGTCAGCCCCCCGGTCCTGCGACGAATGCACCGGGGGGCTGACGCCACCCCGCTCGCCTGTCGTGTTTTCTGGCGGCATGTTGCCAAAACGCGACCTATGTTGTGGACATGAAGCTCTCCTTCTCACGTCCGCGCGGTATGGCCATCGGTCTGCACCTTGGACCTCGTTTTGCCACGATGGTTCAGGTGTCGGGTTCGACGGAGCGCGCCCAGTTGACCGCACTGGCTCAGGGCTTGCTGCCCGCTCGCGGCGAGTTGACCGACGAGCAATATGACGAGCAAGTGGCCGGGACGCTCAAGCTGTTGACCAGCGAGCACGGCTTTCGCGGGCGACAAGTGGTGAGCTGCGTGCCGGCGGGTGACTTACATCTGCAAAGCGTCCGGCTGCCGATGTTGCCGCCCGACGAGTTGGACAAAGTGGTGCGCTGGGAGGCTCAGGAGCGGTTGCCGTTCCCTGCCGCGAACGCCGAATTGCGATACTTGCAGGCGGGGCAGATTCGGCAGGACGCCAACGTCAAACAAGAAGTGGTCTTGATGGCCTGTCAGCAGACATTGTTGCAACGTCATTTGCGGATCCTCGAAAGCGCCGAGTTGGTCCCCGTCGCGATTGACGTCGAGCCGTGCGCCGTGCTGCGAGCCTTCCGGCATGGCCAGGGCGACAACAACGATCGCGTGGCTTATCTGCATCTGGGGGATCATCTGACGACGGTCTTCATCGCGGACGGCGACGCGATTCTGTTTTTGAAGTACGTCGGCAGCGGCGGGCGCGAGATGGATCAAGCGGTCGCAAAGCACCTCGAACTCGAATTGCCGGAAGCGATGCGCTTGCGAGCCTCCGTCACCAATTCGGCAGTTCTGGATTCGCAAAGCGACGTGCATCGTTCGGTGATCGAGGCGATCCGGCCGCTGTTGGAAGCGCTCGCGTCCGAGTTGGAGCTTTGCTTCCGCTACTTCATGGTCACGTTTCGCGGCCAGCAAGCCACGAAGCTGATTGTCACCGGCTGCGAGGCGAGTCCGTGGCTATCGGAATACATCGGCCACTCATTGTCGTACCCGGTTGAGGTCGGCAATCCGTTCGTGTCATTGACTCAGTCGCCAGAAACTCCGGACGTGTCGGAACACCCCGGCGGCTGGGCTGCGGCGCTGGGACTGAGCCTGAGATCCGTTGGTGCGTGATTCAGTGTTTGTGATTTCAAATTTCAAATTTCAAATTTGGAATTTGAGATTTGAGATTTGGAATTTGAGATTTGGAATTTGAGATTTGGAATTTGAGATTTGAGATTTGGAATTTGAGATTTGGAATTTGAGATTTGGAATTTGAGATTTGGAATTTGAGATTTGAGATTTGAGATTTGAGATTTGAGAACTCATGGTTCCGTCCATCGACTTTCTGCCGGCCACTTATCACCTCCAGCGCCAGCGCGAGCAAAAGACGCTGTGGCGGCGGATGATGGTGTTTTTCTTTCTGGCGCTGTCGGTGCTGGGGACTTGGCAACAGCGACAGCTCTGCCGCAAGTTGGAAACACGCCGCGATGAGTTGCAGGCGAAGGCTCAGGGGTTGATGCAGGCGATGCCCGCGAAATCCAAGGTGACTCAGGAGCTGAAAGATCTGGAAACAAAGTCGCTGTTGTTGACGACTTTGGAACTGCGCGTGCCGATGACGCGCGTGCTTTCGGCCGTGACGAAATCGCTGCCCGAAATGGTCAGCTTGAATGAATGCCAGGCGGAAGCCGGGTTGATGGAAACCTCCGGGGCCGTGCTCCCAGCGGCCATTCCTGCGCAGATCAGCAAGGAGAAGCCGCCTCCGTTTGAAGCGGACCTCACGGAACTTCGCAACGCGACCGGCCGTTCCGCGACGATGCTGACGCTGAGCGGAATCGCGCCGGATGACTTGGCGATTTCCAGGTATCTCGTCGCCTTGCGCGACACGAAGTTGTTCGAGCGCGTCACGTTGGCATTCACCGGGCAACATCAGGTGCGCGGTGAGAACTGGCGCAACTTTCAGATTAAGTTGCAGGTGAAGAAGCCGGAGACTTGGCTCGATCGCATGCCGGCGGCGAATCCGCGCGTCGTCCAAACTCAAGGAGGAGCGGCGCAATGAAAGACTCTCTGAAACGGGACAACCTGCTGACGATCGTGGGGACCGTCGTGGCCGTCGGCTTCTTCGTGTTGGTGGTGTACCTGCCGGGCGAACGAGCCTGCCAAGCGGCGCGGAATGAAATCACCGTCGCGAACCGCACGATTGATGCGACGCCCATGCTGATGATGGAAGCCTCGCAGCACGAGCAGAAGCGGGGCGAGCGTCTCGAAGCGTTGCGGAAACTCGACCGCTTGCTGGATGACGAGAACGAACTGCATGGTGTGTTGCAGAAGGTCGCCAATTTGGCGCACTCGGCGGGGCTGAAGATGGACCGCATCCAACCGCAACCCGCGATCAATCGCGAGACGTATCGAGTCGTGCCGTTCCAGGTGACGATCTCCGGCAACTTCCGCCGCATCGCGCAGTTCCTGCATGGCCTGGAATCTCAGCCGACTCTGTTCTCCGTCGAGCGGTTCAGCGTGAAGTGTGAATCTGAGCAAGCCAACGAAGCCCTCAAGGCTGACTTGACGTTCTCGGTCTTCGTAAAGAGGGCAAGCTTTGCCGGTTTTGCCGAAAAGAACGACAGCCCGAATCAAACTAAAGCCGATGATTCTTGATAGCACCCATTGGCGAGCGGGGCGGCGTCAGCCCCCCGGTTCGTTCATTGGGAAACCGGGGGCTGACGCCGCCCCGCTCGC
>CAMDPX010000440.1 GCA_945905295.1 Planctomyces sp. SH-PL62 | reverse complement strand
TGCGTCACCAACAAAAACTGTTGCCGACAGACTCATCGCCGTTGCCCAGACCTGAGACAAAAGATCGCTCCCCGATCAGGAACTCTCTGTGGCTGTCAGCGAGCGCCGTTCTTGTGGCTCTCATCGGGTTCGTCTCGTGGGCCTTTTTTCGCCGAATCGAGATGCTGCCGCCATTTCCAATGGCTCTGGCGTCAAAGGCGCGACGACATCAAAAGCCGATCAGGAATTACGCGTTTCCGACGTCACGCCTTGGGTACTGACTCCCGATCTGGTTCCCAGGCGAAAGTACAACTTACTCGACAGAGAGCCTCAATTGTGGATGTGGGCGGAGTACGACCAAGCTCACTACGAGTTCAACGATCGGCAGCAGGAGGTTCTGGTCGACAATCCTGTCTTTACTCTGGTCTCCCTGGGAGAAACATCGGCCGCCGATTTTCAATTGGAGGTCGAGTTTTCACGAAGCACTCAAAATGGCCTGAGTGGATTATTCTTCGGCGCGCACCCGATCAAGGATCGTGAAAAGTGGTGGCACGCCTATGGGGTCGTGCTGCAACGAGTCACGATGGATGTCACCACCGAGCATCGAATCAATATCGAACGGTACGAAATCAGTTTTGAGGACGAAACGCCAAAGGCGAAGGTACGAGCGGGAATCCTGTCGCAGCCTGTGGTTTTTCGTGAGGGAATCGGACACCGATTAGAACTCTTTTCGGAGAAGGGTCTCCTGAAATCCGTTCGCTGGAATTCTCAAGAACTCGATAGCCTCAATCGTCAACCTCTCACCAATGACGTGTTTCACTCCTAGGGCGTCTTCGGGATTTACAATGAGTTGTGTGCAACCCGTTTCCGAGACGCTCGCTTCACCCTGTTGAAAGGAAAGACTCGTGGCTAAACCAATTGTGATCTCCAAAAAGGCAGCGAAAAAGGGCGGCGCTGGCATCGACTTTTTGACCATCAACAATCCTCCTCCCGGTGTAGGCGTCAATGTGAGTGCGGCGATGCCGGGGTTTGGCGGAATGCTCTGCGTTGCCGATGGCGATGCTCCCGCTCCCAATCCAGGTTTCGTACTGAATGAAATTCGAGCTTACAACGTCGCTGGTGCCACAGCCCCTTCCGCATCTGACGTCGCTCAGTACGGTCGTAGTCTCACATTTGACGTCAATCGCCATTGGTCGGCGAACGCACAGCTCATGGCCTACTTCACTCCCACGGCATCACCCGCGGGCGTAAACACTCTTGCGATCGTTTCTAAGTACAGCAAAAGCGGGATGCCAATACTGTTCGATACAAAACTTGAATCAGTGACCTACCGGGCGGTAAGCGTCAATTCCTGTCCAGCTTTTGCGAGCGCGCCGCTAGCCCGACCGATCCATGTGGCTTCCTCCTGCGATCAAGTGCCCGACTCGAAAATCGGAAACACGTACGTCTATAAGAATGTGCCGACCACTTGTGGCGGGTTGGGAGTTCGATTGATGAAAGATCGACACAATCATCCACTCCACGCCTCGGAGATTCAGATTGCTGTTGTGAAAGCCGATTGGACTCCGCAGTTGGGTGTTGAACTCAATCTGCATCGTCCCGTCGGAACATTTGAAGTCGGCGCTTTGCCTTCAGATCCCGTGACATTGCGATTTCCGTCAAAGCATCGGCACAGCATCGTGCTGTTTCAGCCGTCAGTTCGAGTCGCACACACGCTGTTGTCGCAAACCGCGAAAGTGCCGGACGGATTCTCGCTCTACCCGTTCCTGGACATTCACGTGATGGTGAACGATCTGGATTTTGCGGCTTTCTACGCGGACAACGATGGCACCTATGATCTGTGGGTGCGCGTGGTCAAGCCGTGATCGTGCCTCTCGAAAAGAGACGACGGGCTAGTTTTTTCATCGTCGGGTGCGGCCGAGTCATCGACCGCACCCGACGTTTTTCGCTGACCGATGAATTTCCCATCTGCCGTACACAAGCAGCGGAAAAGGTCAGCGGAGTTTCGAACCACTCGTCAATCGAATTCGGTGACGGAGTCTGACCGGTGCTGTCGTCCGGGACTCCGCATCAAACACCAGCCGATCAAACGGGATGTCCGTGCCCAGGCCCGTTCGATTGAGCAACACGGCGGGCACGCCACTGACGTCGTGTGCCACGACTGGTATGGGCTCTGGCTGAGGCCAACATTCCGAACTTGGTTGAGACGCTTCGTCTCCCGCCGCCAGCTTGCCGATAACCGAGCCGAACACGCGGAGCTTGTCTTGCAGTTTCAAGAGCTCCTCGCGGAACTGATGCCGCACGTCTTCGTTGCCGAGGCTGCCGCCGACAAGTTCCTTATGCCACCGAGCCGTGAAAGGCCGCACAACTCGATTGAGCAGAAACGAAACGAGCGTCCCAAAGTGCCGCGCGTCCGGTCCCCCCTTGCAGATCAAGTCCCGACTCATCGCGAACAGATCGGCCACGCTCTTGAGCGCGGTCGGCTCATCCCCTTCGGTGTAATGCAACGGCTGCGTCGTGATCCGAGTCCGCAGCTCGGTATAGAACTCCCCAAGCCGCCTTGCGATCCGCCGCCGTGGGCTTCCACTCCTGCCCTCGCACTGTCGGCGACAGGTCGAGGAAGTCAGTAACCGGCCCGGTCGATGCCCGGCCTGGTTCTTGAGACGCTTTCAACCAGTTTTCCCATGTTGGCGTGTGACTGCTCCGATGAGTAGAAGGCAAAGGGGGAAGGCGAATCGAGGAAATCGAAGCCGAACGAGTCAGGCTCGCGGTGGTCAATTAAATGAACATGTCCGCTTTGTTCCTCCCGCGCAAGAATCTTCTGGTCAGCGCTGCCCCCAGAATCAGGTCGGAGCGAATCGCGTCAATTCTGAGATGCGGTCGAAATCGGCGTCGCAGCTAGCCAGGTTCGCCAGTTCTTGGTGTTGCATGATGGCGACGATCAAAGCGTCATTGCTCAACAAACCGGTCTGCTGGCTGAGGGCTGTGGCAACGACGATGCGGTCACCAGAAATGGTCAGCAGGTGAATGCGACTGGCAACGATGAACTCGATGGCTTGTCGGAAGCGTGTCAGTTTTTGAAGTTCTTGCGGCTGCCGTTTCAGGCGATTCGCGACCCCGGCATACGGCCACGAGAATGCGGTGCAAGCCTCCAAAGTCATCAGCCGGTGAGCCGTCTCACTCAAGACGTGTGTGGAAGTGAAACCATCCAACTCCTGGCGTTCGATGCGATCCAGCAGCGCAGTACATGCGGCTCCGAAGGTGGGATGTTGCGCGAAGTGGTAGACGAAGATGTTGGCGTCGAGAAAGATTGTCGCTCCGTCGGACAGATCAGCGAAGGTCATGGCCCCTCCTGCGGATCAAGGTCCGGGTCCAGAGCGATACGTTCGAGCGTCTCAACGTCGCCGGGCCAGCGAATCAAGCCGGCTGTTTGTTTGGCCCAACTGCTGGTCGTCTCCACCGTCACGCGCACATGCTCCTGTTCCGCCAGCGGCAGCGGTTGTTGGAACTTCAACATCCCATTTTCATAGACAGCTTCAGCGGTGATGGACATGGCACCTCTCTCCCAAGACTCAACTCGTTCAAAGTCTCACGGCATCAGGATACGCATTGCCGAGCGGTAGCGGGATGGCATTCTTGGGGCTCGTGTGTTTTTGGAGCAGCGGACCTTGTTGTGGCCGGTCTCCCGACCGAGCCATCCGCCGCGGTGGATTGACCGTCAGGTCTCCTCGTTCGAGCGGTAAAACAGTTCGACTTCAAAGCGGCGTGAGCGTTCGCCGAGACCTTGCGGTCGGGCGGGATGGCTCGGTCGGGAGACCGGCCACAACGGCATCTATTTCCACTCGCGGGCGAATTGCAGGGCGCGTTGGCGGATGGGGTCGCTGAGGGTCTGGTCCGCCGAGAGGGCGGCGAGACATTCGGACTGCGGGTGGACCTGGGCTCGCAGGATGTGATGCAGACGCTGTTGTGGCCGGTCTCCGCTGTTGTGGCCGGTCTCCTGACCGAGCCACTGTGCGTTGACCGAAGGTCTCCTCATGCGAACGGCAGAATGATTTCGACTTCAACGCTTCTTGGCCGTTCGTGGAGACCTTCGGTCGGACCGGGT
>CAMDPX010000439.1 GCA_945905295.1 Planctomyces sp. SH-PL62 | reverse complement strand
CATCGAGACCCTGCGTGACGAAACCGCCGCCTGGTCAACCGACGTGAACTCGACCCAACGCGGCGTCGACTGGCAAATGAAAATCGACGACGCCCGCTGTAAGCTCACCTCCGTCTACCCGAAGATTAAGCTTTGACGCGGCACTAGGGCTGACGCACCACTTCACTCTCGATCATCAGGTCCAGCTTGCCGGGGAGTGGCGTGGAGTTGATTTCGAAGTCGATTGCACCCTGGATGCGAATCTTGCCTTTGGTCGAGTGCCACTGACCCGCCGCGCGGTCGAAGAGTTTTGTCTCGGTGGATTCGGTCGGCTTCAGTTCGCTCTTGGTGACCTTCAGCGGCAACTTCGAGTCCGCCGCAATCGAGAACGACACGGCGGTCGTCTTGGCCTCGATCTTGTCGAACGTCTTGTCTCCCTCTTTCACTTCGCCGACGTACTTGTATTCGGTCGTCATGCTCATGACTTGGCCGCTGCCGAGCGGCAGGTCAGCCATCTTCGTCCAAGTGTCGCCCGGTTTGACCGCATCGCCCGGCAGACTCTCCAGTTCTTGATTCGCCGCCTTCGTCGTTTGCTCCGGGTTGAATTCTCCCTTGAGTTCGTCCGGCAGATCCTCGGCCGCCTTGTCGAGCCCCTCGACGGCAACCACCTTGCCTGACGGATCGCGAACCAGCGTGATCTTCGCCTTCGCCGACGCTCGCATCAGTTGCATGAGCGGTTCGAGGGCCGGGTTGGCCGCCTTCTTGTTCGGGTCGTCGGAGTCAAATGACGCGTCGATGCCTCCCGGCAACTTGAGTGTGACGGTGAGTTTGTCCGTCTTCTGTTCGACCCGGATTTTTCCCTCCGCATCGCGTTTGCCAACTTGTGCCGACGAAATCACGAACCGATCCGAGTCCGTGTCCAGCCCCATTCCGGCCAGTGTCAGCGTCTGTTTGATCTTCATCGTCGTATGGGTGACGGTCTTTTGCCCCTCGACGAATTTGTGCTCCAACTTCACCTGCGCCTGGGCCGGCACGGACCAACCCGCCGCCAGCAATGAAAGCGACAACACACTCCCGAAACGTAGAACGTGACCAATGTGCGACAACATGACGTGCATCCTCACTGCGAAGTTTGGCCCCGGCGAGTCGGCTGCGACAAGCAGCCTAAACCGGCGACCGTCAACGATTCGTATTCAACCGACTTTCTCCGCCGCTCGCCATCGACCGGCGCAAAGCCAGATTCGGCGACAAGGTCTAAATCTTGAGCCGTTGGATGTGAACCGCGAACGTCACGCTGACGCCGGTTGCCGTCGGCCGATCACCCTGAGAGCTGAAGCCGCCCCGCTCGCCTGATTCATTCCTGGCCGTGCGGGGACTATCCTCGCGGAATGTCACACATCGAATTGCGAGGCGTTCGCGTTCATAACCTCAAGGGGATCGACGTGAGTTTGCCGTTGGGCAAGCTGATCGCGATCACCGGGGTGAGCGGAGCGGGCAAGAGCAGCCTCGCGTTCGACACGCTCGTGGCCGAGGGGCGGCGGCGGTACATCGAGACGTTCGCGCCCTCGGCTCGGCAATTCTTGGAACGGATCGAGCGGCCGGATGCGGATGCTCTGGAGAATCTACCGCCGGCCATCGCGTTTCACGCGGAGCAGACGTTTGATTCGCGTGCGACGCTCGGCACGATCACCGAGACTGACGATTTGCTGCGAATGCTGTTTGCTCGACTGGGCCGAGCGTTCTGTCCGCAATGCGACGTGCCGCTGGCTGTTCATTCGCCGGACGATGTCTGTCGTGAGCTGCAGTCGTTACCGGAAGGGACGAAGTTTGTCGTCGCGTTTCCGTCCGAAAAGAGCGACGCTGCGATCGCGAATTGGCGGCAGCTTGGGTTCGTGCGGACGATGGAATTGCCGGAATCTGAAATTTCAAAGTTCAAATCTCAAAACACAAATTTCAAATCTCACATGCTCGTCGTCGTGGACCGCCTCGTGGCTGGCCGCGGCGATGTGGCTCGTCTGGTCGAAAGCATTGAGCAAGCATTTCTGCACGGCGGTGACCGCTGTGTTGTGTTATGCGACGCGGAATCGGATCTCAGTGAAACCACCGAGACCAATCATCAGGCGACGACGTTGATCGAGTCAGACGGCCGCCGCTGGCGCCTCGCGCGGTTCTCGCGACGATTGATGTGCGGCTCGTGCGAGTTTGAATTCCCACCTTTGGAGCCGGACTTATTCAGCTTCGAGAGTCCGCTCGGAGCGTGTCCGAATTGCAGCGGGTTGGGAAGGATCGTTGCTCTTGATGCGAAGTTGCCGAAGTCGAAAGGACGATCGAATCCATCGGGATTGGCTGCCTCGTCGTTGATGATCGAGTGCCGGGATTGCGGTGGCTCGCGGTTGAGCGCGGCCGGGCGGAGCGTGCGTTTGCTGGTTCGCACGAGGAGCACTCTTGCCCGATCCTTCAACGCGACGGGCAAGAGTGCCCATCCTACGATCGTTGAGCAGCGTTCGATGCGGCTCACGGAACTGGCGGCGTTCGTCGCCAGTCTCTCGGACACAATTCTGCCGGACGACCGGTCACTGGTCGCGAATGTGCTGGGCGAGTTGTCGGCGCGGTTACAGATGCTTCTGGATCTCGGCTTGGGACATCTGTCATTGAATCGCTCGCCGCGCACGTTGTCTCGTGGAGAACGCCAGCGGGCGCGATTGGCGGGCGTGTTGGCGACGCGGTTGGACAACGCGCTGTATGTGCTCGATGAACCGTCGGGCGGATTGCATCCGCTCGATGCGGAGCGTGTGTTGGCGGCGATTCGGCGACTGCATCAAGCCGGGAACACGGTGGTCATCGTCGAGCATTCGCAGGCGTTCGTCGATGCGGCGGATGAAGTGCTCGAACTCGGACCGGGGGCCGGTCGCGACGGCGGGCGGGTGGTCAGTCTACGTCGCCGTCTCGCTCCGAGCGACGAGGCTGGGGCGTTGGACCAAACACGAGAAGCGCCAACACAAACCCCACCGAGCTGGTCTCGGTGGTTTTCGGGCCTTTGCACTACGCGAGTCTCAGACGTAGTGCAAAGGCCCGTTTCCACCGAGACAAGCTCGGTGGGGATTGGGCCGTTTTTAGAGCCAGTTGGCCGTTCAGCTCGTCTCGCGGAGCGAGACGGCGACAGACTCGCGCTGGCCGGCGTGACGTTGCACAACCTCAATCGCATCGATGTGGAATTTCCGCTCAATCGGCTGTGCGTCGTCGTTGGCGTCAGTGGCAGCGGGAAGAGTTCGCTGATTGAACACACGCTGTATCCGGCGCTGTGTCAACGGTTCGGCACGACGTACACGGTCGATCCGGTTGGTCGCTTCACCGCGTTGACTGGTGCGGAGCAGGTTGACGAAGTGGTCTATCTCGATTCGTCGGCGATTCGGCGTTCGGCGCGTGCGAACGCGGCGACGATGTTGCTACTGCTGGCCGAGATTCGGCAGCTCTTCGCGCAGACGACCGAAGCGAAGGTGAAGAATTTCACGGTTCGGCATTTCAGCTTCAACGCCAGCGACGGCGGACGCTGCCCGCGTTGCCGAGGACTCGGCGCGGTCGAGATCGATATGCAGTTCCTCGCGAACCTGACGGTTATTTGCCCGGAGTGTCACGGCTCGCGGTTTCAACGCGAGTTGCTCGACGCGAAGCTGCGTGGGCTGTCGATTGCCGAGGTGCTCAACCTCTCGGCCGACGAGGCATTCACGTTCTTTCGAGGCCAGCCGCAACTGCAACGGCGGCTGAAGTCGCTGAAAGACGTTGGTCTCGGCTATCTGCCGCTCGGCCAATCGGCAAGTACGCTGTCTCGCGGCGAATGTCAGCGGCTGAAGCTGGCGACGCTGTTGGCGAACCGCTCACGCAAGCGAACGCTGTTCCTGATGGACGAACCCTGTGCCGGCCTGCATGCGCGCGACATCGCAGTCTTGTTAGAGTGCTTCCGCCGGCTGATCGAAGTCGGCCACTCGCTGATCGTCATCGAGCATCGGCCGGAGTTCATTGCCGCGGCCGACTGGATGATCGAACTCGGCCCCGGAGCCGGCGACGCGGGTGGGAAGATCGTGACTACGGGGTCGGGAGTCTTTTTCAGGTCGGCGGTAAAGACT
>CAMDPX010000438.1 GCA_945905295.1 Planctomyces sp. SH-PL62 | reverse complement strand
GACCGCGTACATGCACCGAGTCCGTCCGGCAGCGACAGCGTTCGATTTGCCGATCGGGCGAAAGCGTTGGGATTGAACTTCCGCTTTCACAACGGTGCCGATCCAGCCTCCGGGACCGTGTCGATGTTTGAACTGAGCGGCGGCGGGGTTGGCGTTCTCGACTTCGACGGCGACGGCTGGCCCGATCTGTATCTCACGCAGGGATGCAACTGGCCGGTGAATGATCGGCAAACGAAACATCTTGATCGGCTCTTCCGCAACGTGCGGGGCGAACGATTCGAGGACGTCACGGCGACAGCGGGCCTCGTCGAGAACGGCTTGAGTCAGTCGGCGAGTATCGGCGACATCAACTCGGATGGTTTTCAAGACGTCTATGTCGGCAATATCGGAGCGAATCGGCTGTGGTTGAACAACGGAGACGGCACGTTCCACGATGCGACCGAGAACGCTGGTGTCGCGGGGAATGACTGGACCGCCAGCGCGGCGTTCGGCGATCTCAACGGCGACGGTTTACAGGATCTGTATGTCGTGAATTACCTGAGCGGTCCGGACGTATTCACAAGAAGGTGCATTCATCCGGGTGGTGATCGCGTGCCGGTGCAGTGCAGTCCGACTTTGTTTCCAGCGGCTCAGGATCGGCTGTACCAGAATCTCGGTGACGGCCGGTTTGCTGACGTCACCCATGAGTCTGGAATCGTGGCCCCCAACGGCAAAGGACTGGCGGTGGTGATGGCTGATTTCGACGGGAGCCGTCGGCTCAACGTGTTCGTGGCGAACGACACGACCGCGAACTTTTACTTCGTGAATCGTGCCGACCGACCGGGCGCGCCGCTGCGGTTCGTCGAGCAAGGTGTGCAGACCGGCCTCGCCTATAACGGAGCCGGCAATGCGCAGTCCTCAATGGGCCTCGCTGCGGGAGATGCGAATCAAGATGGGCTCCTTGACCTCCTCGTCACGAACTTCACGAAAGAAGTCAACACCCTTTATCTGCATCAGCCGGGCGACGTGTTCGTCGACGGCATTCGGGAATCCGGTATGGCCGAACCGAGTTTCGCCATGATGGGTTGGGGCGCGCAGTTCCTCGACGGAGACCTGGATGGACTCGACGACCTGTTCGTTGCGAATGGAGACCTCTATCCCACGTCGAACCCCTATCAGATGCCGCAGCATTATTTTCACAATCGAGGCCACGGCCGATTCACTCTCGCAGCACCGGAAAGCCTTGGCCCGTATTTCCAACAGAGTTGGCTGGGTCGGGCCGTCGCTCGCCTGGACGTGAATCGGGACGGGCTGGCTGATCTGGCGGTCACGCACGTTGACACTCCGATCTCGCTGCTGGTCAATGAAAGTCGGCGTCATGGTCGGTTTCTGAGTGTGAGGTTGCGCGGCGTGGTGTCGGACCGTGAGGCCATCGGTGCGACGGTGCGCGTGGCGGCGAAAGGCCGGACTTGGTCACGGCAGCTCGTCGGGGGCGACGGCTTCGCGGTGAGCAATGAGCGAGTGCTGACCTTCGGGCTGGGTGAGATCGAGTCGATTGATTCGATCTCCGTTGCTTGGCCCGCTGGGACCGACGACGTCATTCACGAAGCAATAGCGACCAACTCGGAATTGCTGGTTGTCGAAGGCTCCCATCGAATCGTTTTCTTGAACCGGAATCCGTAAAAGTCTTTCTCGATACTTTGCACGGCGCCCCGCTCGCCAGTCTCATTCGTGAGGTTCGTATGTTTGGATCACCTTGGCTGAATCGCATTTCTGCAGGACTGGCTGTCGGTCTGGTGGCGATTCTCATCGTGAGCCAATGGAAGCGATCGATCGAGAGCGATGCGGATCGAATGCTTCAGGAGGTGTCCGAGTTGCTTGCCGCCGAGCGATTCGAGGAAGCAGGGACGCTCGCGTGGAAGGCCATTCGCGGAGGCTCGCTGCGCGAAGAGGGGTTGATGCTGGCGGCACGAGCGGAAACGAAACTGAAACGCACTCAGCCAAGCTATCGGCGTCAGCCGTGCGATTCCCCTCCAGCGGCCGATGCGACTCTTGATCGGGTTTACGACCATGCCGATCGGTTGCTGGATGCGGGTCGCATCCGCGAGGCCGAGCAGGTACTGCGTCAGGTCTTGGCTCGTGATGCGCACCATCACGACGCGAATCACAATCTGGCCATGTTGCTGCGGCTGGAGAATCGCTACCGCGAGGCTCAACCGTATGTGTTGGAGTTATTCCGACAAGGGCGCTTTCGTCGTGAGTACCTGATGACGACGGGCTGGTCGGAGAATCATCCGATTTTGACCGGCGGAGACGGCAACTATTTGAGCGTCTGCCAGAGCGGTGTCCCCAATGATCCGCTGCCGCTGCTCAACGGAG
Organism: Planctomyces sp. SH-PL62; assembly: GCA_945905295.1. Lineage (GTDB taxonomy): Bacteria > Planctomycetota > Planctomycetia > Planctomycetales > Planctomycetaceae > SXKJ01. The sequence goes on along the minus strand of CAMDPX010000438.1, from coordinate 1,834 downwards.
TAAACGTGGAGCAATTCGTCGCGAATCCGAAGCCAACATTACGGCTGCTGGAGGCGATTCTCGAACGAGACCCTGAGTTGACCGAGGCACATGCGCGTCGCGGATGGTTTCTGATATCGGCTGGCACAGACGATGAGTTCCTGCGCTGGAATCGCTCGCTCAGTCGTTCCGCCGAAGAGCATCCGCTGGCCTGGGTGGTTCGCGGCCTTTATGCGCGCAGTCATGATGAGCAGCGCGGTGCCGTCCGCTGTCTGCTTCAAGCCGTCGAACTTGATCCCTTTCATCGGCAGGCGTTTTATCACCTCACGCAACTGTTCCGAGATTTGGGAGAAGCCCCACGCGCTGAAGCCTGCGCCCGCCGAGCGAAACTCTTGGAACGCTATGAGTCGGTGATCGGCACGTTTCCGGATCAGCTCGATCGACTGCGTGAGGCCGTGGAGCTGGCGGAATCGCTGCAACGACCGTGGGAAGCGCTGGGATGGTCTCACGAAGCGGTGCGGCTCTTTCCAGAGGATCGTTGGGCGCAAGCGGCCGTGGCACGGCTCCAGTCTGAAGTGCCACCACATACGCAGCTTGTTGTGAGGACGAACCAATCTGACTGGAACATTCGGCCGGACGAATATCCTCTTCCGGATTGGGATTCACTGATCGTTCAGGATCCCCCGAAGGGGGCGAATGAATCAGGCGGTGGTGCTGTCCGATTCACGGATCGCGCTCGTGCGCTGGGCATCAACTTTGTTTTTCACAACGGCGCTGACCCGGCATCCGGAGTCGCTTACATGTTCGAGTTCAGCGGCGGAGGGATCGGCGTTCTCGACTTCGATGTCGATGGCTGGCCCGATCTGTATCTCTCGCAGGGATGCAACTGGCCGGTGAGTGATCAGCAGACGAAACACCTTGACCGACTCTTCCGCAACGTCGGTGGTGAGCGCTTCGAGGACGTCACGGCTGCAGCGGGGCTAGTCGAGAACGGACTCAGTCAGTCGGCCAGCATTGGCGACCTTGACTCGGATGGTTTTCCGGACGTTTACGTCGGCAATATCGGAGCGAACCGGCTCTGGATGAACAACGGCGACGGCACGTTCCGCGATGCCACCTTGAGCGCCGGAGTTGCGGGAGAGGACTGGACCTCGTGCGCGGCCTTCGGTGATCTCAACGGTGACGGATTGCAGGATCTCTATGTGGTGAATTACTTGAGCGGCCCGGATGTGTTCACCAGAAACTGCGTTCATCAAGCGAGCGAAAGAGTGCAGTGCAACCCGACTCTCTTTCCTGCGGCCCAGGACCGGCTGTACCAGAATCTCGGTGATGGCCGGTTTGCCGACGTCACCGCCGAGTCTGGAATCATCGCCTCCAACGGCAAAGGGCTGGGCATAGTGCTTGCCGATTTCGACGGCAGTCGGCGGCTCAATGTGTTCGTGGCGAATGACACGACGGCTTGCTTTTACTTTGTGAATCGCGTGGACCAGCCGGGCGGGCCGTTACGGATTGTCGAGCAAGGTGTGCAGACCGGTCTCGCGTATGACGCCGCTGGCAATGCGAAGTCCTCGATGGGCATTGCCGCCGGAGACGCGAATCAAGATGGCCGTCTCGACCTCTTCGTCACGAACTTCAGTCGTGAGCTGAATAACCTTTATCTCCATCAACCCGGTGACGTGTGGGTGGACAGCATTCGAGAATCCGGACTGGCCGAAGCGGGTTACGCTCCGATGGGCTGGGGCACGCAGTTCCTCGACGGAGATTTGGACGGACTCGAAGACCTGTTCGTGGCCAACGGAGAACTGTTTGCCAACGCGAACTCGTTTCAAATGCCGCCGCACTATTTCCAGAATCG
>CAMDPX010000437.1 GCA_945905295.1 Planctomyces sp. SH-PL62 | reverse complement strand
GGAACGCATCGCGACGTTCAAACTGTTTTTGTCGATGCCGTCGACCGCCTCTGATCCGACCACATTGGTTCCGTCGATGGAGGTTTTCCCGCCCGTGTGCGTGGCATGCGACCTGGCCACGGAGTCCCCTGGACGTCTCAGTTTGGCGTCTGCCACGGTCTGGGAGTTCGCATGGATTTCCCCTTCGACGGCGCTGTCAGGACCAACCATCGTCTTGCCGTCAAACTGTGGCTCCGGAGCAATCGTGCCGTCCGTGGCGAGCGTTTTTCCGAAGGCATCCGCTTGAAGCGTCTTGCCGAATCCGTCGTCCTGTTTGGCCGGTCCAGAACCGTCCTCCAACATGGTCGTACCGGCGAAATTGGGCGAACCGAACGAGCCCTCCGGAAGCGTCTTGGTGCCGTCGTCATCAAACGGCTCCCCTTCCGCACCCGCTCCGCTGGAGTCCAGCATCATCGTTTTTTCAGCGAAGTCGTCTCCCGCCATCTGGTCGAACGCTCCATCGGGCAGCGTTTTTCCGAAATCCTCCTCCGGCGGCTCGTTCTCCTCGCTCGTCACGATGTCGTCCATCATGATCGTTTTCATGGAGTAGTCGTCGTCCGCGAGTGTGGCGAGCACACCATCAGGCAGTGTTTTGTCGACGTCAATATCGCCGGAATTCTGTCCCGTTGCGTCCGCACCGAACCCAACCATCGTTGCGTTCTCATCAGCTTGAGCTGGTTCGTCACCAAGCATCGTCGCGCCTTCATCGGCGTGGGCTGGTTCGTCACCAAGCATCGTCACGCCTTCATCAGCGTGGGCTGGTTCGTCACCAAGCATCGTCGCGCCTTCATCAGCGCGGGCTGGTTCGTCGCCAAGCATCGTCGCGCCTTCATCAGCGCGGGCTGGTTCGTCGCCAAGCATCGTCACGCCTTCATCAGCGCGGGCTGGTTCGTCGCCAAGCATCGTCACGCCTTCATCAGCGCGAGCTGGTTCGTCACCAAGCATCGTCACGCCTTCATCAGCGCGAGCTGGTTCGTCACCAACCACCGTCGAGCCGTCACCAGCAGGTTCAGGTTCAGCCCACCCCTCCGGAAGCGTTTTGTCGAATGCTCCCTCTGGCAAGGTCTGATCGAAATCTGGGTCCGGTTGATACTGGTCCGGCCCTTTGGGAGGTGTCTGGTCGCCATGCTTGCTCATATTCCTGCCTCGCAAAACGAAGTGCCGTAGCGTCCTACGGCCGTGGTAGCAAAAGATCGACACCCCAAGCCAGACGCCTTGTGGGCAATCTACTGGCCCAGACAACGTGGCTCAAATCCCTTCCGGGGTATCGAGTGTATCGAGATGCCGACACCCGAAACGATCGCTTCAAGCGAACTTACCGGAGACAGCCGCAAGGTCGATCGGAGCCGCCGCGCGTGTCAATGGTGCTCGTCGTGGTCTTCAACAAAAAACAGCACCGACTCCACCGGAATATGGACCGGCACGCGGCGCGTTCCTTTGAGCTGTTCAACGACCAACAGACCGTCATCAGCAGAAGTCAGAATCCCTTTGATGGGAATCGCCCCCGCGAGACGCAAAGAAACCACAACCGTCTTACCCAGCATTTTGCGGACGACTTCACTCATCGCCTCACCCCGCTGTCACGAAATCTCGCCGTCACGAAGTTGGCACTACCACCGAAACAGCGCGGTTCCCCAAGTCAGGCCCGCACCGAAGCCGCACATCAAAATTACATCGCCGGACTGAATTCGCCCCGCGCGATGCGCCTCGTCCAGCACCAAGGGGATCGAACCGGCCGACGTGTTTCCATACCGATCCACCTGCATCGGCACTTTCTCGCGTGGAATCCCCAACTTCTCAACCGCGTGGTCGAGAATGCGAGCGTTCGCCTGATGCAAGCAGAACAACGAGACGTCCTCAATCCGCAGCCCGGCTTGATCGAGCATCAGACGGATCGTGTCTTCGACCATCCTTACGGCCCAGATGAAAACGTTGCGACCGTCCATCTCCAAGAACTGACGCCCCGCCGTAATGTTGTCGACGGTGACCGGATTCCGAGTTCCCGCTGCCGAGCACTCCAACAACGGCCCGCCGCCGCCATCGGCACCAAGCTGATAACGCAGCAGACCTTGATCAGGAGTGCCGCGTGAAACCAAGACCGCGCCGGCTCCGTCACCGAATAACGGCGCGATGGTCTTGTCGAGCGGATTCACGATCCGGCTACAGCAATCCGCTCCGATCACCAACGCCAACTGGCTGTTGCCGGTCGCCACGTATTGCGAGGCCGTCGCCAGTGAATACACAAATCCCGAACACGCGGCCGACACATCGAACGCCGCCGCATCCAGTCCGAGCTTGTCTTGCACGAGGCACGCGGTCGAAGGGCAAAGATGGTCCGGCGTGAATGTCCCCACGACCAGCAAGTCGATGTCCGCCGCGCTCACGCCCGCGTTGTCGATCGCTCGCCGCGCCGCTTCCACGCACAAATCGCTGGTCGCTTGATCGCGCCCCGCATGACGCCGAGCAAAGATGCCGGTTCGCTGCTCGATCCAATTTGGGTCGAAACCGTAGCGCTCGCGCAAGTCCGCGTTCGTGACGATGTTCTCTGGAACGTAAGAACCGCTGCCGACAACCTTCACGCCCATCAACGAGCAAGTACGACGCGGATTGGGCCGCCGCGCCGGATTGGGCGAGGCTCGCTTCGCTGGCACGGGCTTCGACGGTGCGAGTTGCGGAGTCGGTTCACAAGCGACCTCCGCTCCAGCCGATTGCACAACAAAGTCAACCGACGATGTGCGGCAACGAGGCTGCGACTCGGAAGCGTGTTCGAGAGAGCCGGAAGACGGAACCAAATCCACAAGCGGGCCGGATCCAACCGACAGAGTGCTGGCGTGCATGAACCAGTTGTCCTGAGCCCGATCACGTCAGTCGAAGTGGTTTCAACAGTTCCCAGCCGCTGAGCAAAACAGACCGACGGTTCAGGCGGGCGGAGTATATCTGTGACTTTCACGGAAGCTAGAGCCGCGAAGATCATCTCCACACAAATTCGCAGAAGAGGAGAACCAAGGCCACGAGAGAGAACCAAATGGATGCAAACAGGACCGTCGAGGCGTACACATTTTTCAGGACGGACAATCCCGTCCGTTGCTGAGGCCATGACGACGGACAGAGTTTTCCTTCCTACGTTTGGTTGCACCTGTCTGCGATGGTTCGACGACAGGTCTCTCGAACCAGGCGACACTCGGCCTGCGACCGATCGTCCGGCCTGGAGACCAGCCGCCACCACGCATCCTGGCCGCTTTTCGCCTTCTGGCTTGCAGATGCTGAGCCTTGGGCTTGTGATAGCGGCCCATCGGTATCAGGGCAGTAACGGTTGAGGCACATTATGGCGTCTGAGCGGCAGTTACTCTTCGCGGTCCTGGCGTTTGAGTACGAGATGCTCAACTTGGAGCAACTCCAGCTCGTGTGTCGCGCGTGGGCCGAGGACAAGTCGAAGCCTCTGGCCGATCTGCTCATCGAGTGGCGCTGGCTGACCAATGATGACTTGGCAAAAGTGAACGGTGCCGTCGATCGCAGCCTCGCCAAGAATTACGACAACGCGAGGATCGCGCTGAACGCTGTCATGGTGCGTCCTGAAGTCATGGCCTCCCTCGATCTGATCAAGGACGACGTCATCCAAGAGGTCTTGCAGCGAATAAAACCGATCACCGCAAAGCTCGTCAACGACCGCTATCGGCTGATCGATGATTTCGCGTACGGCGGATTGGGGAAGATCTGGCTGGCCGAAGACACCGTCATTCGTCGCCGGATCGCCTTCAAGGAATTGCAGCAGAAGTGGCTGAAGAACAGCGGCATCGTCGATCGGTTTGTCGAGGAAATCCAGCTCACCGGGCAGCTTGAGCACCCCGGTATCGTGCCGATCTACGATCTGGGTTTTCGAGAAGACGGCATGCTGTACTACACGATGAAGTTTGTGAAGGGGGTCAACATGGAGGACGCGATTGTCGCACTCCATGAATTGCCGCGCCGGAGCAGCAAGCGGCATTTGGCCTTCACACGCTTGCTGCGGCAGTTCATCGCGGTGTGTCAGGCGGTCGGCTTCGCTCACGGGCACCGAGTGTTGCATCGCGACCTCAAGCCACAGAACGTGATGCTCGGTGAATTCGGCGAAACACAGGTGCTCGACTGGGGCTTGGCCAAGCTCGTCAACGTGATCGACGAGCATGAG
>CAMDPX010000436.1 GCA_945905295.1 Planctomyces sp. SH-PL62 | reverse complement strand
GCTAGCCCCGGTTCATGCGGTGTAACCGGGGCTAGCGCCGCGCGGCTAATTGTCGGGATGCGTATAAGTCACTCTCCCACCGATCCGACACGAGGGAGTTGCCGCTCACCGACAATTTTCTACCGAAATCGGGAGATCATTTGCACTTTGCTCTCGTCACGTCGCACTGTTCGATTGCCCCAGAAGTCCGACATGGCAAATCCAGAGTACGCTGAGTTCGCTCGGCGGCTGCACGAGAAGATGCGTGGCGAAAAGCTGCGGGTCTGGTTCGCTCCGGAAGACATGCAGGGGGGCCAGGAACTCATCGAGCAAATCGACCGGGCGATCCAGGTCAACGACCGCCTGCTGCTGGTGCTCTCGGAGCAGAGCATGAACAGCACATGGGTGCGGCGAGAAATCCAACGCGCCCGCGCGACGGAACGGGGCGCAGGGGTCGGGTGTGTGAATTTCAGAAATTGCCGTTGGCAGCGTGGGAAGTGGTGAAGTCGTGGGCGGCAATTTCTGAAATTCGCACACCCGACCCGGCGTTGTTTCCTCCATTGAGTTGGAATGAGGACGTTAGTTGTTCAGAAAACGACCGCCGATCAATCGGTGTTCGTCTTGGCGGCTTTGTGGGTGATGAGAGTCGAAACTCCAAATGAATGGAGGGCGGTGTCGAGCCACCGCACTCCAGAATGACCGCTTCGCGTTAGGGACTCGGTTTCTCGCCAACATAAATCGTCGCGATGCCGAATGTCAGCGGCTTCCAGACGACGTTTTGCAGACCGGCTTGCCGCATCAATTCGGCCAGCGAATCTCCTTGAGGAAACTCGCTGACGGACTGCGGCAAGTAGTTGTAGGCCGCCTGCTGGTTCCGCATGAGCAGTTGTCCGATCCTGGGGAGCACGTTTCGGAAGTACCAGAGATAGAACGCTCGAAAGGGGCGATTCGTCGGCGTGGAAAATTCCAGCACGACCACCTTGCCTCCCGGCTGACAGACGCGGGTCATCTCACGCAAGCCAACGTCGGTGCGCGTGACGTTTCGCAGACCGAAGGCGACTGAGACGATTTGAAATTGATCGTCGCCGAACGGCAGGTGCTGAGTATCCGCTTCGACGAATTGCACCTGTTCGGGATTCGCGAGTCCTCGCACTCGCGACCACTTCTCTCGCGCGAGCGACAACATCTCGTGGGTGAAGTCCGAGCCCACGACGGAGACGCGCCGCCCGCTGGCTCGCCAATACGCGAGCGCCAGATCGCCCGTGCCCGTGCAGACATCCAAGACCGGTGCCGCTCCGGTCGGCCGAGCCAATCGGACGGTGCGCCAGCGCCAGTAATAGTCGGTGCCTCCCGAAAGCAGATGATTCAGGAGGTCATACCGAGCCGAGATCTCGCCGAACATTTGGCGAACACGGCTCTCCGATTTATCAACCGTCATTAACGTCGTCTCCCATCAGCATGCCGGGGTCAGGTCTTCAAATTTCATTTTTGGCCTCGCGATCAATCCCGGACTCTCTTCTCACACCGCCATGCCAATCCGGATCGCACTCCATTCGCGGTACCAAAAATGAAATTTGAAGACCTGACCCCTGATCGGTCCATCAACCGGATTTCGCTCGGCGAGTTCACAAACCAAATTCTGGCCACCGTGATTGCAGTTTGTCAGCGATCTCTGCCGTCCAGCGCAACGGCTGAGCGGACTGCGATGAACCGCTTTCGTTGGGCCACTTCCGAGTCGCATCAATTCCCAACTTGCGACCGACACCACGCACCGCCGTCGCATGGTCCAGCGGATCGGCTGGACCGTCCCATAAGACCAAGTCTCGCGACGGATCGGCGTGAGCCGCGACGCTTGCCCAGACGGCGTTCTCATCGCGTACATCGACGTCGTCATCGACGAGCACCAGCATCTTGGCGGTCGCAATCTTCGGCAACGACCACAAGGCGTGCAGCACTTTGCGAGCTTGCTGCGCGAACGTCTTGTGAATGCTGGCAAACACGATGTGCCGAGACGCTCCGGCGAAGGGGAGCCGCCAATCGACCAACTCTGGAATCCACAAGCGAGCGATCGGCAACAGCAATCGTTCGCACGCGCGGTCCAACCACTGACTTTCGGCCGGGGCCGGCCCCGGAATCATCGCGGGAAAAACGGGATTCGCCCGATGCGTGATTGCCGTGACGCGCAGGAGCGGCAGCGATTCGATGGGGCCGAAGAATCCGGTGTCGCGGCTGATCGGTCCGGCGGACTCGAACGGGGCCAGCGGATCGACGAAGCCTTCGATCACGATTTCCGCTGACGCGGGAACGGTCAGTGGGATCGATCGAGCGGCCACCAACTCGACCGAGCGGTTTCGTAAGAAGCCCGCGAACACCAGCGAGTCGGTTCGCGGCGGCAGCGGTGCCCACGCCGCCAGCGACATCACCGGATCACCGCCGAGCACCACCGCCACCGGCATCTGTTGACCGCGCGAGCGGTACTCGGCCAGCAACGACCAGAGTTCGGAGGTCTCGTCACCGTGAATCAACAAACCGTCTCGGCCGCGCACTTCCAGCGGTACGACACAGACCTGTCGCCGCGTGTCGTCGATCGCTTCAGTCGTTCTCGGTGACTGCGAATGCAACTGGCCCCAAGTGATCGTCGGCGCGGCGTCCCCCGGCCACATCGTCAGCGCGGGAAGCTCGGCCAAGTTCACATCGCGTCCCAACTTGACGACTTGCTGGCACAGCCCGGTCTTCACCACGGTCGGCGGCCACTGAGCCAACTCGGCCAATCGCGGCAGCAGCTTCCACGTGTCGAGCACTCCGTGAGGCAGCGACAGCGACAGCCAATCGTCGATGCGTTGGGACAACAGATCGAACGAGGTCACACCCAATGCGGATGCCAGACGTCGTGGACTGCCCAACAAGTTCGTGACGACTGGAAAGGAGTGACCGCGAACATGCTCAAAGAGCAATGCAGGGCCGCCTTGAACGATCCGCGCGCGATCGGTGATCGCGGCGATCTCGTGGACCGCATCGACTTCGGCCGAGACCCGCACCAGCTCGCGCACGTCGTGCCATTGAGACAGCCAGTCCGTCAGATGATCGCTCGCCATACGCTCCACTCGTTCTTCAACGGCAATATGCCGGAGCGCGGAGTTCTACGGTCTCTCCGCTCGATGAGAAAGTGTGTGGCAGAGAGTGTCGGCGCTCGTAGTGCCCCCATTTATGGGGGCGTGTACGTGATCCAGACCCGATAAATCGGGTCACTACGAGCGCTCTTGCTCCAGCAACTTCGCGGCGGCTTCTCGGATCGCCGGGCGGTTCGCCTCGCTGACTTCGGAGAGAAGCGGGAGGATCGGTCCCATCTCAGCGATGCCGACCAGACTGACGGCCGTGTGCAGCACGCGAATGGGATTGATCGCGTTCCGCAGGTCTTCGAGCGGACGAAAGATCGCTTGGATCCGTTCGGCCGTGGCCCAGTCACCCGCTTTGATCGCCCGGAGCATGTTCATCGACAGCCGCGGTGCCACACAGACGCACCCCGACGTGAATCCCACCAGTCCGAACTCACGCAGATGCGTCAGCGCGGGTTGCTCGCCGATGCCGCTGACGATTCGGGACGGACCAATCGTGTCGACCAGCCGGCGCAGGTAAGGATCGTTGGCAGGGTTGTCTCGAACGATCGCGTACTTGATCCACGACAGCAGGCCGTCGTCGTGCAGGCGTTTGACGGCTTCGATCTCGATGAAGCCGTCGTTCTTGATGTAGAGGACCGCCGGCGAGCCCATCGCTTCGACGAATCGGCGGAGGCCGGTCGCAACGCCATCTGATGTGATGACATCGCGAGTCGGCAGAATCATCGCCGTGGGAAACTGGAACTCGCGCAGGATTTTCGCCTGGTCCATCATCATCCCGTATCCGGGGCCGACCGAGGGAATGATCAGCGAGTCTGGGCCGGCTAATTCGCTCAGCATCGTCAGCAAGCCGGCGTACTCACTGAGCGAGACGTGAGCCAGGATCGCGTTGCCTCCGTAAAGCAGCGTGGAAACTCCGCCCGCTTCCAGGTGCCGGATCTGCTTGCGGTTCTCCTCGCGATGGAACGAGCCGTCGGCCTTGCGCGCCAGCGGCGGCACCGAGATCACTGAACCGGACAACATGGCGGATGTGATGGGTTTTGTGTTCATGGTTTTTTCCGATTGAAGAGTTTTCAAGCATGGTCGTACGCGAAACATTTTGGCGAGCGGGGCGGCGTCAGCCCCCCGGTGGATTCAACGCAAAACCGGGGG
>CAMDPX010000435.1 GCA_945905295.1 Planctomyces sp. SH-PL62 | reverse complement strand
CGGTCTCGTGACAAAGCCACCGGGGGGCTGACGCCGCCCCGCTCGCCAATAAAATCGGATTTCGCGGATCGGCGCATGCCGCACTTTCGGATCAACGAGGAACAGTCCCGCCACCTCGCGGCGTTTCTCGTGCAGCAGTCCGAGTCAGTCAAACTTGACGAACCGAAGCCGCTGAAAAGCAAACCTCCGAAGGAAGGGGAGCCGGTCGTCACTTCGCAACGGCGCGGCGAAGTGCTGCTCCGTTCGGTCGGCTGCTTGGCCTGTCATCGCGTCGGAGAACTCGGCAACTCGAACGATCTGCCGTTTGCTGGTCCCGAACTGACGAACATTGGCACTCGGCGTTCGCAAAAGTGGTTGCTGACTTGGTTGAACGATCCGCAACGACTCAATGCCGATCATCGAATGCCGATCTTCTCGCTGACCGACGAAGAACGGCAAGCGATCGTGACGGCATTGGCTGAACGCAATCAAACAGGCGAGCCGGTGGGCGTCAGCCCCCGGACGGTCGACGAACGAAATGTCCGGGGGCTAACGCCCTCCGGCTCGCCACAACTGTCCGAAGAAACTTCAGCCGGCCGACAATTGTTCGAGCAACTTCGCTGTGCTGCGTGTCATCGCATGAAAGACTCGAAACTCGCAAAGTTCGCCCGGGCCAAATCAGATCTTTCGCGGCCGATCACCGACTGGTCAAAGGCTTGTTGGGATAACGGCCATCAGCCATCAGCCATCGGCCATCAGCCGGACTACCACGGTCTCGATCCAGAGGCCATCAAAGCGTTTCTCGCATCGCGCTGGGACCGCAAGCTGTCGCCCGGCAGCCAATTCGTGCGCGGCCAGCGAATGCTCGAAGAGAAGAATTGCTTCGCGTGCCATCCGCGTCACGGAGGCATCGGCATGGGCCGCACTGCGAAGCTCGTTGCCGCTGCCGACAAAGAATTGAATGGCCAAGCCCCATCGCTCGTCCCGCCATCGCTGAACGCCGTCGGCGACAAACTGCTCGACGAAGCGCTGAGCATCGCCGTGCGAGGCGAACGCCAACCGATCCGCATGCCTTGGCTCAAAGTGCGCATGCCAAAGTTTTCGCATTCACCGGATGAGCTGGCGGCGCTGACGCGGTATTTGGTGGAGCATGATCGGATTCCGCTTCACGAGGAGAGGAGGGGAGGAGGAGAGGAGGTGAGGAGTAATGCCAGACAACTTCGTCCCCCCTCCTCCCCTCCTCCCCTCCCCACCTCCTCCCCTCAATCCCACCTCGCCGGCCAAGCGCTCACCGGCGTGCGCGGCTGGAGCTGCATCGCGTGTCACAAGATCGGCGACTACGAGCCGAAGCAAGTCGCGCTTGGCGCTCGCGGGTCGGATTTGAGGTTGCTCGGCAAACACATCCGGCCGGAGTTCTTCTTCCGCTGGATCGCCTCGCCGCTGCGAGTCATCCCCGGCGTCGAGATGCCGCAATACAACCGCCCGGTCGCGGGAGTGCTCAATGGCGATCTCGCGAAGCAACACGCCGCGCTGTGGCAAGCGCTCAACGACCCCAACTTCCAACCGCCGACGAATCCGGCCAACGTCGAACAATTGTTCGTGGTCAACACTGGCGACCGGCCGCGCATTGTTCGCGACGTGTTTCAGCTTCCGAAAGAACTCGGTGGCGGAAATGTGCCGCGTTCGTTCGCTGTCGGTTTCGACAACGGGCACTCGCTGCTGTTCGACGCCGAGACGGCGAGTGTGCGGCAATGGACGTTCGGGGATTTCGCTCGGCAACAGGTTGTCGGCAAACGCTGGTTTTGGCAGATGGCCGGAGTTGATGTGCTGCGACCGTTGCCGTCACCGCAGTTCGCGCTGCGGCGGAAGTCCGATCCGAAGGCTCATGTCTTGATGGCCTCGACTCGCACGTTTGAGCCGATGGGGAATTGCCGTGTCGATCCACTCGGCGTTCATCTGTCGTATTTCCTTTACTTCATCGTCGATGAACAGCCGGATGACCTCGCCCATGAGTACGCCGCGATTCGAGTTGATGAATCGTTGACTCCGATCACGAACGATCCAACGCGGAGCGGTGTGCAACGACGATTGAATTTGACTTGGACGAACGCCGAGAACACGGCGGACTTTGAGTTATGGTTCGCTCGGCCCAGCAACATGGCAGGGGTCGGCGAGCCGCGTATCGAGTTGGTAGGACGGTCTGCCTTCGGCAGATTGCCCGTCACCACGGGACAACAGGAGTCGAAGGATAAAACGGAGACGAGCAATCTGCCGAAGGCAGACCGTCCTACTTGGCAGCGGCTGTCCATTCGCGATCGAATGGACGAGGCTTGGGAATGGACTGAGTTGCCAATGCGACACAGTCCGGCGGAGCCGTTGCCGACGACTCAAGTGACGCTGACTTACACCGCCGAACTGCAGCGGCAACCGTTGGCGATTCCGACTCGGCCCATTGTGTCGGCATCTCGCTTGGCGGTTTCTTCGGTTCCTGGTTTTGTGGGGACGCAGTTGCCGCTCGATGCTTCGATCATGCCAACCGGATTCGCGTGGCGGCCGAGCGGTTCGCTGGTGATGTCCTCGCTGAAGGGGCACGTCTTTGCCGCGTCGGACTCCAACGGCGATGGCTTGGAGGATCGACTTCAATTGTTGCACGAAGGCCTGTCGGCTCCGTATGGAGTGCATGTGCTCAACGAAGTGCTGATCAGAGCGCGTCTCGGAAACGAGGCAGCGAAGTTGCCTGACCCGTTTACAGTTCCCATGACTGAGCGATCGGTGTTGGTTGCTTCCCGACAGGATCTCGCACTGCTGGTCGATCTCGACGGAGACGGCTATTGCGAACGGCAAATTCCGATCGCTCACGATTGGGGGCTCACTGACGATTACCACGAATGGACCACTGGTCCCGTTCGCGACTCCCAGCATCGATTGATCTGGGGGCTCTCCAGCGACTACACGGATAAGAACCGTCCAAAGGATCGCTCTCGCTGGCGTGGCAAGGTTCTACGGCAGATTCTCGATCCACGTACCGTTCGCGAGGAAGGGCCGTTCTCACTCGGACCAACTCCGATCGGCCACGCCTTCCGCTATCCGACCGGCATCGCGATCAACGAGCGGGACGAAGTGTTCGTCTCGGATCAGCAGGGAGTGCAGAACTGCTTCAACGAGATCAACTATCTCGTCGAGGGGGCGCATTACGGGGTGCCGAGCACTCATGAGGAAGACAGGGACGCGCCGGAGACGAAGGCGGCGATTCAGATTCCGCATCCGTGGACTCGCAGCGTGAATGGGTTGTGCTTCCTCACGGGCAAAGAGGGCTATCCCGATTTGAAGGGGCACGGCATCGGGTGCGAGTACAACGGGCGGTTCCTGATTCGCTTCAGCACGCAGCGCGTCGGCGACGTGATGCAGGGAGCGGTCTATCCGTTTTCGATGCCAGACGTAGGTTGGGACTCCGTCCCGACCACAGCGGTTGGAAAGTCAGTCGGCGCGGAGAACCAATCGAAGAAGGTCGGGACGGAGTCCCAACCTACGACGGCGAACTTTGAAGGTCCGCTCTGCTGCGGCGTCAGTCCGAAGGGGGAAATCTACATCGGCAGCATCAGCGACAGCGGTTGGGCCGGCGGACAGAACACCGGCAGCATCGTGAAGCTCAAGGGGAACGGTCAGCGGCCCAACGGCATCCGCGAGATTCGAGCGACTCGCGATGGCTTCGACATCGACTTCTTCGCGCCGGTCGATCGTGCTCGCGCCACGAACCCGGAGCACTATTCGATTTCCGGCTACACCCGCGTCTGGGGCGGAGCGTATGCGACTCCCGATTCCGATCGGCATCGTTGCAACGTGAAGGCGATCGAGTTGAGCGACGACGGCAAGACCGTGAAACTGAAAGTCGATTCGCGCAAGACGCCGAACTACGTTTACGACATCTCTTGCCGTGAGGTCGCCGATCCCGACAAGCCGCTCTTTCCGGCCTATGGTTTTTTCACGCTGCATCGGATTCCAAACGAGTAGCATCTTCTTGCGATCGATTGGCAAAGCCTTTTGCCGCACGCAAGCGGAGAACCCCATGAGCCTCGTTGTTGAACTCTCCTCGGAATTGGAAGCCGATCTGGAAATCGAAGCCTCTCAAGCCGGACTTTCTCTGCCGGATTCCGTGATTCGATGGGTGCAACTTGGAAGAGTCGCCCCGACAGCTCGGCAAAATGGATCTGATACGGATCGCAGGAATTAGCCGCGCGGCGCTAGCCCCGGTTCATGCGGTGTAACCGGGGCTAG
>CAMDPX010000434.1 GCA_945905295.1 Planctomyces sp. SH-PL62 | reverse complement strand
ATTCCGAAAAACCGAACACCCGACCCCGCCCGAATTCCCGTGAGGTTCTCATGACATTTCAAACTCTCGGACTCAAACCCAGTTTCGGATTCGGCGACCGGATCGGTCTTGCGACTCCCGGCCACATTGCTGCGATGCGGCGTGTGCCGTGCGGAATCGAAGCGATCTTCCCGCAGCAATCCATTCGCGAGATGACGCGCACGCAACGCACGCCGCAGAACGTCATCGACGATGCGCTGAGCGGCATGAAGAGTGCCGGTTGGACCGGACTGTGTGGCGCGGATGCTGACCATTTGAAAACTCAACACGACGTCGATCGCACGGCTTCGGTCGGGTTCACGTTCTTCACCATCGACCCGTCCGGTGCCGTCGATCCCAAAGCCGACAGCTACGACGAAGCGACGCTGCGGCAGCAAGCCGCGGCCATTGGGTCTGAAGTCGGCTGGGTCTCGCACTACGTCGGCCGCAAGGTGTCGCTCGCAACCGGCACGGTCATCGACTTCACCGACCGTGCGTGTCAGCAAGCTGCCGTAAAGTACGGCCGAGCGATCAATCAGGCGGTCGTGCTTTCGGATTACATCAGCCGCGTGCAGAAGGCCGCCGGACGCGACTTCGAGATCGAACTGAGCGTCGATGAAACCGACAACCCGACAACGCTGGCCGAGCACTACATCATCGCCGACCAGTGCCTGTCGCGCGGAATGAAGCTGGTCAGTCTCGCACCGCGATTCGTCGGCGACTTCGAGAAGGGGGTCGATTTCAAAGGCGACCTGGAGTTGCTGGACCGTTCGCTGCAAGAGCACGCGGCGATCGCGGCGATGCTCGGCCCGTACAAGCTCAGCCTGCATTCGGGGTCGGACAAGCTGTCGATGTACGCCGCGCTGGCTCGCGCAACGAAGGGCCGGTTCCATGTGAAGACGGCCGGCACGAGCTATCTCGAAGCGTTACGCGTCGTGGCTCGGCACGACGAGAAACTGTTTCGCGAGATCATCGGTTTCGCTCGCGGGCGGTACGACACCGATAAGGCGACGTATCACGTTTCGGCCACGCTGGCCGGTGTCCCCTCGGCCGAGCAACTGGCGACGTCGCGCGATCTCGAACGCAACTACTTGGAACTTTGGTCCGACGTCCCAGCCGGCAAAGGCTTCACGGCACCGGGCCGGCAGATTCTGCATTGCACGTTCGGTTCGGTGCTGACGCATCCGCAACTCGGCCGCGCGGTTCGCAGCGTGTTGGAATCGCACCTTGCGACTTACACCGAGGTGCTCGACGAGCACTTCACTCGCCATTTAGAGGCGTTGCGCGCCGGGCTGTAATCGCTGGCGGCTGTAGAAACACCACTGGCCCCATCCGATCGCCATCAGAGATTTGGCAGACGAATGGGGCCAGAGGAATGAAACATCACTCAAGCGGCATGACAACTATTTTGCCGCGAGCTTGTCGGCAAGAGCGTGACACTTGTCGCGGAACTCAATCGCGTTGTACTTCGCGGTCGGTTTCAGCGTTGTTTCCAGGTCAGCTTCTTGAACTTCTTTGCCCTTCGCTCCGCCCGGAAGAACCTGCTGCACCTTACGGCCTTTGATGAGGTCGAGGATAAAAGCCTGTTCGATGTCAGCGAGGTTGGATTGAACTGCAGCCACACGATCGAGAATCGGCTTGGGGCTGCGATCGGTCGATAATTCTCGTTGCAAGACCCGTGCGGTCCAAGCCAACTGCCGCGCCGTGTCGTAATCCCAGAGTTCCAATTCCGCACCCTTGGCGCTCCACAGCTTGCCCGCGCCGACAGCGGCGATGTTCTGCAAGAGCGTCAACCCCTCGTCGCGCTGCAATGGTTTTTTCTCCAACGCTAACGCTAATTCGTCCAGCCAAGCGGTGAGCGGCCCAGTGGCCTTACTCCAGTGATCGCGGTGCCCGAACGCCTGGGCGTCCAGCAACTTTTCGACGGGTGCCCACAGCTCCTGAAACTTCTTCTCGTCGCCTCCGGCTTGTTTGACCGCAATGACGGTCAGTGGGATCGGCAATCCTCGCAGGAGCGGACGTCCGGGCGCACCGTGGAGGGCTCGCCGCTGCCGCCAACTTTTGTCTTGTAAGTCGTGATGGCAGGAGTAGCACTCGAACTGCGCAAGTTCCGGCCAATTCGGTTTGGCAACCGGAGTCACAAGGTCTGGATTCGCGAGCGCGGTTGCGAGTTTCAAGTTCTCGCTGAAAGAGACCAGCGCGGAAATGAGCGCGCTGTTGGTCTGGTGGAGGTTTTCCAGCTTGTAGGTCGCTTTGTGGTAGATGTCGCCGTTCTTCTCGTTGTTGTCCAAATACTGCTCGCGAATTTTCGGATCCTTGGTGTCGAACTCGCGCCAATGTTTGGGTAACTGCTCCGTGAAACTCGCCAACTCAAAACCCGGAAGCGGTGGGTGTCCGGCGGCGTACATCTCGTGCGTGACGAGCCGCCCTTCGGCGGCACTGCCCAGATGGCACGACACGCACAACTTCGTGCGGGCGACGACGGTGCGGACGTTAATGAAACCAAAGTTCTTCAACTTGTCATCGGGAGACTGAAACCGCCATGAGTCTTTGGTGATATGCGGACTCAGCCAGCCCTTCGTTTCGGTCCCGTCCGCGGCTTTGGAATTATCCGCCGGGCCGTGGCAGCCTTCGCAACTGACTCCGGTAAAGATTTTGGGATCTTTGACCAACTCCTCGGGAATCAGATTCTTGTCGCCTCCCAATGAGGAAAGCGGGGCTCCCACATGGCAGGCCAGACAGCGCTTATCGCGTGAAACATCCACGCCCAGCAACTCTCCCATGTGTTTCGAACGGTCATTCAGCAAGGACGTGTAGGCTTGCGCGTGCTTGTCGTCCGCCAGCCAAGTCTTGTACTCGTCCAGCTTCACCCAACTGTCATCGACGGCACCACTATTGTTGCCGAGTGCGGCACGCTCGAAGGGGTCTAAGTCCGGGTCAGTCGCCTTCGGCAACGAGCCGGCCCGATGGCAGTTCCGGCAGGCACCGATGCCGACGAACTTTCGTGTCGCCGCATCCGGTTTTGCCGGCTCCTGCGCGGAGAGTCCGTGGGGTGCCAACACGGCCCAAGTCAAAAACATTGAGGTAAAAAACTGACGCATCGATTCAACTCCTAGCAGCTTGAACGGAGGAAGGTTCAATGACCGTCGAGAGGGACAATTTGAGAATAGCATTAACGCTTGATTGCTTCGACAGCAAGTTGTTGTAACTCACGGCGCAAATCTGAGCCATCGGCGTTTTGCAGGCCAACCCGTTGGATCAGCAAAATGACGAACAAGTCTTGTTTCGGATCAAGCCAGGCTTGCGTGCCGAACGCTCCGCCGTGGCCGTAGGTGCCGGACGAGACCATTGCGGTCACGCCTTGCGGTTCTTTGACGACGGCCCAGCCGTAGCCGAATCCCATGCCGGGGACGAAACCGCAGGGCAAATCGCCGGTCTGCACTTTGGTCATCGTCAGCACGCTCTCCGGCGAGAGAATCTTCGTGGAATCAAGCCGTCCAGCGTTGAGCATCACTTGATACAGCTTGGCGAGATCGGCCGCCGTTGAGTACAGCCCGCCGGCCGGGATCGGATGCTTGGCTCCGGTGGCTGGGCCGACGATCGGGCGGTTGGCAACCACCAGTTCGCCGTTTTTGGTTTCGTACAAGCCGGCAATGCGAGGAGCCTGCTGTTCTGAGGGAAAGCACGCGGTGTCGGTCATTCCCAGCGGACGGAAGACGCGAGTGGCCAGGAACTCCTCGAACGACTGATCGGAGACGACTTCGATCACTCGGCCGAGCGTGTCGATTCCGGCGTTGCAGTAGGCCCACTTGCTCCCCGGTTCAAAGTCCAGTGGCTGCTGCGAGCTAACCAGCACCGCCTCGGCGAGCGTCCGCTGGCGAGTGGCATACAAATCGGCGAGCCCCGGTGGGAATCCGCCGGGCAGGCCGGACGTGTGAGTCAACAAGTCTCTCAGCGTGATCGCTCGCGACGGCTTCTTGAGCGTGACCGTGTCCCCCTCACGCGACGCGGTCAGACGTTGGCCGCGAAACTCCGGCAGATGTTTCTCGACCAGATCATCGACGGAGAGTTTTCCTTCTTCTTGCAGGATCATGATGCCCATCGCGGTGATCGGCTTGGTCATCTGAGGTGCTCGGTGTTTCACGGACAGTGTGAGTCACTATTTTCGGCGAGCATTTGAGATTCGAATTCGGTGGGGGTGAGGTAATCGAGGGATGAGTGTCGGCGGGAGTTGTTGTAGTAGGCGATGTAGGTCGCGATCTCTCGCCGTG
>CAMDPX010000433.1 GCA_945905295.1 Planctomyces sp. SH-PL62 | reverse complement strand
GGCAAACGTACAACGAATGCACCGGGGGGCTGACGCCGCCCCGCTCGCCAGTCTCGTTCGCGGTCGTCGCGAGATAATCGGGTTGTGGTGATGCCTGTTCGCTGTCCGTCGGTCGCGATACGGTTTTCCAACCATGACCAATCCTCATTCGACCTTTGCCGTGATCCTTCCCGCCGCTGGTAAGAGCAGTCGCTTTGCGGGCGCTGCCAGCAACGAACTCGCGGCGCTTAGCCTGGCGGCTCCGAAGAAGAAACCGTTTCAAGAGTTGAAGGGCCGGCCGGTCTGGTTGCGGGCACTCGAACCGTTTGTGAATCGGGACGATGTTGTGCAGCGGATCATCGCGCTGTCGCCGGAGGACATGGATTGGTTCAAGAACAAATACCGAGCGAACCTCGCGTTCCTCGACCTGCAACTGATCGAAGGGGGAACGGAACGAGCCGATACGGTCGAGCGTGCGCTGTCGTGCGTGCGGGCGGATGTCGATTTCGTCGCGGTGCATGATGCCGCTCGTCCGCTGATTGCCCACGAGTGGATCGATGCGGTCTTCCGCGCGGCCGAGAAGTACGGCGCGGCGATTCCGGCGACGCCGATCAGCAGCACGCTGAAACTGGTCGCGCCGGACGGGCGGATCGTGAAGACCGTGCCGCGTGAGGGATTGTGGGCGGCGCAGACGCCTCAGGTGTTTCGACGGCAGTTGCTGCTCGATGCGTTTGCTCATCGCGGCGACTTTCAGCCGACCGACGAAGCTCAGTTGGTCGAACGGCTCGGCCAGCCGGTGCATGTCGTCGAGTGTTCGCCGATGAACTTGAAGATCACCTCGGCCGAAGATTTCCGGCTGGCCCAAGCGCTGGTCGATCACGTCCCGCAACCGGGTGTCGCCAAGATGTTGCATCCCTTCGAGGACGAACGCTGGAAGTAACGGCGCTTGTAGTGACCCGATTCATCGGGTCAGAGTGACGACCGCATGAATGCGGTCACTACGAGCGCTACTGCCGGCTGACCCCTTTAGGCATCATGCCTTGGCCAATTTGGGGGAAGATCGTTTGCGGGATCGCTCGGAACGCATCATCCAAAGGGGAGGCCGTATAAATCTTGGTTTGCGGGTCCGACAGTTTTCCGGTCACGTTGATGCGGACCCAGCCTTTCGTGGCCGCGCCGATCACGTCTTGAATGATCGGAATCGACAACGGGCCGCGTGGCAGGAACGAGTAGAAATCGAGATTCACGTTGTTCTCGAAGTCCGCCGTTCCTTTGCCGACGAAGCTGATCGTGTCCCCTTCCAGAACGATTGAACGAAACAGGAATCGGGCGAAGCCGATATCGAAGTCGAGCTGCGCCGATTTGAACGTGTAGTCTTCCGGCGGAGTGAGACTCAGTTGGCGATACATCTTCAACACGACCGGCATGTCGAGCAGTGCGGCCGGGCTGATCTGCATGGTGCCGCGGCCTTTGACTCCTTGCGCGGTCGAGCCTTTGCCTTCCAGTTGCACCGAACCATTGGTGATGCCACGCAAGTCGCGTTGCTTCGGAGCGTGCAGCGCGGCGAACTTTTCCAGCCGCGCGTTGCGAAGCTGCAACAGCACTTTGTATTCGGGCGTCTCGGACAACGTCGACGCACCGTCGAGCAGCAGCGTGCCGTCGAACAACCGCGCAGTGATTCGCTCGCGGTCTTCCAACAATCCGGGCGGCCGCACGCGCTGCGTGTCCCCCGCCCCGAACATCAGCGTTCCTTTGAGGACGCGGAACGGGCCGCGAACGTCGGTCAGGTCGTAGTCCAGAATCCGGGCCGAGGACAAATCGACGTCGCCACTCACTTTCACTTCTTGCCCGTCCCAACTCCCCTTGGCATGGACCTTGCCACGCAGGTTTTTGAAGTCGAGCCCCGTGTGCATCGTGCCGCCGAAGAAGTAGGTGTCCAAGTCCCACGCGGCGGTGATCGGGTCATTCGGGTCGTCGGTGCCCTTGAAGTCCATTGCTCCGTCGAATCGCAGCGTTTGCTGCGGATCGAGGCTCGCGAAGAGCTGCCGCAAACCAGGCAACTGCGACAGCGCATCGAGCAATTCCTGATTTGGCGTGAGGTTCTCGATCGTGAACTTGTCGTAGTGAGCTTGCCAGGTGCCATTCGGTTTGACCGATTGATAACCCTCGGCCGCGAGCGTTGTCTCGCCATGCCGCGCTTGAAGCGACTTCACGACAACCATCGGCAAGCCGTTCGCGTCGGGGCCGTATTCATAGCTGGCTCGGAGCTCATCCAGCCGGTACGGCAGCATCTTCAGCGACAGGCTCCCTTGCGTCAGTTCGATGCTCTTCATCCGAATGTCCGCCGCACGGTCGGTCAGCCAATGCACGTCGGTGACGACATCGACGAGTCCCATCGGACGAAACTCACGCCACACGCGCTGTAACGACGCCGGAACCGCTCGATACAGCGATTCGTCGAGCGGTGCGGCTTGTGTCACGATTTTCAGCTTCAGCTCGCCGACCGTATTGTTGAGCTTGCGATAGTCCCCTTCCGCCGCGATGACGGTCTTCTCCTCTTTGCCGTGTCGGCCAATCAATTCTTTGAACTCGAAGTTTGGGCCGATCGCGGACAGTCGGCCGGTGATCCCCTCGACGCGATACGGGAAGGCGTCGTAGTTCATCGCTCCGTTCCGCAGCAGAGCCTCGATGCGCGGCACGAACGGCTGTTGTGGAGCCTTCGTCAGCCGGACCTCGCCGTCGATGAACCCGGTCAGCCGCATCCTCTGAATCGCCGATCGCAGTTGCGGAGTACAGGCCTTGATGAACGTCGCGTCGATCGGCAAGTCGGAGGTACGGATCGTCAACAGGATCGTCGCGTTCGCTCCCGGATTTTCGACCGTCCCTTCGAGCGTGATCGGCCGATTGCCGGCCATGCCCATCACGTCGATGATCAGCTTGCCGTCTTGCAGGGTGATCGAGCCGTTCGCGTGTTCGACGGGATACGGAAACGCTTCGTGCATCACCGAGCAATCCTTAGCGGTGACGATCAACCCTTCTGGTTTCCAGCGTCGATCAGCATTGACCAGGACGGCGTGCATGTCGAGATCACCCTGCGGTTGATGCTGGTCGTAGATGCGGCCGAACCCCGCCGACAGCCGGCTGCGCAGCCGCTGATCGCAGACGACGTTGTTGATGGTCACTTCGATGCGGCCGGGATAACCCGCCTCACGGCCTTCCAATTTGCCATCAACCAACAGCTTGGTCGCGCCGTTGTGAGCCGTCAGTTCTTTGACCACGAAGCGGTCGTTGTCGGCGTACAACTCGCCTCGCAGGTCATGCAGTGGGAAGGGCAGGGCGGGGTTCGTGATCTCGCCGTCCACGATGTTCATGGCGACGTGAAACGTGGGAGTCGTCTTGGGCTCCGGCCGCGTGACGCCGAAGGCCACGTTGAACTTCGCCTTCAAACCCAAGATCGAATCCGCCGCACCAACGGCCTTGATCGGTCCCGACACTCCAAATGGCGAGCCGTCCTGAGCATCCGCTGGCTTCGACAGCAGTTCGAGAAACTTCTTTTCCCATTCCGCCAGCTTCGTCCGCACTTCCGGAGCGAAACTGGCGGCCACTCCGACCAACTCTTGTCCCGCCGTGATCTGCGTCAGCTTGCCGCGGAGATGCCCCGTCTGTTCGTCGATGTTCCAGCGACCGGCCAATTCAATCGCACCGGTGTGCTCGCAGTTCGACGTGGCCTTGATCTGAAATTGCCGCTTCCCGGAGGGGAGCAGTTCAATGTCCATGTGCTCGAGCACCAAGACCCCCGGCGGAACTCCCGGAGCTTGCTCAACCCGCACGACAACGGTGCCGTCTTCGATGAGGAACTCCGGCAAGCTCCCTTTCTCCTGTTGCGGAGGAAATAGCAGCGTTTGCCAATTCCAACTTCCGTCTGCCCCGCGTACGACCTCCAGTCGCGGAGCCTTCACGATGACCTTCAAGATTTCCAACTGCTGCCGCTCGATGAGCGCGTCGCGATTGATGTGGATCACTGTCTCCGGCAACTTCACGATCGGCACATCCCCCTGCGGCGGCGTCAGCGAGAATCCTGTCAGAACGATCTCGTGCCCGAAGTCGTATTGCACTTCGTCGAGTCCGATCTCCGCATCGGGCAGCAGTTTTTTCAGCGCCTTGACGACCTCCTGCTTGATGACCGCATCACGTCCATTCCACGCGCGCAGCACATACCCCTTGCCGATGTAGGCTCCCGCCGCCACCAGCACGATCATCCAGAGAAACGTTTTGAGGAGGGTTTTCATGTGTTGAACCAATCTGGGGTCGGGTCTTCAAATTTCAAAATT
>CAMDPX010000432.1 GCA_945905295.1 Planctomyces sp. SH-PL62 | reverse complement strand
GACCTGCGCGGCGTGTACCTGCCACCGGCCGAACTGCATTGGTCGCTGTTCGGCGTGCCGGAGGCTCTGGAAAACGAGGCGACTCAAGAGTGTTACTGGGAGCTGCAAAAGTTCCTGACGCTGGCCTTGAAGGCGAACCCGAATGTCTTCGAGTGCCTGTACTCGCCGCTGATCGAGCACGCGACGCCGCTGGGCCGAGAATTGCTGGCCATGCGCGACTGCTTCCTGTCGCGAGTCGCCTATCAGACGTTCAACGGCTATGTCCTCTCGCAGTTCAAGAAGATGCAGGCCGACATTCGCAATCATGGCAACGTGAAATGGAAGCACGTCATGCACTTGATCCGGCTGCTTCGATCGGGCATTCATCTGCTGCGGCACGGCGAGGTGCTCGTCCACGTCGCCGATCAACGGGACCAACTGCTGGCGATCAAGCGCGGCGAAGTCTCTTGGTCGGAGGTCGAATCGCTCCGGCTGAGTCTGCATCGCGAGTTCGATCAAGCCCTCGCCGAGACAAAACTCCCCAAACGTCCCGACTACGATCGCGCCAACGCATTTCTGATTCGAGCACGCCGGCTCGCGCTCGATGAGGACTTGCCGTGACGATTGGCCGGCCGAAAGCCGTAGGCCGAGGGCCGAAAGCCGATTTCATTTTCCGTCCGAGTGATTGATCATCCGGAAATGATCACGGCCATCGGCTTTCGGCCCACGGCCATCGGCCTGAAGGAAATCGAACATGCCTGAATTCGTCATCGACCCGCGAGTCGCCGCTCAAGTCGCAGAGCACCGCTATCCGTTGCTCTTTGCCACGATCAGCGGAGCGCACTTGTACGGCTTCCCGTCCCCCGATTCCGATTTCGATATTCGAGGCGCTCACATCCTGCCACTGCAAGACGCGCTCGGCCTGTGGCCGGACAAGCACGACACCGTGCAGGTCTGCGGCATCCGCGACGGCCTGGAGATCGACTTGGTGACGCACGACCTCCGCAAGTTCTTTGGCTTGATGCTCAAGCGAAACGGCTACGTCATGGAGCAGGTCTTCTCGCCACTGACGGTCCTCACAACACCGGAACATGCCGAGCTGAAGTCGATCGCGAGTCAGTGCCTCACGCGGCATCATGTGCATCACTACAAGGGTTTCTTTCACACTCAATGGAAGCTGTTCGAGAAAGAACGCCCGCGCCGAGTCAAGCCGCTGCTCTACACCTATCGAGTCCTGCTGACCGGCATCCACCTGATGCGGACGGAAGAAATCGAAGCCAACCTCGTGACGCTCAACAACGAGTTCCGCTTGCCGCAAATCCCCGACCTCGTCGCCAGAAAACTCGCCGGTCCCGAACAATCGACGCTCCCGGAAACCGACGTCACCTTTCACGAGTCCGAATGCAAACGCCTGCTGACTCAACTTGAAGCCGCCAGCGACGCGAGCCACTTGCCTGATGTGCCGACCGGTTCCAGCGCGCTGAATGACCTGTTGGTCCGAGTGCGAACCGGCCTGCGTTCTCAGTGAAGCCCGTGCCTTTCGTCCGCCGACTGTCCCTGCAACTCATGCCACACGAATCCGTGTCCCCGCAATGCACGGTATGCCTCCGCAAACGCCAAGCTGACTCTCAATGCCAGTTCGCACTGGTGATGGGATGGTTGCACTCATGGGTTCCTCTTTCCGTGTCTTTGGCCATTTGAAATGACCGTGACGCCTTGATGAGGATGAAAATGGTCCCCACTCAGCGGACCACGACGAACTACGGAATCACGTTGTGCGGCGTCAGTCCCAAGTGAGCCGCCGCTTTCATCAGATGGCGGTCGTTGGAATAGATTTCTTGAAGCCCCAACATCCGCACGCAGGCGAGATGAATGGCATCGGCCGATCGCAAGTAGATCGAATTCGGCAGCGTCGAGAACAGCTTCGCGACTTCCGTGAAGACCTCTTCGTTCAAAGGAATCCAATCCCACAAGTCGGCGGCTTGATCTTCCTGCCGCGCGGCCAGAGTCGTTTGCAAACCGTCATCGGTGATTCGACCTTCGCGAAGATGCCGATGGACCGCTGCCACGAACTCGGCCTTGCCGAGTTCACAGCACACGACGGCATCCGCTTGTTTCCAGACGTGCGTGACTTCCTCGTGGCCGTGTTCCGACAAGTAGCACTTCAGCATGTAGCTGGTGTCGAAGTAAATCATGGCTGGCCACGTTCGGCAGAAACGACGGCGGTGGAATCCGTGGAGGCCAGCACCTGCACATGACTCAATCGAGCCGCTCGATCCTGCCAGTATCGTTCGGGAACCCGATCCTTGACGGTCTTGCTCTTCGAATCCCGCGCGATCGACTGAGCAAGCTGGACCTTGAGGTCTGCGATCTGACGTTCGATCGATTCCAGACGTTTCGCGATGACATCCCCAGCCATAACAAGTCTCCTGTAAGTGGCCGATCGGAGTGTAGCTCGCCCAGTAGAATCATCTCCAGACGAGAAGGCTCATCACGCGGAGCGGTATCGTCTCGGACGAGGTTGGTGCGATCGACGCCGCGATTGGTGACGTGAGACACGCCGCCGGGCATTTCGATTCGCAGGCGTCGGGGCATGGGCGAGTCCTTGGCATCAGCGCGCGAGGTTGGATTTCCGCCTACTCCCTTGCGAACGTATCGGAAACGCGACGAGCGTGTGTGAACGCGGGGTCTCGTCCCGACTGCTCGTCACCCACTCACCGTTCAACCTGCACCTCGTGCATTGGATCGGCGGCGTCTGGCATGACGAAGTCAAAATCCGTTGACGAAATTTTTCCGATTTCAGCGACTTTTCGGCACCATTTCTGAAGTTGGGCCGCACTGGCATAAGTGTTGACGAAGACTTCGCCGATACGCACTTCCGATCCGTGAAAACGAGATGGATCGCCAGAAACTACTGTGGGCAGGGCCTGCTCCGTAGCGATGCGTTTCAATAAACCTGGGTTGCTCGCATCAAACTGCGTCAGCAGTTTGGAAAATGCGTCCTTCCAATTGAGTACGGGGTGCTCGACGTCGCGAAACCTAATTCTGACCGGTGGTACGCTCGTCGCTTTCCATTTGCTTGGTGCGACATGATCCGGCATGACGAACTCGAAATCATTCGCGCTAATCCTTCCGATCTCTGCGACCTTTCCACACCAATCTTGAAGTTGGGCCGCGCTGGCGTGCGTGTTGACATAGACCGTCCCGATTTGTGCTTTCGACCGACGGAACCGATCTTCATCCACCGAGATCACTGCCGCCAAAGTCTGTTCCGTCGCGATACGGCTCAACAGTCCCGGACTGCTCGCGTCAAACTGTTTGAGCAATTTGACGAAGGCGTCTTTCCAATTCGTTACGGGTTGCTGATCATCGCGAAACCGGACCTTCACGGGCGGCGTGCTCGACCGTTTCTCACTATCGATAGCGTTTGGCTCGCGGCCAACGTCGCGCCAAATTCCGATCGCTCGCTGCGACAGCGCTCGACCACGTTCGAGGATTGCGTCTGGAGACCATCGCACAACCTCGGCAAAGTAGCGATTCAATACGAAGTGACTATTGGCGAAGTCACTTCGCTTGACCTCATACGGCTTATTGGACAACTCCGCGTTGTATTTCGTCAGCGTCAGATTCCCCAACGTGTGCAGAAGACGTGTCGATTGCTCCTCAGCACCTTCCCCAAGTTCCTGCTCCCATTCTGGGGTCAAAGTCTGTGGCAGAACGTGCTCGATCTGAGTTCCTGAAAGCTCCGCCGATTCTTTGTGATTGAAGGAAAGCTCCAGCCTTTCGAGGATCAACCGAAGCCGTGCGTTTTTCTCGGCTGTGGAATAGAGCGGTTGACTGGCGAGTTGAGTGGCAAATGTTTCGTCGTCAGGACAACGCTTTCCGCCTAACTGTTTACGAAGACCATCGACGAAGTCGGAGCCAGCACCGCCAGCAGCATCAAATACCGGC
This sequence comes from Planctomyces sp. SH-PL62, assembly GCA_945905295.1. Taxonomy (GTDB): domain Bacteria; phylum Planctomycetota; class Planctomycetia; order Planctomycetales; family Planctomycetaceae; genus SXKJ01. The sequence continues at coordinate 461 of CAMDPX010000432.1, read as the reverse complement.
GGCAACATCCTCCGCAACTGGTTGGTCGGCATGTTGCAAATCGACCGGCGAATCACGAACGATTCAAGCAAGTCGAGCGTTTCGAGTACTTGTTTGTGACTGAGCCAGCCTTTATCGAATGCGTCGAACACACGCAGCAAGAACGGAAACGCCACCGTAACCTTTAATCGGCGTATGCGATCAAGTCGCTCGGCCAGCGCGTCATCGACCTCCCGTTTTGAGTCAAGGAATCTCGCGTAGAACATTCCGTGACGGTGCAGCTCGCACAGGAATGCTTCGGCTTGAGCAGGCGTGGAATTCGCAAGCCGATCCTTTGAGGTGCTCGGTGTTTCACGGACAGTGTGAGTCACTATTTTCGGCGAGCATTTGAGATTCGAATTCGGTGGGGGTGAGGTAATCGAGGGATGAGTGTCGGCGGGAGTTGTTGTAGTAGGCGATGTAGGTCGCGATCTCTCGCCGTG
>CAMDPX010000431.1 GCA_945905295.1 Planctomyces sp. SH-PL62 | reverse complement strand
TGCTCGGCTCATCGGGCTGAAACACTTGGCGCTCTCCGGCGCACGACCCAGCGAGCCATTCCAGCAGCCGTTCCGGATTGCCGACTGTGGCCGAGAGACCGATCCGTTGCAGCTCGCGCCCGGTCAAATGCGTGATGCGTTCCAGGACTGAGAGCAAGTGCCATCCACGGTCATCGCCGGCGAAGGCATGGATCTCGTCGATGATGACCACTTGCAGCGAACCAAAGAGACGGCGCGAGTCGATGTTTGGAGAGACGAGCATCACCTCCAAGGATTCAGGCGTGGTCAGCAGGCAGTCAGGAGGCTCTCGCAGAATTCGGCGTCGTGCGGTCGGCGGGACGTCGCCATGCCACAACGCGGATCGGCGTCCCAACAAAGTGCAGTACCGCTGAAGTCGAACGTCGAGATTGTTCAGCAAGGCTTTGATCGGACAGATGTAGAGAACGCTGAGACCGGTCCAGCCCTCCGTCAACATCCGAGAGATTACCGGAAAGAACGCTGCTTCTGTTTTACCGCCCGCAGTTGGTGCCAGCACGATGAGATGCCGGCCACCGAGAATCGAGGGGATGACCGACTCCTGAAATGGCCGAAGCTCACGCCAACCCAGGCTGTTGACGATGTGATGCTGTAGCGCCGGATGTAACGTCTCAAAGTGACTCACAGCATGTCCCAAATTGTCATTCGAGCCGCGACCGTCAGGGAGTGGAAGATCTCCGCCTGACCGCTTCCTCACGGTCGCGGCTCGGCATCCGTGAGAATCAATCCGGCAGATCAAGCTCGATGTCGTTGACGTCTGAAGCCCCCATTGCCTCTCGCTCGATGGGCGTCAGCTCGTTCTCAGCGATGGTGAGAGCATAGTGTCGTCCGGGGTCAAACTCTGGGAATTGGTCGATTCGATCAAGCACGTCGGCGACGAGTTTCTTCAAGAATATGCGTGGTGCGATGCCCACTTTGCCTCCGAGCTTGCCGGTGACGTTGTTGGCCAGTTGCCGCACGTAATCATCACCGCAGAGCGAAGCAATACGGTCGGGATCCTGAGCATGTTGCCGAAAGATGTCCCGCACTTTGCAGCCTACCAAACACAGCCGGTCGAGGCTGAAGCCAGGAAGCCGAATCTGCGGAGCGCGCGGATTGTCAAAGCGGGCGTCTGTTTGAAAGTCGACGTGCAGCCGCTGGGCCAATGGCTCCAATCGCTGAATTCCTTGAGGCCCGTCGTAGAACGCCGGCGTACCGGTGATCAACAAGTAGAGACCGGGAAATCGGCCCGAATCGACTTCGTCGATCAACTGCCGCAGAGCATTGAGGCTCTTGTCACGCACGTCGCTGCGCACGCGCTGGATGGTTTCGACCTCGTCCAAGATGAGTAACAGGCCGGGATGTCCCGAGTCTCGGAGGACGATCAAAACACCTTGCAGAAAACTCAGAGCACCGAAATGGTCGATATCGCCTTTCACTCCCGCGAACCGTTTTGAGGCAGCGGCGACGTTTGGTTGGCCAGCCAACCACGCCAGGATGCCTTCGGCGGCAGCGCGATCTTCGCTGGCCTGAGCTTCACGATAACCCCGCAGCGCGGCGCTAAAGGTTGGCGCGGTGCTGCTCACCTTCGACAACCGTTGTTCGAGCAACTCTGTGGTCCGGTTCATGAGGCCCTGCGTGTCATCCGCGGCGACAATCCCCTCGGCGAGGACGTCTTCTTCCAACGCATAGAACCAGCCATCGACGATGTTGCGCAACGCGCCCTGCGGCGTGTCGGCGGTCGAGAGCCGCTCCATCAGCCGACGATAGACAGTCTCCAGCCGATGCAGCGGAGTCTCGGTTTCCGACACCTGAACTTCAGATGTCGCGAAACCCTGCTTGCGAGCGCGATCAGCCAACCAACGAGCAAAGAAGGTCTTGCCGCAGCCATACTCCCCCCGCACCGCTTTGAACTGGCTGCCGCCGGCCGCGACTTTCGCAAACTCGTCCTCAAACGCTGCTTCAAAACGATCCAAGCCAACCGCGAAAGCATCCAAGCTGCTGCGGGGCACGGTGCCACGCCGCAGGGCATCGATGATTTCCTGTCTGCGTTGGGGGCTGAGGGACATCACAAGTTCCTACACAAGATCGAATTGCTTGAGCAACAGGCCGCGGTTCAATTCGATCGTGTCTGACGCATCATCTCGGCTTAACACCGCGTACCCGTCAATGTTCAGCACCCGTTGAACTTTCGCCAGCAGACCTGGCAACCGCAGTGCTGGAAACTCAAGCGCGCGAGCCAGGGCGGTCGAGGTCAGCTTCCCGCCGCTCTGGTTGATCGTTTCCAAGAGCTGAGCAAACACCTTCTCGGCTGGTAGACCACGGCCGCCCAGTCGTTTTTGTTCGGCGAAGACAGGGGACGTCAAAAGGCGCGCGATCCATTCCGGAGTCGATGCCGTGACGATCACAGGCGCAGTAACCTCTTCGTGGTCTTCCAAATGATCGAAGAGAGTTCCAGGCAGTTGCAGCTTGGCGGGCTTGAGTTTCGGCAGGGACTTATCGAGATTCGCCACGGTCGGTGCGTCCTCATCCCACCACGATGGCGTATCGACCGGCTGCTCTTGCCAGCCGGCCGGAAAGTCGTCCGTGCTCGATAGCACGACGATCGGAACAATCATTTCTTGTGGCGTCAGCCCACCGTGGTAGCCGTTCTTCTTCATCCCATAGCGCACCCGTTCGCTCCACGGGGCAATCAGCCGGTGTCCTTTGGTCATCACACGCGGTCCCTCGACTTGCAGCTCGTCCGCCGCAGGCTCACCGATGGGGGCACGCCAACGCTCACCACTGTCGTTCTCGTCCGAACATGGTCGGGCTTGGGTCTGCCAGTCCAAAACATGACCGTGGTCACTGACCAGCACGACCAAGCGGCGCGCGATGCGGGCTTCGTGCAGTAACGCCGGCAGCACTTTGATCTCGTCTCGCGACCACCGCGTATTGATCTGCTCGCCTTTCAGCAGGTGATCGTCAACCGCGTTCACGACAACTCCCACGATCCGCCGATGGGTCGAAGCGATCTCTTTGCGGACGTCGACGGCCAAGACGGCATCATCGGCCTCCTGAAGCGTGGCCTTGTGAAACAGCACGGGGGGGAAGCCACTGCGACAGCGAGACAGCAGCGCCGCGTGTTCAGCGAACCCCGGCTTTTCGTCGGCCGCCGCGCCCTGGCGACGCACACCGCACAACAGGCTGGTGCGGGAAAACTCGGTGACGGACGGAATGGCGGCAACACCCGGTCGATTGAAGGTCCGGCCAGGCTCGCTCAGAGCCATCCATTCGTGGCGGGTCACATCGGCAAGCAACTCACGGCAAACGGCGACACTCATCCCGTCGATCACGATGACCAGCACCAGACTCTCGGCCGCCAGCGAGGCCACCACTTGTTCCAAAATCCGTTCGACCGTCAGCACCTCGTCCCCTTGCGAACCAGCGGCCGTCCAATCCGCCAAGAGCCGCGAGAACTGATGCGACTGCTGCTCGCGAATTTGTGTCACATGCTCGAACAGTCGTGAATAGGCTTGAGAGAGTTCACGGACGGGATCACCGGCACGCAACCGCAAACGTGCCCAGTCGACGAATCCGCCATCACGCACATGGTCAACGGCGGCTGCGGCGAACGACGGCGGACCCACGGGAGTTTCGCGGTGAAGACCACCGACCCAACGGACGAGTCGGAGCGCCATGCTCACTTGCTCCAACCGGCGAGCATCCTGCGCGGCTTGGTCGTGTGTTCGTACCGCTTGGTGAGCAGCGTGCAATTCGCCCAACTGATCCCAGTTGGTTCCTGTCAGCACGTCCGACAGACGGTCGCCTAAACGAGCCAGCCGCTGATCGAACCCCAGAGGCGAGGTATCACTCAGATGCGCCAACGAATCCGCCTGAATCTCGCATAAGATTTCGTCGGCCCGTTGCAGAGTTTGGCGATACGCCTTCGACTCAGTGTGCCGTAGCGCCCGGACGACTTCGGTGGCCGCCGTACTCCAGCGCTGCATCAGCCCAGCGTCCGGCGTCTTTCCCTGGAGAAAGCGTTCTTCCAGTTTGCCTGTCGCCTTCTCAAGTTTTCCGGTTGCTGTCGGATGAAACAACACAGTTGCCGCCAAGCCAATCGGCACGGCATCAGGCCGATCCAATTGCTCGACGCAGCGCAGCACGATCTCTGCAACCGGCCCCAAGGACTCGGACAACCATGCCACGGCGGCTTCGCGGAATGGTTCCGGGGAGCGTCGAAAACGATTCGTGGTCTCGGCATCCAGAGACCACTTCAAGAGCGATGTCAGGTCGAGGGTGTCGGCGGCCAGCCCGATCGCTTGCTTGAGCAACAGCGGCCAAATCGTCTCGGCATCGAGGAAGCCACTGCGGACTGCCGGATAACCTCCGGGC
>CAMDPX010000430.1 GCA_945905295.1 Planctomyces sp. SH-PL62 | reverse complement strand
CTTTTTCAGGCCGCCTGGTCGATCGCAGGTCATCGTCAAGAATCATTGGCGGCCTGAAAAAGACTCCCGACCCCGTAGCGTTCGATTCGGTTGAGGTGCTCCGTGGGAAATCTCGTTCAATGGATCTTCCAACTGCCGGGAGTTCGGCACATTACGAAGCCGGTCACGCGGTTTTTGTTGCGGTTGATCGCCATCCCGATCTTCAAGTTTCTGTTGAAGTACCTGCTGCGGATCGAAGTCATCAGCGCGGAACTGGAGAAAGATCTGTCGCAATGGTTTCGGGCCTCGGTGCTGCTGCTGTTCGCGACGAACAACATGGAGCAGATCATCTTTCAGTCCAAGTTGGATGATCGCCGATTTGACGACGTGGTTGTGTTTGCGTTGCGGCTGTTTCTGGCGATCGGCTGCATCGAAGGGATGCCGGATCAAGAGTTGTTTCGGTTCATTCATCCCGGCCCACCGAAGATCAAATCGAAAGGGTTCATGGCCGTGTGCCGCGAGCTTCGCCAGACCTGGCGAGCGTGGTTGTGGGGCGTGTTCTGCATTCATCTCAGCCGAGCCTCGCCTGTGTTCGCCATCGTCACGGTCTTCAAGCTGGGCTCTGCGGGCTGGGTTTGTTACGGCCTGGCTGTCGCTCAGTATCTCATCATTGGATTGGCGACCTCGCGGGACAAAGCGATCGACGTGGTGTCGTCGTTTGACGCCGAGGTCGCGGCTCGGCGAGCGGAGTTGCTGACGGAATTGCATACTCCCATCCCCTCAGACGCGGAGACTGCGACGACACCGAACGTCGCGGTTCCGGCTGCGCCAAAGACTCCACCGGCTGCGCCGTGAGTGGCACGACCCCCTTGTCAGCCGCCGCAATTCTCCGAAAATTCGTGGAACGTGGACTCACAACCGCGACGTCCGATGCTGTGTCTAATGAGTCCAGCGGAGATTGCCGGAGCGTGGGGAAACCGATTGACGGAGTTGGAAGGCGGGGGTACATCTCCTTTGGCGAGTCGTCCCAAGGCTCGCTCGAACCGCAAGGACGTGGTCCGTGGAGCACTGACGTGACGTCCCCTCACGCTCACGAGGCTGGTTCGCGTCGGGTGAAGCTCCCCTCGAAAGGATGAGGCTGTGAAACTCGTAACGTTTTCGATGTGTCTGCTCATGCTCAGCGTGTCCGTTGCTCAGGCTGCGGACGCGGTGATTGCAGAGTCCGCGCGAACGGCGGCGGATGATGGCGCTCCGAAAGGCTCGCTGGTCATCATCGGCGGCTCGGAGCGGTTTCGGGATCGAGAGTTGTGGGACACGGTCGTGGAGTTGGCGGGTGGCGACGGTGCGAAGATCGCCATTTTCCCCACGGCTTCCAGCGGTCAACCGATCAAGACGTGCGCCAAGCTCGTGCAGGCCCTGAACCGGGCGGGAGCGGACTCCTTCGTGGTACCCGTGGCTTGGAGCGAAGTCGATCGCGACGTGCAAGAAGCGGTCTTCGATCCGGAATTGGTTGAGCGTGTGCGATCCGCCACCGGCGTCTATTTTATCGGCGGAGCTCAAGGGCGAATCGTGGATGCTCTGCTGGACGATGATCGCGAACAGACCCCGATGCTCAAGGCGATTTGGGATGTGTACCGTCGCGGAGGTGTGATCGCTGGCACCAGCGCGGGTGCGGCGATCATGAGTCATGTGATGTTTCGCGACGCTCCGCCGCCGCTGCAAGTCCTGCGGAACGGCGTCTCGATGGGCGAAGAGATCGACGACGGACTGGGCTTTCTGGACAAGAACTGGTTTGTCGAGCAGCACTGTCTGGTCCGTGGCCGTTTCGCGCGAGCGTTGGTGGCGATGCACTCGCAGAAGATTCCGTTCGGCATTGGCGTGGACGAGAACACGGCTCTGGTTGTCCGGCGCGGAGTTGAAGCGACCGTGATTGGCTACAAAGGAGTACTCATCCTGGACATCTCGCAAGCGAAGACCGACCCGAAGATGGAAGGCTTCAGCCTGAAGAACGTCAAATTGAGTTACCTCGACCGCGGCGACTCGATCAACCTGCGGACGCGCGAAGTCACGCCTTCCGAGGAGAAACTGGATGACATCAAGCTCGATCCGAACGCCAACGATTACAGCCCGTACTTCGATCACCGGATGTTTTACACGGACATCCTGGGCAACGCGGCCGTCGCCGATTTGCTCGGCCGGCTGATCGACAACAAAGAGTCCGAAGCGATTGGCTTGGCATTCAGCGGACTCGATTCACGGCATCAGGCGTCCGACGGTTTCGAGTTCCGGTTCTACCGTGGCCCGGACAGCAAGGGCTGGTACACCGAAGACTACGGCGGCGAGGACTACACGGTGCTCGACATTCATCTCGACGTCCGCCCGATCCGCATCAACGGCCCGCTGTACGAACACCGCATGCCCACCGAAGAGGCCACTCGCCGCGAGACGCCGGCCGAAGCGACCGAGCTGACGGAGTAGGAAAAGCGTTTTGGCGAGCGGGAATGAACTCCAACAAACGGACCAGTCCCAAGTCGCGGTTATTGAACTTCTCTACGTTCTTCGTTTCGACTGCGAAGACGAACGAAACTTGCTGGCCGGTCGGTGCGGCACAGAGGTGATAGAACCACGTCATCGGAATGCCGTCCGCCTCCCCTTCCACGATCACGCGAAACAGAAAGCGGCGGTCGTTGGCATTGCGCGGCTGAAGCTGTTCGGACTTCGTGATCCCTTTCAAACGCTTGCCGAGTGTCTGCCGAATGTCCGTTTGAAACTGTTCTTCGGAGGTGTGACTGCCAGTCGCGGAGGCCGGGATCGGCGAGACATTCACCTGCGCGACCAAGCTCCCTTGTTCCATCATGCGGAAGACGGCGACATCCTTGGTTTGGTGGAACTGAAACCAATTGCGATCGTGATAGAACCGCAATCCCCACGATTCGAAGCGCAGGAACTGCATCTCGGCCGCCGGTTCGAGCGGGATGTCGGCGACCGCTTTGTCGTTGAGCAAGTTCGTCTCGGACGCTCCGTCGGCGAGCGACCGTTCCAGGGTGACATTCGCGGTCACTTCCATTCCGGGCATGACGGCACCGATGGAGCGGCCTTCCGTTTGTTGGACGCGAGCGCGTGTGATCATTTTCGCGGCCCGATCAAACGTGAATTCGCCCGCGAGCTGTACCGTCGTGGTTGCGCCGAGCGTCGCACCATCCGCGCTGCCGGTGAACGTTACGCGAGCCGTAGCAGTGTCGGCCTCTTCGAGCTTGCAGTTGATCTCACCTTTGGTCATTGCCTCGATGCCGCACAGCATCTGCACGGCCCAGCTTTCAGGCTTCCAAGATTCTCCGGCCGTGATTTCCTCGCGCGGCAGCAAACTCAAGAGTGGCAAGCTGTCGCCCGGTGTGCGCAACAAATCGAGTTGGTCGTAGGTCAGAGTCGCCGTCGGACTATAGAGCAACGCTCCTTCGCGGCGTCCCTGAGCGACGATCAAGTGCCGCGTCTCCGGCAGCTTGAGCGTGGATTTCTTCGGCGCGGCTCCCTCCGGAGCATCGGCGGGCGCGACCTCGGTGTCATTGCTGGCGAAGCGATAGAGCCGAACCGCTCGCAAGGTTTCGGCATCGCGGCCGGTTCCACTCAGACGCCGCTCGAAGAAGCGATACTGCGCGTCGGCGGTCAGTTTCAGCGGGATCGTCTTGCCCGCACCAGCCGCCGTCTTGAGCTGACCGCTGACCTGCACATGACTCCGCACCAACTTGATGCGTGCGTCTGATTCCGGTTCCGCGAGCTCGACTTTGTCAGCCGCGAACAGCGACAGATCACCGATCACCAAGCTCAGACACAGGCTTCCCAGCCAACGCCGTTTCATCATGGCTCCCTCCCGAACAAGGTCCGTTGCGACTTATCGGCCGCGTAGATATCTCAAGCGCGTCCGCGAGGGGAAGTCCGCTTCGATGGCTCGTCGCCGTGGGCGAGGCAACCGAAGTTGGCCATCCCCGTGAAACCCTCTGTGAGCCATCAGGCTTGCAGTTGCTGAGCCTCCGCCTTGTGATATCCGCCCAGCGGTCTCGAAGTCTGTCGCGGTGGAGGCACATCATGGCGGCTGAGCGGCGCTTGATCTTCGCGGTCTTGGCGTTTGAGAACAGATATTGCCAGGCGGATCGGATGCCCCGGCAACTCTTGGTCGTCTCACGGACATCGACGACTCGATTCGGGAGCAGCAATTCATGTCTTCATCGTCGTCTGATCGCAACGTGTTGTTCGGCGTCTTGGCGTTGCAGATGGAGTTTATCACGCAGGCGGGGCTGATCGCGGCGTTGCAGGCGTGGACGTTGCAGAAGTCGCGGCTGTTGGGGGAATTGTTGGTCGAGTTGGGTCACATGTCGGCCGAGGATCGGGACGCGCTGGAGCCGATGGTGGATCGGCATGTCGCGCG
>CAMDPX010000429.1 GCA_945905295.1 Planctomyces sp. SH-PL62 | reverse complement strand
GAAACCCCCGCGTTACCGTGCTTGACCATGCCAGAATGACCTCCGTGAGGAAATCTGACAGCTACGCGCAAACCCCATGCCGTGGTCCGGACAATTCCAACGCAAAATCAAAGTCAGCACCATTGGGCTGACGCCGCCCCGCTCGCCTGCTTCAGAGCAAGCGGAACGGGCCGCGAGATTATCGCGGTCGAGCCACACCTTCCAGGTTGTTCTGGCGAATCCGTGGCAGATGCGGTTCGGCTTCGCGGTCGGCAAAGCGGTTTCAGTTCGTTGACGGTGGAAAAGCAAGGGCCGTATCATCTTCGGCCAACGCGACAGGCGGAGTGCCGGTCGCTCACCCTTCGACCGCCGGATGTTTATCCCGGCGGAATTGATCACCTCGGCAGCCTCCAACGGATGTTTGAAACCTTCGGTAAGCTGGTATCACGGACGTGGCCGCTCTTGTTGGTCGCTTGGCTGGCCGTCTTGGTCGGTTTGAAGTGGGCTGCGCCGGCGTGGAAGGACGTGGCGGCCGATGGAGAATTCGCGTTCCTGCCGAAGGATGCCTCGAGCCGAGTGGCCGAGGACTTGTTTCGGATGGCTTGGGACGAGCCGCTGGCCAGCAATGTGGTGATCGTCGTGCGGCGAGAGAGTTCGCCGACCGGGCTTCTGGAGAGCGACAAAGCCTTCATCAACGACGTCTTACGGAAAGAGCTGGAAACGATCGCGGACGAAGAGACCAAATCGTTGCAGCCACAGGTGTTGCTGAAGTCGAAGCCGAAAGTCCCCGCCGCAGTTGAGGAATCCGAGGCCGGCGAAGATCTGAAGTCGATCACCATCCGCACGTTGTCGGACAAGTCGGTCGGCCGGCTGCTCAATAGCAGCGATCAGCAAGCCTCACTGGTGTTGATCGAGTTGCCGACCGAGTTTTTGGATGCTCGCAATCAAAAGTTGATCGGAAAGATCGAGAACCTCATCGGCTACATCGACCGCAACGGAAAGCGGCAGCCTGGGAAATTGCATTCCGAGGACTTGCCTCCGACCGAGCGAGTGCCGCCGGGCTTGGATTTGGCGTTGAGCGGCTCGGCGACCGTCGGTCGAGACATGATTCACGCGGCCGAGGAAAGCTCACGAGACACCGAATTGTGGACGGTGATCCTGGTCGTGCTCCTGCTGGTCGCCATTTACCGAGCGCCCTTGATGGCGTTGATCCCGCTGATGACGGTGGCGGTCGCCACGGAAATCTCGCTGGCGCTGCTGGCCTGTCTCGCAAAGGCTGGAATCGTCGACCTCTTCGCAGGGATTGAGGTCTATGTGAAGGTGCTTAGCTACGGGGCTGGCGTCGATTACTGCCTGTTCCTCATCGCTCGATACAAGGAAGAGTTAGGGGAAGGAGCGACGCTGGACCAAGCCGTGGCGAATTCACTGTCCAAGGTGGGGCACGCTCTGGTCGCGAGCGCGGGGACGGTCATCTGCGGCATCTTCATGATGTACTTCGCCGATTTCGGAAAGTTCAGCCAAGCGGGGATCGCCATCACGGTGAGCTTGGTGATCGTGCTGGCGGCGGCGTTGACCTTTTCTCCGTCTTTGATGCGGCTGGCTCGGCAATGGGCGTTTTGGCCGCGAGTTGCGCGGACCCGTTTATCGGGTACGGGCGGCTGGGTGACGGCCACCTCGTTGTGGTCGCGATTTTTTGAACGCAATTGGGGACAGCTTGCTTGGACACAGGTCAGCGGGCTGGTCCGCCGTCGGCCGGGGACCGTTTTGCTGGCGAGCGTCCTGATGATGTTGCCATTCGCCTGGGTTGGCGTGCAGTTTCGCGGACATCTGAGTTACGGGCTGCTCAGCGAATTGCCGCGCGACACCGCCAGTGTCGTGGGAGCGGACGCGGTCGCGAAACATTACCCCAAAGGGATCGCGGGACCGATCACGGTGTTGATTCAGTCGGAACGTGGATCGTTTCTCAATGAAGATGACGAGCAACTCTCGGATGACGCGAATCAGCTCATTCAAACCCTGACCGGACAACTTCGCGACCAGCAGGAGCGTCTGCAACTTGCCGATGTGCGGACTGTGTTGCATCCGTTTGGCGGCGGCCTTTCGACCATTGCCAACGACGATGCGGCAAAGCCGCGGAATGTTTCCGAAATCCAACTGGCGAGCGGCTCGTCTCCACTCAGCGGTATCGCGGCTCGGCATAAAATAAAACGATTGCAGCAGCATTACGTCAGTTCACGCGGAGATTTGGCGGGCAAAGTCCTGCGCGTGGATCTGGTTCTCCAAGAGGATCCCTTCGCCCGCAACAGCATCGCGCAGTTCGAAACGATCCGCCGGTCGATCGAGACCTCCGTCCCCGCGGGGCTGAAAGTCTTCACGCTCGGTCCGACCGCCAGCATCCGCGATCTCAAAATCGTGACCGACGGCGACCAGATTCGGATCAATTCCTTGGTGCTGGTGGGCGTGTTCCTGATTCTGATCGTGCTGCTCACGCACACGTCGGTCAGAAAACTCATGGCAGCGATCGCCTCGAAGAGCGGCATCTCCGTGGTGCTGCATGAACTCATCAGTCGCTTCGCCGTCACGGTGTATCTGATCGTCAGCGTCTTCTTCAGCTATCTGGTGACGTTGGGAGTAACCTTCGCCGTCTTTTGGGCGATGGACCCCTCCGGCTTTGCGGGACTGGATTGGAAGGTGCCCATGTTCCTGTTCACGATCCTGATCGCGGTTGGCGAAGACTACAACATTTTCCTGATGACCCGCATCGAAGAAGAACAAAAACTGCACGGCCTGACCGACGGTGTCATCTCCGCGTTGCAAAAGACCGGCAGCATTATTTCCAGTTGCGGCATCATCATGGCCGGCACGTTTTGCTCGCTGTTGGCGGGATCGCTGGTCGGTCTGCATCAACTGGGATTCGCGTTGGCGTTTGGCGTGCTGTTGGACACGTTTGTGGTGCGCCCCATCCTCGTACCGTCATTTCTGGTGCTGTTACATGAAGGCCGATTGACCAGCTTGAACCGTTTGTTGGCTCGTGCCGAGGTCGCGTTGCCCGCGACCGCCGAGCCAACTCCTTCGTTGGAAGCCAGAGGCAAGTAATGCTGTTGCCGCGCGCGTGTGCTGGGGTCGTGATCCTCGTGAGTCTGATGCTGACGAGCCAAGCCGGCATGGCTCAGGAGTCTGTTCCCGGCTGGCACTCCAACTTGGAGGACGCGAGTAAGCTGGCGGAATCGACGGGCAAGCCGTTGTTCATCACGTTCCGCTGCGTGCGTTGACCGGAGTGCTGGCAATGGGATGGGCAGGTTGCTCAGGAAGATCCCGAACTCCGACAAGCTCGCGCGGACTTTGTTTGCGTGCGTTTGACTTCGATGAATCGCGTGGACATTGCACGCTTCGAGTTCGACTTCGACACCACTTGGGCGGCGTTTACGACCGACTCAAAACTGCGTATCTACAGCCGCTACGGCGGACGTGACGAACATGAACCGGACGCGCGGCTCAGCAAAGCCTCGCTGTTACAAACCCTGCGTGAGTCACTCGCCGCCCACAAACTCGCTGCCGAGCGTGCTGCTGCCGGCCCCTCGACGAATTCCAAGATGGATGACGTGCTCTGGCACCCGGAACCAAAAACGTCTCAGACACCGCTCGACATTCCGCTGTTGCGAAAGGGTCATCAAGGCTGCGTCCACTGCCATCAAGTCCGCGAATACAGCTTGTTGCAGGCGTATCACGACGGTCGCTTCACACGAGAGATGCTGTTCTCGTATCCGCTGCCGGAATCGCTCGGCATTGAGATCGACCGCGCGCACGGGCATCGCGTGGCTCGCGTGCAAGATGGATCGCCGGCCGCCGGGCACCTCAAGCCGGGCGATGTGGTGACTCGCTGCGACGATGTGCCGATTCGATCGGAACTCGATCTGCGCTGGGCGCTGCAACGCCTGCCGGCTACTCGCGACCGCGTGAAGTTGGTCATCGGCGGGGCAGGGGGGCGCGACGTCGAACTCTCCTTGCCGGCCAACTGGCGGCAAACGGAATTGAGTTGGCGAAAATCGGCACGCAGCATCCCCGCCGATTGGGGATTTCGCGGAGCCGCCCTGGCCAAGTTTGAACGCCGCGAAGCCGGACTGCCAGAGTCGGGACTCGCCATTCTGATCCTGTCGGTCAAACCGCGCGGACTGACTCAAACTCTCGGCCTGCAAAAAGGAGACGTGATCACCGCGCTATCGGGTGACTCGCGCGAACGATCGCTCGATCGGCTGCGATCCGACATGCTGCGCCGCTTCGCTCCTGGCGACGAAATCCAACTGACGGTGCGCCGCGGCGCGGAAACCTTGGAGCTCAAGGGAAAATTTCCCGCGTGGTCCACCGAAGAAACTTCGGTGCCGTAATCAAGCAGGCGAGCGGGGCGGCGTCAGCCCCCCGGTGAATTCGCCGCAGGACCGGGGGGCTGACGCC
>CAMDPX010000428.1 GCA_945905295.1 Planctomyces sp. SH-PL62 | reverse complement strand
CATTCGTCGTCTCCTTCCATTCGTCGGGCTCTTCCCGATTCCTTCAAATTCGTCACGCCGTCCGCTACAAGGCCGCCCACTATGAGCTCCCCAATTCGTCCCGCGAAACTGGCTTTGTCCGACGGCACCGTCTTCACCGGCCGAGCCTTCGGAGCCGACGGTGAAATCTTCGGCGAGGTCGTGTTCAACACGAGCATGACCGGCTACCAGGAAATCCTCACCGACCCGTCGTACTGCGGTCAGATCGTCACCATGACGTACCCGCAGATCGGCAACTACGGCAGCAACGCCGACGACGTCGAGAGCGGCGGCCTGTCGCTCTCCGGCTTCATCGTCCGCGAGTTGTGTCGCTTCCCCAGTAATTATCGCTCGACGTTGTCGCTCGATGATTATCTCAAAAAGAACAACGTCATCGGACTCGAAGGGATCGACACCCGCGCGTTGGTCCGCCGTCTGCGAGTGCATGGCGTGATGACCGGAGTGCTCTCGACCACCGACCTCAACGACGAATCGCTGGTCGAGAAGGCTCGCCGCAGCCCGGACATCGTGGGTCTCGATCTCGTCAAAGAGGTCATGCCCAAGCAGAGCCGCGACTGGGATCAGGGGGTCAACAGCCTGGTGCGCGAGCGAATCACTCCCGGCTACGAATCGCTGCACAATCCGCTCGCCGACAACTCGGCCGGTCCGCATGTGATCGCGATCGACTACGGCATGAAGTGGAACATTCCGCGTCATCTGCGGCAGCTTGGTTGCCGAGTCACCGTCGTCCCCGGTTCCGCGACGGCCGACGACGTGCTCAGCCTCAATCCGGACGGCGTGTTTCTCTCGAACGGGCCGGGCGATCCGCGGCCACTGGATTACGCGATCAACACGATTCGCGGACTCCTCGGGAAGAAGCCGGTCTTCGGGATTTGTCTCGGACATCAACTGCTGGGACTCGCGCTCTGCGGCGAAATCTACAAACTGAAGTTCGGACATCGCGGAGCCAATCAGCCGGTCCTGCATCGCGACACCGGCCGCGTCGAAATCACGTCGCAGAACCACGGCTTCGCGCTGCAAGCCGATTCGCTGCCGAAGAGCGTCGAGGTCACGCACATCAACTTGAACGATCAAACGGTCGAAGGCATCCGCTGCAAAGACGTGCCCGCTTTCGGAGTGCAGTATCACCCGGAAGCTTCGGCCGGCCCGCACGACAGCCATTATCTGTTCGCCGAGTTTCGGAAGATGATGGCGTAACAGGATTTCAAATCTCAAATCTCAAATCTCAAATCTCAAATCTCAAATAACACAGGACTCCCATGCCCGCCGAACGCACATTGATTCTGTTCAAGCCCGACGCCGTCCAACGCCGCCTCTGCGGCGAGTTGCTCAGCCGCATCGAAAAGAAAGGGCTGAAGATCGTCGGCCTGAAGATGCTGCAAGTCACCCCGGAGCTTTCCAAGAAGCATTACGTCGAGCATGTCTTGAAGGATTTCTATCCGTTGCTCGAATCGTTCATCACCGCTGGCCCGGTGGTCGCGGTGGCGGTGGAAGGGCCGGAAGCGGTGTTGGTCATGCGGACCATGCTCGGCCCGACCAACGGGCGACATGCCGCCCCCGGCACGATTCGGGGCGACTACGGTGTCAGCCGCCAGATGAATCTGATGCACGCCAGCGATAGCGTTGAAGCATCGAAGCGCGAGTTGAAGATCTACTTCAAGCCGAACGAGTTGATCGACTACGAGCCGACGCTCGCCCAATGGGTCTGTGCGGCGGATGAGCTGACCTTCGGCACGCGGTAGAGCGGCTGCGTGGTTTTGCTCGTAGTGACCCCATTGATGGGGTCACTGGCGCAGCCTCGACCCGATAAATCGGGTCACTACGAGCGCTCATGCCGCCGAACGTGACGCGGTTCGACGTGCCGTCCGCGCCAAACGCGGACGCGCGTTGTCTGTCGACTGAGCCTGCGAACCTGCCGTACGTTCGGCTTGAGCACGCACGATCGCGGCAGCGGCAATCACAAACGGGTAATACTGATAGCTGAGATAAAGCACCGTCGTCACCGAGATCGCCAACAAGTGCGTCCCCAGCATGATCGCGTCGTTGTACTTTCGCAGCGACCACAACGACGCGAGTAATCCCAAGAAGCCCAGGATCGTCAAGCAGACCGCGGTCCAGCCTTCAATCAGCAGCAGCCCCAGATAAAACACATGCACCGTCTGCCCCATGGCACCTTGGCTGGTCATCACGGTGTAGGTGCCCTCTGTGCCGTAACCCAACAGCAGGCATTCGCTGGAGTGATCGAAGGCCACCTCAGCCAAATGGGTTCGATCGTCAATCGACGAGTTGGCATTGGAAAGCCGGAATTCCACGACGGCATTGAGCTTGTCCACCAATTCGGCCAGGCTGGCTCCGCGATTGAACACGAGCAATCCCAGCACGCTCGCCGCGACCAGCCAGCGCAGCACGCGAGCTTTCTCAGGCTCGCGCCAGAAGAAGTAGAACAGCAATCCGGGCACCGCCAAGATCGCCGACTTCGATACCGTGCTGGCGATGCCGCCCAGCAACAGCAGCAGCAACACAATCCGCAACGACGCTTGCCGCACCGCCGGCAAAAATAGAAAGCAGGGGGTCAGCGCCATCGTCAGCGAGTTGCACTGCAACACCAATCCGGCCGCGCGGCTGCTGTCCTTGTAGTCGATGATTTTCTGAGTCGGCAGCGTCCCCACATAGCCGGCGAACTGCCCCATCGCGACGATGCAACTCAGGCCGCTGGCGATCAGCAGCAGGTAGGCAATCCGTTGCGGAGACAGATTCACGAACGCGCACCAGCCAAACGGAATCAAGAAGCCCCACAAGTAAACCATCTGCAAGATCGGAACTAATCTCCCGTCTGGGTCGAGCATGTGGGACAGCAGGTTCAGCGGCAGCGCCAACAGAAAGGGAATCTGAAACGCTCGCAGTCGCAGAGCGTGGCTGAAATTCAGCAGGATGGCCGGAATCAAGAACAGATCCGCGAGCGTCAGACTCGTCTCGGTGTACTTGATCGCCGGCAGAGGCAAGAAGAACAACGCCGCCTGCGCGCAGAAAGACTGAATCTGCATGGTCAGCGTCACGGGTGCCGGCGCGAATGACGTCGGCGTTGCAGAACGGGGAGCGCGGAACGCGAGTGTGCGCGCCGCGTTTTTATCCATCAGGAGTGGATCGTGTTTTGAAACGGGAAGCATCGAGTGTCTCGCTCATGCGGCCTTGGAGAGTTCCACAGGTTTCGGTCGGAAGCAGACGCCAGTTCCAGAGGCCGCCGCCGTGCGATCCACGAAGCGTGCGAGCACGAACAACAGCCACAACATCGCTGACAACTCCGTCCGCCCGGCGTGGAACTCACGTTCGAGCCGCAGCAACGTCGCCGAGTTCAACCATCCGCACTCGGCCACGGAACGTTGGCGGAAGGCTTCGTGCATGACGTCTCGCAGTGGACCGGAAAGCCACGCTCGCATCGGAACCGAGAAGCCGTGCTTCGGCCGTTCAAACAATGGTCGGGGGACGAAGCGGGCGAGGGACTCGCGAAGGATCGTCTTCGGGCCGCGACGAAATTTGGTGCGCGTCGCCAGTTCGGCTCCGAACCGTGCGACACGGTGATCGAGCAGCGGCGAGCGGACTTCGAGCGCGACACGCATCGACGCCCGGTCCATCTTCACCTGCAAGTCGTCGGGGATGTAGTAGGCCGCGTCAAAGCAAGCTGCCTGAGACAGTGGATCGGCCGGCACTCGCGCGAACAAGTCGCGCACCAGTTGTTCGGCCGAGTTATCAGCCGTCGCCGACACATCGCACAGCAGATCGCTGGGTGAAGCGAACGCCGAGCCTCCGATGAGCTGTGCGTACAACCCGGCGGCATCGCGAGTTTCCAGCAGTCGTTGCAATCGCAGTCCACGCTGTCGGTCAACCAGCGGCAGCATCCGTCCGAGAAATGATCGCGCGAGTCGCGGCACTCGCTGAGCTTGCAGTGCGCGGCGCAGCCAGCCGTAGCGCGAGTAGCCACCGAAGAACTCATCGCCACCGTCTCCGCACAGCGCGACCGTGACATGCTCCTTGACCGCTTCGCACAACAGCATCGACGGCAAGCCGCTGCTGTCGGCAAACGGCTGTTCGTAGCAGTCGAGGTAATCGTCGATCATCTCCGGCAGCCGGCGCTCATCGAGCGACAGAATCTGATGACTCAGTCCCAAATGCTTGGCGATCTCCGCCGCGAACGGTGCCTCGTCCGCCGAGCCATCTCGAAACGAGACCGTGAACATCGGCAGATCGCTGCGCCCGGTTGACTTCAACAACGCCGCGACCAACGACGAATCGATCCCGCCGCTGAGGAACCCCCCGACCGGGACATCACTCAACGTGCGGATTGAGACTGCGTCAGACAGAAGCGCAGTTAAGGGGTCGGGAGTCTTTTTCTCCTGCCCCGGTTCTTGAGCATTCGAATGTCCGTCGGCGTCACG
>CAMDPX010000427.1 GCA_945905295.1 Planctomyces sp. SH-PL62 | reverse complement strand
GGCGTTAGCCCCCGGACAGAGCGGCCTGCGGATGAATCCGGGGGCTAACGCCGCCCGGCTCGCCAAATCGCTTTTGTCACACAAAGGAGTCTCCCTTGGACCTGCCCCGAAATCCTACGCGAGCCGTGCGCATCGGCTCGATCACCATTGGCAAAGATCATCCCATCGCCGTGCAGAGCATGACGGCCACGCACACCACCAACATCGACGCGACCGTCCAACAGGTCAACGCGATCGCCGCCGCCGGAGCCGACGTCATCCGCATCGCAGTCGATAGCAAGCAGGACGCCGCCGCCCTCGCCGAGATTCGCAAGCAGACGACGGCGAATCTCTCCGTCGATTTGCAGGAGAACTATCGCCTCGCCGAGCTCGTCGCGCCGCACGTCGACAAGGTCCGCTACAACCCCGGACATCTTTATCACCACGAGCGTGAGAAGCCGTGGCAGGACAAAGTCCGCTACCTCGCCGACGTCGCTCGCGATAACGACTGCGCGATCCGCGTCGGAGTGAACTGCGGCAGCGTCGATCCCGACAAGAAAGAGAAATTCGACCCCGCCGATTCGATCACCCCGATGCTCGAAAGCGCGTGGGAGCATTGCGATTTCTTGGACTCCGTCGGCTTCACGCGGTACGCCGTCTCGCTGAAGGACAGTGATCCGCAGAAGGTCATCGAAGTCAACCGCCGCTTCGCCGAGCGTCGTCCCGACGTCCCGCTGCACCTGGGCGTCACCGAAGCCGGGATGCCTCCTGACGGCATCATCAAAACGCGGATCGCCTTCGAGCAGCTCATCAGCAAAGGGATCGGCGACACGATCCGCGTCTCGCTGACGGTGCCGAATCCTCGCAAGGGGGAAGAGATCACCGTCGGCCGCCAAATTCTCGCAGACATCGCCGCCGGCCGAGTCCGCACGTTCGTGGACTTCGGACTCAAGCAACTCAACATCATCAGTTGCCCCAGTTGCTCGCGAGTGGAAAACGAAGCGTTCGTCGAACTGGCTCAGCAAGTCAAAGAGATGACCGCCTACGCGAAAGAGCACGCCATCACCATCGCCGTCATGGGCTGCCGAGTGAACGGCCCCGGCGAAACCGACGACGCCGACCTCGGCCTCTGGTGCGGCCCAACGCATGTGAATCTCAAACGCCGAACGGAGTCGCTGGGAGCTTATCCGTATGATGAAATCCTGCCGCAGCTCAAACAACAACTCGATCAGTTGATCGCCGCCAAGTCGTAGAGCACGCGAGCCGCGTTCGACGGTCGCTGTCCGGTCATCAATCGACTTTGAACGAAGGTGCTGCCATGAATCGACGCTTCTTCTCGCAACTCCTGGCGCTGGGGGCCGGGTCGGTCGGTCTGTGGCAAAGTCACGCACGAGGAGACGATGAACTCGCACAGGAGCCGGCCGATGCGCAGCCGGGCGCTGTTCGCGACTCGAACAGGGCAGGGCGGAAGACCGAGCCAGTGAACGTCGCAGACTTTCAAGAGTTGGCCAAGGCTGCGCTTCCACCCGCGACTTACGACTACATCACGACCGGCACGACCGACGAGGTCACGCTGCGAGACAACGTGGCGGCGTTTCAACGGCTACGGTTGTTGCCTCCGTTGCTCACCGGCGTGGCGGATGTCGATACCTCCACGGCGGTGCTCAAGCAGCCGATTGCGTTGCCGATCCTGCTGGCTCCCGTCGCGGGGCAGAGTTTGTATCACCCACAAGGAGCACTCGCGTCGGCTCGCGCGGCGGCAGCGGCCAAGACGATCATGGGAGTCAGCATCAGTGTTGGTCACAGCGTCGAAGAGATCGCGGCGGCGAGTTCCGGGCCGAAGTGGTTTCAGCTTTACATGCCGAAGGATCGCGTTGTTGCGAAGCGGTTGGTCGAGCGGGCGGAGCGATCCGGTTTCCAAGCGATCGTGCTGACGGTCGATCTCGGCGAGCGAAAGGATGCCGACAAACGCAATCGCTTCGCGCTGCCGGAGAACACGCTGCGAAAACATCTGCGCGACATCGGCTTCAACATCTCCGACCGTATGACCTACGAACAGATGATGGCGTTCAACGATCAAGCGTGGGATTTGGCGTTGTCTTGGAACGCTTTCGACTGGCTGCGTTCGATCACGAAGTTGCCGTTGCTCATCAAGGGCGTGCTCCGCGCGGACGACGCGAAGAAGGCGGTGGCTATCGGCCTCGACGGAATCATCGTGTCGAACCACGGCGGACGGCGACTCGACGGCGTACCGGCCAGCATTGACCAGTTGCCGCAGATCGTCGCCGAGGTGAATGGCCGCGCCGAAATCCTCTTGGACAGCGGCGTCCGTCGCGGCACCGACGTACTCAAGGCCATCGCGCTCGGAGCCAAAGCGGTGCTGATCGGTCGCCCTTACGCCTGGGCCTTGGCTGCGGATGGCGAAGCCGGAGTCGCGAAAGTCTTGGAACTCCTGCGCGAGGAACTGGTCAGCGCCATGTTGGCCACCGGATGCCCAAACATTGCTGGCATCAAACGCGACCTGCTGAAGTCGTGAACTCTCCGCATTGGGGAACGTCGTCGCTGTCGATCAAGTTTCGCGGAGCACCGGAAAAGTCGAAGGGCTGGCGTTCGGCCCTTCGTGACCGGATGGTCGCCGGTTGCTGTTGATTGCCGTGGACAACGACTTTCGTCCCGACCGCCCCGTCCTCTTCCATGCGTTCGCGGTTGATGCCGACGACCTCTCGTCTTCACCGCGATGAGGGATCACGCTCGTGCGTGCAAGGCCGACTCACCGATGTCGAACAGCTCGCCGGTGGGCGGATCGAAGAGACTGCGACAGTGAGACGAGTCGTCGTTGCAGCGTTCCAGCGGCTCAGCAGCAAATCGCAGAACTCGTCGCGTCTCACAAGACGCGGCACGATTCCGCCGGAGAATTGCCGCAGCACCAATTGCCGCGACACGATCCTCTCAGGGTTGCTGATCGTCGTTTCTGATGCTGCCGCGTCTCAATAGCGGATCATCGCGTCAGGGATCGTCGTTCTGTGGCGGTTTGGACTTCGGCGAATTCGGCGTGCAG
Organism: Planctomyces sp. SH-PL62; assembly: GCA_945905295.1. Lineage (GTDB taxonomy): Bacteria > Planctomycetota > Planctomycetia > Planctomycetales > Planctomycetaceae > SXKJ01. Next base: position 1,500 of record CAMDPX010000427.1, on the reverse strand, counting down.
GCAATGTCGATAAGATTGTTGCCCGGCTTCACCTCGACCGGTTTGATTTTTGAGTTGTCCACTTTCGTTGAGCGAACCGTGACCGTGTGCCGGCCGACTTTGGCTTCCATTCGATTGAAATAGCGACACACAACCGTCAAAAACCGTTACGACAACACTCCGCTGCGCGACAGTCGCTTTCTGGACGAGCGACGTCGTCATTCCAAATGAATGGAGGGCTGCGTCGAGCCGCAGAACTCCAGGGACGATAGCCATGTCATCAATTCATCGACGAGCTTTCCTATCAGACGTCGGCATGGGCTTCACCGGCCTGGCGCTCGGCGCGATGCTGGCTCAAGACGGCGTCCTGCGGGCCGAGGCGGTTCCGGATTGGCGGCCGCCGGATGGAAAGCCGCACTTCGCGCCCAAGGCCAAGAGCGTGGTGTGGTTGTTTATGAACGGAGGCGTTTCGCAGGCGGAGTCGTTCGATCCAAAGCCGGAGCTGACGAAATATGCCGGCCTGTCGATCAGCGAGACGCCGCACAAGGACGTTCAGAATCCGGAGAAGTTGAAACTGGCTCGGGTGACGGTCATTAACGACGCGAACGGGCAGCAGCGCAACAAGCTGTATCCGTTGCAGGTCGGCTTTCGGAAGTACGGCGAGAGCGGCATTGAGCTGAGCGATTGGGTGCCGCACGTCGGCGAGTGCATCGACGACATCGCGGTCGTGCGGTCCATGTTCACGACCGACGACAACCACGGGGCTCAAACGCAGTTTCACTCCGGCCGGCACATGCTCGACGGTGAGTACCCGACGCTCGGAGCTTGGGTGCATTACGGACTTGGATCGCTGAATGACAACTTGCCGCAGTTCATCTCGCTGGGGAATCGCGAGTACTGGAACGCGAAGGACGGGCACTACCTCGGCCCGGCTCACGATGCGGTGCCGGTGCGGGTCGATCCCAACAATCCGCTCGACTATGGCAAGCCGGCGAAAGACCTGAGCGTCGAAGAACAGCAGATCGGCTTCGAGCTTGTCGGCCGCTTGAATCAGCTCAAGGCGGTCGAGTATCCGCACGACCCGGCGCTGCTGGCTCGGATCAAAGCCTACGAGCTGGCGTTTCGGATGCAGACGTCGGTGCCGGACACCATGAACTTCAGCGTCGAGACGAAAGCCACGCAGGATCTGTACGGCCTCGACGATCCGGCGACGCGCGATTTCGGAATGCAGATGCTCGCCACGCGACGGTTCATCGAACGGGGCGTGCGGTTCATCCAAGTGCAGCACGGAGCCGGCGGAGCGGGAGTTTGGGACGCTCACGGCGGCTTAAAGGCCAATCACTCGCGCAACTTCCAGGCGGTCGACAAACCGATCGCCGGATTGCTCAAGGATCTCAAGCAGCGCGGGCTGCTGGATTCGACGCTGGTGTTGTTCGCCAGTGAGTTCGGCCGCACTCCGGGCACCCAAGGGGCGGACGGCCGCGATCATCACATCTACGGCTTCTCCGTGTGGCTGGCGGG
>CAMDPX010000426.1 GCA_945905295.1 Planctomyces sp. SH-PL62 | reverse complement strand
CCCACAGCGCCGCGCATCCCGCAAGGCCGGTGGAGCTTCGCTGAAGCTAGCCGCGCGATCGCTGATGGTTTTGCAACTCCGAGAATCGCTGAGCCAACGAGTGCAACGCGCCGTGACACGAGCCGTGCGCGGATCGGGCCACAAGAAGTAATACGTGTCATTCGCAGTAGGTCAGGCTTTCTAGCCTGACTCGATTTGGCAGAATCACGCCAATCGTTGATCGGGTCAGTCTGGAAAGGCTGACCTACTTGGACAACTCTTTGAGCGTCTGCCGCGCGATGTCGGCATCCAGCACCGAGAATGCGGGGTTGTGAGTGACCGCGTGCGTCAGATGTTTTCGAGCCGCGTCCGCATGGCCCAGGCGATGTTCAATCATGCCGGCGTGATAATGCAGCTTCGCATTCCGCGAACCGGTCCGCAGAGCTTGTTGGCTGGCCTTCGCCGCCTCCTCGAATTGACCGTCCCGGTACAACGCCCAAGCGAGCGCATCGTAGCCAAAAATGTCGTGGCGGAAGGTCAGATCCGTCCGAGCGAGTTCGACGGCCTTCTTAGATTGCAGACCGCGTTCCGAATAAAACAGCGAGAGCTCGCGGGAGTATTCGGCGGGTGTCGCTCCTGAATCGAGGATCGTTTTTTCGGCGATGGCATAAGCTGCTTTCGCTTTGTCGGTCTGGTCCAGCTTCGTGTGAATGTCTCCCACAGCCATGTGAAAAATCGGGTCGGGGGCGAGTTCAATCGTGCGAGCATACAGCTTCAACGCTTCGTCAAAACGCCCCTGCGCCGCGCGGGCCTCGGCCAGTCCGGACACCGCCAGGAAATATTTCGGCAGCCGTTTGACCGCATCGTCGAATTCCGCGACGGCCGGCCCGACTTGGCCCATCTCCAGCAACTGATGGGCGAGTCGCAGTTGATACCAGGTGATTCCGGGTGATCGGTAATCGCCGCGGCCTTCCAGGGACACGGGGATGCATTGCTTGATCAGTTTCAGGGCCTCGTCGTCCTGGCCACGTAGTTCGGCGGCGTGCGCTTGCCGAACCCAGAGTGCAGGCAACGGTCCATCGACCCGCTTGACGAGTTCAGCCAGTGATTTCCCGGCCGCGACATCGTCTCCCAGTCCGACTTGTGCGTCATGCACGGCGGCCAGAGCGTCGAGATCATTGGGAAATTCTGCAAACACCGCTTCTGCCATTTTCAGGGCCTCGGCGAACTGGTGTCGGAAACCGAGCACTCCGACCATCGAGAGCCGCGCGGCGGAGTCCTTCGGAGAGAGTTTCAACGCTTTTGTGAGCGACTGCTCAGCCAGCGCGTAGCACTCTTCAGCACCGGTCTCGCGCGCCTTTCGCGTGTAACGCTGAGCCAACTGGATGTAGTTGGCAGGATCGCCCGGCTGGCGCTCGATCCGTTTTTGAAACATCTCAATCGGGCTTTCGTAGTTTGGCATCTCGTTGGCGTAGATCGGTTCTTGCTCGTCTGCGGACACTGTTTCCGCAAAGTCGGCCGGCACGACCAAGCTCATCACCAGCAGTCCCCAAGCAGACCAACAACGTCGCCGATCCCTCGTCGTATTCACGGTGTAGACTCCTCAAAAGTCAGAGTTCGATTAGACGCACGCTCAAGAACGAAACAGGCGAGGGAGGCGTCGTCAGTCCCCGGTGCGTTCATCGCAGTCCCGGGAGCTGGCACAGCCTCACTCGCCAAAGTTGTTTCAACACTCGCTGCCCCGATCGCGGGCTGGCTCTGGTCACTCTCCGAATCCACGTCGACTCAGTCAATTTGATTGAACCAGTCGAACGTAGTGAGAAGACTTTTCCAAAGATCAATTCGGTGTGGCTGCATACGGGAATCGGGCGCGGAAGGGCTTGTTGTTCATGTCAATGCCATCCCCGTTCCGAGCTGGGACATCGGCTTTCACGAGCAGGGCCAGTTCGGCATCGATCACGTCGTCCGTCAATCGGCGACCATTAAAGACGCCCGGCCCCAAGCTTGATCCGAAACCGAGAGTGCTTGTCACATCAAAGGTCAACACGTCGGGAAGCAGCAAATCCGCGGCACCAATGGCTTCTGCCTCGGTGTTTCCCAACGCCATCAGTGCCGCTCGCACTTCGCTCCCCCAAGCGGTTCGATCGTTGACGGGCAGAGTCAAATTGAACTGATCCTTGAAGCTCGCGGCGGGCGGGGCGAGCGGGTTGGGGACGAACGGAACCGGCAACGAACCGATGAACCGATTCGGTCGAATCAGCACGGTGTTGATCGTGGGAATTCCCATTCGGTCAATCTGCACTCCGGCAGCATTCAGCGTGCGAGCCCACAGCGTAATGACGTTTGAGTTACCACCGATGAGGCTCGATGACGGGACTTCGAGAACGATGATTTGCACATTAAAGCCTGCAAAAAAATCAACCTCACGACCGTCGTTGAACTCGCGTGGGGTGCCACCCACAACGTCCGCTCGGAAGGCATTCAAGTCGAAGAAGAATGGGTCGTCAAAAACATTGGCTTGCACTTGTCCGCCGTTACGGATCGCGATGTTCGAACCCGTTTGGCCGCGGGCGATCAATTCAGAGCGATTGGTTGCATGGTTGACCCGCGTGACACGAATCTCCTGTCGCCCGGCGCGCGGAGCCGTGAAATTACAACGGAATGTGACTTCCGGCCTCAGCAGAGACGGGTCGCTGCCGTTGTTGATGACGAATTCGTAAGTGCCGGTCGAACTGAAGAAGACTTGCTCCGGCGTCGCACCGGCGTCAATGAGCGGGTTCACGGTCATCATCATGACGGTGTTGGTCGGAGTCGTGGGCGATTGAAAGAGGTAAACATCGTTGATGTCGAGCGAACGAAGATCCCGTTGGGTGGCGTTGTTACCGGCCTTGGGATTGAACCCCAAGCTGGGCGAATCGCGGTGGTCTGCGGCAGGAGACACGCCAGCGGCGAACGCTGACAACAGCAACGCTGACAACAGACCAAGAGTGATGGAACGATTTCGGAGCATGATGTGCAACCTCCTGGAAATGAGTGGATTGGAAACCGTCGCGGGGCGACGGCGAATCGGGGACTTGTCGAAATTGAGTGAGCCTCACGCCGTCCCTGACGCAAGGTCCACGTTGGTTGGCTGTCTGTGGTCCATTTACGCGTCATTGATCCATGTGGGCAGCACGGCAAACATGAACGCTTCATTGATCTCGGTCGGGATACTGTCGTCGGGAAATGAATCACCTGTGTCAGGTGCGATCCCCGAACCGCTGGCGAGTGTGTCGCGGTCGGCTCCACCGCGGACGACGTCGACACCGTCGCCGCCCAGACAGGTGTCTTTGCCGATCCCGCCATCCAAATCGTCGATACCCTCGCCGCCGACGAGGATGTCGGCACCGGTGCCGCCACGTAGCCGATCATTGCCAGCGAACCCAGATAGACCATCGTTGTCGGCCCCGCCCTCGAGCAGGTCGTCGTCGTTGCCGCCATTCATGAGATCGTTGCCGGCGTCACCGAAGAGTTCATCATTCCCGTCGCCGCCACGAATGCAGTCGTCGCCGCCGTCGCCACGCAAGATGTCCTCGCCGTTGTTGCCTTCGAGCGTGTCCTGATCAGCCCCACCGCGGATGACGTCATCGCCGTCATCGCCCGCCGCGAAGTCTCGGCCACTTCCGCCGTCGATGGCATCGGTTCCATCGCCACCGCGGAGATCATCTCCGCCGGAGTTTCCGACCAGCATATCGTCGTCGGACCCCCCTTGCAGCGAGTCGATTCCGCGACCACCGATAAGCGTATCGTTGCCCGCGTCTCCGAATGCGAAGACCGGAATGGATGTGGCTGAGGCATCGAGCGAGTCTCTGCCTTCACCGCCGCCAAAGGTGATATCGCTCGGTCGCGCCGCTCCAGCAGTCAGGGCGACTGTGAAGGTGTCATTTCCGCCGCCTCCCTCCACATCCAAGAACTCGACGTTGTTGAAATTGAGCGTGAACGGCACCAGATTGGTCCGACTAAAACGCGCTCCCGAACCGCTGCTTGTCAGTTGGAAGACATCCCCCAAGGTTATGTGGCCGGAAACCTGCAGCACGTCCGCGCCCTGGCCACCGCTGATCGCATCGCTGTTGTCGCCATTGATCCATACGAAGTCATCGTTGCCAATGCCGCCGTTGAGTTGATCGTCCCCGACGCCACCGATCAGCGAGTCGTTATCCGCGTCACCGTTCAGGACATCGACACCAGCCAAACCGAACATCGTGTCATTGCCCGATCCACCAAACATCGTGTCATTGAACGCCGTGCCGATCAGTTCGTCCGCCCCGCCGCCGCCTCGCAGCACAACTGCGGCCGTGAAGCTTGTTGCGTCGATGATGTTGTTGCCGTCGCCACCACTCAGTTCGACCCGTTCGATTTCCGCAATGGAATCTGTGCCTAAGCCAGAGAGAACGGTAACAGTCTGCTCGATCAAATCCTCATCCAGATCGGGCGCTAGATCCTCATCCAAACCGACCGCCAGCGTCAAATCGGTATCTGCCGTTTCAGCCAGCACATCGGCATTCGCGCCACCGTTGAGTATGTCGTTGCC
>CAMDPX010000425.1 GCA_945905295.1 Planctomyces sp. SH-PL62 | reverse complement strand
TCTCTTTGCGCAATGCTCACGAGCGCCGCGACGACGTTTGGATGGAGTGTTTGATTCACGAATCTCACGGCACCATCGGCCATGACGGCATGACACCCTCCCGTGTGTTGGCTGCCGGCCCCCCAAGCGTAGGGACGTGGATTCGGGGGTGTCCAAGGCTTATTGATTCCGTAGGTCGTGGGGATGATGAAGTGCGTGTGTGTGTACGCTGCCAAAAATGGGCCATAGGCAGAATTCTGTTTTTCGAACGGCGTCTCGATCATCATGAAAGTGCTCGACGTACCATCCTTGATTTGCGCGGTACCCGCAGAGGCATTGATTCCAAATACCGAACGATTGGCATTCAAGTTGCGCGTCCAGATTCGTCCAGCGTTGCCATCGTATTCTGTGGTCTCATGGACGAAGCCGTAACTCACACGTTGGCCCGACGTGATTGTATACATGTTCTGAGTCGCATATGTGTGAGGGCTGTCGTAGCCAGTTTCGCTCGGACACACAAAAGCTGTGAGCCTGGTATTCTGCAAGACGACCTGATCGCCCCCTCCGCCAACCGCCAGCCAGTCAGCTTTGCCGGTTGCCAGATTGAAGTCGATCTTCTTGAATAGAGGTGCCCCGTCCATCTGCGGCAACATGTAAAGATAGCCGGTATGATTCCGGATCTGGCCCGCCGGTACGAAGCTGCTGGACAAGTTGGAGCCTGGGTTAACGGTCGAAGGCGTGAACATCTTGTTGGAGTCGTGGTAATTGTGCTGCGCAAGTCCCATTTGTTTCAGGTTGTTCTTGCATTGCGAGCGTCGAGCCGCTTCGCGAGCCTGTTGCACGGCGGGGAGCAATAGGGCAATCAGCACCGCAATGATGGCGATCACCACAAGGAGTTCAATCAGAGTAAACCCTCGACGTTTTGTAGGCATGACGTGGTTCCTCAATCAAAGGACATGAAAGATCGATCAAATCTCGCATTAGAGTTTGACTCGATGGCCTAAACGCAAATTGCAAGCCGAAAGATTGGGCGCCGAGAACTCGGCTCAGAAAATGTATCGCAACGCTCTGCCGAAACAATAGAAACAAACCGACTGACACGAAAAACGATAGAGTTGAAATCCTTAAGGAAACGTGAAGATACTGCCATTTAGGTCAATCGACAGCACAAAGTCCTAGCAAGAGGTGATGCTCATCATAGCATTCGCGGCTCGATCAGTTTTCAACGAAGGCCAGCGAGGTCTTGCAACGTGTGCCAATTCGCCAGGCGATCGGCTTTCGCGTACAGCAACGTTTCGGACGGGTTGCCGTCTTTGTCGAAATGCTTGGCGAAGCGGCCTTCGCTACGGGCGAAGTCGATGAAGTCCACAATCGCGCCGGTCTTGGGGTTCTTGAACCAGTCCTCTTTGATGGCGGGATTGCCCTGCAACGAAAGGCACTTCTTGATCGTGTCTCCTTGACGCGGATCGAAGAGCACCAGAGGAAACGCGCGCGTATCGACTGCGAGGCGGGCTTGCTCGGAAGCCATGTTGTCGGCGACGCCGTGCTCTGGCTGGCAGGTCGTGTAGCAGTTGATGATCGCCGGGCCGTCGAATTCCAACGCACCGAGTACCGCTTTGTAGAAATGGTTCGTGTGGGCACACGTCGTTTGAGCGACGTACGTCCGCGGGTGCATCATGGCGATTTGAGCGATCTCTTTGCGGCGTTCCTGTTTGCCGTCGTATTTCTTGCCGTGGAGGCTCATCTTCGTGTTTTGCCCGGTGTAGGTAGCGGTCGAAGCTTGGCCGCCCGTGTTCGAGTACACCTGCGTGTCGAGCACGAAGACCTTGATGGGCATGCCCGATGCGAACATGCGGGACAGCGATTGGAAGCCGATGTCGAACATGGCTCCATCGCCGCCGATGCACCAGATTGGCTTGTCCTGCCAGCCGATTTGGTCCCAGCGAGCACGCACCCCCATCGCGTCGGCCGGAGCGTTCTCGAACAGCGAGTTCGTCCACGGCACGAGATACGGGTTGTACGGGTACGTCGAGGTGTAGACCGTGTTGCAGCCGGTCGCGGCGATGATGCCCCATTGGTCGCCGTATTTCGCTCCAGTCGCCGCGCAGAGCATTCTCAACGCGGTCCCTTCGCCGCAACCGGCGCATGATCCCGCGCCGCCGACATAAATGTGTGTCTTCTCTTTCAGCATCATGTCGATCAACAGGTTGTCGTTGATGTACCGCTCGTCGGACGGGCCGAATTGCTTGAAGAGGCGGTGGCTCTTGCGGATGTCCTTCATCAATTGATCGGTCTTGTTGACCATCTTGAGAGCGTCGTCGTCGCAGACGGTGACGCACTCCGCGCAACCTTTACATTTGCTGGGGTCAATGATGATCGCGAAGCGGCCTCCCTCTTGGCCTTTCTTCTGCGGGCCTTCGTAGTACTTGCGGGTCTTCGACCATTGATGGGCGAACACTTCGCGTTCGGCCGGGTCGGTGATGGTTAGCAGGCGTTCTTCGAGCGTTGATTCGGCCAGCACTTTGCCGAGGATCGCGGTATCCGGGCATTCGGTGACGCAGTCCATGCAACCGGTGCAGTTCTCCGGGATGTACTCCGGGATTTCGGGAGCGACGTAGCTGAAGTCGCGCAGCGTTGCGCTGCCGGCGGAGATCAGCGATCGAGCGATGTGCAGATCAGCGGGGAGTTCTTTCTCGCCTGTGCCTTCCTCGTAGCCACGGACGACTCGTTCGTTGAAGTCGTCGACGTCGAGGATCGGCAGGCTGCACAGCTTGTACGGCGAATCGACCAGCGTACCGTAGCTGTTGTTGTTGTACGGATCACGCGCGTTCGCCTTGTTCATCGAGGGGAGCTTCGTGGGGATTTCGGCAACGGACATGATGTGAGTCCTTGTATTGTAGGTCAGGCTTTCTAGCCTGACACGAGTGGCGAAAGTACGTCGATGGTTCATTGGGTCAGCCTGGAAAGGCTGACCTACGCTTGCATGATTTCGGCGGGGATTTCCTGCATGTCGCTGTAGCCTTGTCTGACGCAATTGAGGTTGTCTTGGACGACTTGGGCACCGCGCTTGCCAAAGTATTTTTGCAGGGCCTTTTCGACACCGGCGTAAACTTCGGTATCGGTCATGCCGCTCAATCTTGAGTACGGCGTAAGCTTCAAGAATCCACCTAGCAGCACGATGCCTTGCATACGCATTTCGAGGTCCGCTTCCGAAGCGACGGTGCGGGCGATCTTGACCATGTCGATGAAGTAGACTCGCAGGTGTTTGTCGCGGATCGTTGCCTTTTGGTGTTCCGGGATGCGTTGCCAGACCTCGGCGGGAGTCGTGTAGGGACTCTGCATGAAGATCGCTCCGCCGTCGACGATGCCGGTCAGTGGATTGCCGCTGAAGAGGGCGTTCGTGTCGTTGAGCACGACGAGATCGACGTGTTCGAGTTCGCTGTGCGTGTAGATGTGCGAGTCGGCGATCGTCAGGTAATACGTCGTCGGCAAGCCCTTCTTCTCCGAGCCGTACTTCGGATACGCCTGCACGTCCTTGCCGAAGACTTGTCCGCCGATGGTGGCGATGACCTTGTTGGTCGTCACTGAACCGAAGCCGCCGACGGAGTGCCCCCGCATCGAAAAGCCACCGCGAGGCCGCAGGTCCGGGTCTTCGGTGATGTTCAAGTTCAGCGGATGTTTGATGCCGATGCAGAAAAAGTCCGGGCCGTTCTCGACCATGTTGTCGTACACAGCGATCAAGTCGCCGGGGCGGACGTCGCGGCTGCCGAGCCCCGCCGCTCCGTGGAAGATGTGCGGCACGCAACTGATCTTTTCGATGCCGTTCTGACCGACGATCGCATCGCAGAACGCGGCCTTGATCTCGCGCGTCAGATGGTTGCCAGTCGTTGAGAGCGGATCGTCCATCCGTTCGAGAACCGTGAACGCCTTGCAGTCTTTGAGCGCGTCGATGATCGCTTGCGACGGGAACGGCCGGAAGCAGGTGACGTTCAAGCAGCCGACCGCCATACCCCGCTTCTCGCGGAGGTAATCGACCGTCGCCTGGGCCGTCTCCATGTACGAACCCATGCCGACGATGATGTATTCGGCGTCGTCGCAGCGGTACGGCGTGACGAAGTCGTACCGTCGGCCAGTCTTCAAATAGAACTCCTCGAACGCATCACGGAGCGCGGGTTCGCACTGCTCGTAGTACCAACGCTGAGCGATTTTTCCCTTCATGTACGAGTCTTGGTTCTGCACGACTCCCGACATGACGGGATTGGCCGGGTCCATGTAGTTCGTCAGTTTCGTTTCGGGCTTGCCGACGAACTGTTTCATGAATTCTGGTTCGATCAGGCGGACGCTCTCGACGGTGTGAGTCGTCAGGAACCCGTCTTGGACATTCATGAACGGAGTCTTGGAGGCCTCGGCCGCGCGGCGTGAGATTAAGCAGAGGTCGCCCGCCTCCTGCGCGTTCCGGGCGAACACCATTCCCCAACCGCAATCGGCGACGCCGCACACGTCGTCGTGCCCGGCATGGACGTTGAGTCCCTGGCTGGTCAACGCTCGCGCGCCGATGTTGAAGACCATTCCCAGCCGCTTGCCGGAGATCGTATAGAGCACTTC
>CAMDPX010000424.1 GCA_945905295.1 Planctomyces sp. SH-PL62 | reverse complement strand
CCTCCTTGCCCAGCACAAACTCGTCCACCAAACTGATCGCACACTCAACCCACTCGAAACTACCAACGTTCGCGCGAAACTCGGACGCGGCTGAAAAATCGAATTTCGCACAACGAGAAATTCAACAGACTGTTGGCGAGCGTGGCTACGGAATTGGAGTGAGACACATTTGTTGTCCAATGCTTCGCGGTCGGAATTGGACTTACGATCGCTTGAGACACAGTTCTTGTCCAGCTTGAGACACAGTTCCTGGCCCGCCGACCGATTTGGGACACAGTTATTGGCACAGGCGTGAAGCGATGCACCGTTGATTTTGCCGTTCTGCATTTCTGAATCAGGCGAACCGGCTCAGTTTCCTGATCGTCCGAACCGCAACAAGCTGCGCGTACGTTGTCGCATGCAAGGCGTCATCGAACTGCGTCTCTGGATGCCTGAATTTGATATTCCGCTTGTAGTCGTCGTATTCCGCGACAACACAAGTGAATTCATCGAGGAACGATTCGCAGTCCGGTCGGTGTCTGTTCCGCATTGACGAGAAGCTGCTGCGCGATGAAACGTGGCCGGCGGCGTTTGGCCGGGCGGGCTATTCGACGTTCCTCAGCGGCAAGTGGCACAACGGCGAGAAGTCGATCGCGCGCAGCTTTCAACAGGCTCGCGGCATCTTCGAGGGAGGCATGACGAATCCGCTGAACGCCAAGCTCAGCGATCTGAAGGACGGCTCGCTGACGCCTCCGCAACTCGCGCCGAAGCATGCCTGTGAAGTCTTCGCCGATGAGGCCATTCGGTTCCTCAACGAGCAGCACGAGCGGCCGTTCTTCTGCTACGTCCCGTTTGATGCGCCGCACGATCCGCACGTCGTCCCGAAGGATTTCCCGATCCGCTACGACGCCGATCAGATCCCGCTGCCGCCGAACTTCCTACCGCAGCATCCGTGGAACAACGGCGAGATGACCATTCGTGACGAAGCGTTGCTCCGCTGGCCTCGGCAGCCGGAGAAGATTCGCGAGATGATCGCCGATTACTACCGCTACGTCTCGTACCTCGATGCGGAGATCGGCCGAGTGCTCGATGCGCTCGAAGCGTCGCCGCACGCCAAGAACACGATCGTCGTTTTCGCGGCCGATTCCGGAGTCGCTCGCGGCAGCCACGGCCTGATCGGCAAGCAGAACTGCTACGAGCATTCGCTGCGAGTCCCGCTGATCATGAGCGGCCCCGGCATCCCGTCAGGCCAACGCACGAACGCGATGTGCTACCTGTTCGACGTCCTGCCGACGCTCGGCAAGCTATGCGACGTCCCCGGTCCCACTACCAGCGAAGGGATCGAGTTCACCGCCACCGTGAAAGCCCCGACTCATGCCGCCCGCCCGCAATTGGTGCTCGGCTACAAGTCCGTGCAACGAGCGATCCGCGACGACCGCTGGAAGCTGATCCGCTACCCGCACATCGACAAGACGCAACTCTTCGATCTGCAAGCCGACCCACACGAAATCACCAACCTCGCCGACAAACCCGAGCACGCCTCCAAAGTCGCCGACCTCATGACTCGCCTCGAAAAAGACCTGACCGCATTCGGCGACAAGCACCCGCTGAAAGTCTCCAATCCCGAACCTGCCGATTGGACCCCGCCAGTGGTGAAAGGCAAGGCCGGCAAGGCACGCAACGCCAAGAAGAAGCCAGCGTGATCCTTGCCTGCTCACATTTTCGGTGACCACCAACGTTTAGTCCTCGACTCAACGATCGCGAGCAACCCAATGAAGCCGATCCTCGTCCTTCTCGCCGTCGTTGGCCAGATTCATGCCGCTGAAGCTGCACTGGCCGACACGCGAAACGAAAAATGAACTGACTTGCCAAGAACTTGCCGTACTGGACTCGCAGGGAGGCTCGTTCACCCTCCTCACTTGGAACGGCGCATGCCGATTGATCTTGGTGACCATCGTTTGATGTGAAATCGCGAAACTATTCCCCAAACGCTGGGTTCGATTCAGCAACGCGGCGGAGATCCGGAATCGATTCATTCTTCCGCCACTCAATCGGCATCCGGCCAAACAGACGGAGACACAACGATGAATTGGCGATTCATTCTTTCGGCTTTCATTGTTTGGACGTTCGCCGTCACGGCGACGGCTCAAGAACGATCGACAGAAAACGGGGACCGGCAGCAGCGCGGGGCGGGGAATCGGTCGTCGGTTGATGCGGACACGCGAGCCGACGAGGCGCTCGACCTGAATCGGCTATGGAGCCGGGGCCGCGCGGCGGGAAACGGCCCGGTGCGGTTCGCGCATTCGCCGATGCGGTTGGACGACATCGAGCGGATCACTCCGTATGGGCTGATGATCGGCGGGCACGTTTGTCCGATCGATCATGGCTACTTTCATCCGCAGCCGCTCAAGCCGGGTCAGCCGCATTTTGATGTGTTCGCTCCGGCGGATGGGCATGTCGTGATGGTCGGGCATCGGACGCAGCTTACGGGGTCGTCTGAACACCAGCGCGAGTACGACGACTACGCGCTTCACATCGAGCACTCGGCGACGGTCTACACGTTTTACGATCTGCTCACGCAGCTTGATCCGGCGATCTTGAAAGAACTCGACGAGACGACGCGTGACCGGTTCGCTCGGAAGCAGATGGGGCCGCCGGTGCAGGTGCGGATTCCGGTGAAGGCCGGGCAGGTCGTCGGCAAGGTCGGGGGCCGGTCGCTCGACATCGCGGTGATCAACACGCAAACGCGGTTGAAGGGATTTCTCACGCCGAAGCTTTACGGGCATTACGCCTGGCGAGTCCACGTCGTCGATCCGTTCGATTACTTCGACGAGCCGCTCAAGAGCCAATTGCTGAAGCTCAATCCGCGCCGGGCCGAGCCACAATTCGGCAAGATCGACTACGACATCGACGGCCGGCTAGTCGGCAACTGGTTCCGCGAAGGAAGCGGCGGCTATCCCGGCGACCGCCGCGATCCGCGCGGCTATTGGATGGGACATCTGGCGTTCGCGTATCACCATGTCGAATCGACGCAGGTCATCGTTTCGATCGGCGACTTCGACGGCCGCCCGCGTCAGTTCGCCGTCGTTGGCAACGGCCCCGATCCGGCGAAGGTCTCGGCGAAAGATGGCGTCGTGAAGTACGAACTCGTTTATGCTCCGTTCAACAGTAACGGCACGCGCATCGAACTTCCGCCACAGATGCGCGGACCGCAGGGCGTGCTGCTGGCTCAGCTCGTCGAAGACCGCAAGCTGAAGATCGAAGTCTTCCCCGGAAAAACGGCCGAGAGTGTGTCCGGCTTCACGCCCGCCGCGCGAGTCTATGAGCGATAATCCTCATTCCGATCAGGCTTTTCTGACGATGCTCATTCCTTCCGCACGGCATCGCCTGCGGCAAACTTGGCAGCGTCGGCGGCAATTTCGGCGATCTTGGCTTCGGTCAATTCCTCCGCGCCAAAGCTTCGCATTTCCCGAATGTCTTTGCGGTCGAGAAAGAACACGAGCGTCTGCACCTTGGGATCCACGCCCCGCTTCTCGAATTCGTCCTTTGCCGAGCTGCGCCCCTTGCCGACGACGACGTGCTTGAGTCCGCTCCAGGTTTCTTTGTGGTTTTGAAGTTCGCTGCGAGCGACATCATAGGCCACGACAAAGCCACGCAGCTTCTCGCCATCGACGGCATTCTCATCCAGCGCCTTCGCGATCCGCACCGCCGTTGCGGCATGCCCGACCTGCTGCACCAGCATGTCACCGACTTCATCACCAAGCACCGCGACGATCCGTTCTTCGTTTACTACTCGCTGTCGAGCGTGCATGGCGATCTGCAACTCACGCCGGACAGCGCGCCGGACAGCAAGGACTTGATGGCGGACAACGTCGCCTACATGGACAAGCTGGTCGGCAAGCTGGTCGGCAAGCTGGTCGCGGAACTCGAACACCTGAAGCTGCGCGAGAAAACGCTGATCGTCTTCATGGGCGGAGAGTCTGTGATGAAATCGTGGGATAGGCTTCCAGCCTGTCATTGTTTCGCCGAAGAATCACAGGCGGGAAGTCTATGCCACGGTTGTCTCGGCGGGCGGCTTCGACTCCACGAATCCCGGCATCCGTCTTGGCACATCAGCGGCGGCCGATGTATGGTAGTAGCGGCAACAACCACTAGGAGAACTGCGGAATGCTCTCGATCCTTGGCGAACGACGCGCGGCGACCTGCGATGGGGCTCGGCGACAGTTTTTGAAGCTCGGTGGATTGGCGTTGGGCGGGCTGTCGTTGCCGCAGATTCTTCAAGCGGAAGAGACATCGCCAGCGACGCGCGGGAAGAAGTTGTCGCACAAGGCGATCATCATGATCTACTTGTCCGGTGGGCCTTCACATCAGGACATGTACGATTTGAAAATGGATGCACCCAAGGAGATTCGCGGCTCGTTCCGTCCGATCAACACGATCGTGCCGGGGATTGAAATCTGCGAGCACATGCCTCGGTTGGCGAAGATGATGGACAAGTTCGCCATCATTCGGTCGTTGTACGGTGGCCCGGATCAGCACGCGTCGGACATGTGTCTGAGCGGCTATCCGATCGGTCCGAAAGGGCGTCAGGACGATCATCCGTCG
>CAMDPX010000423.1 GCA_945905295.1 Planctomyces sp. SH-PL62 | reverse complement strand
GGCGAAAAGCCTGCAACGGTTAACCGGCAAGACGACAGCGACAAGGACAACCCCCGACCTGAAAAAGACTCCCGACCCCTTCGCCGGATCACTCAAGAACAGTTCGACATGATCGGCCTCGAAGCGGTCGACGAAACGAGCGGAGCGATCTACTACGCCGCTTCACCGGACAACGCGACGCAACGCTATCTCTACCGAGCGACACTCGACGGCGAAAAAGGGGAGCGGCTGACGCCGGAGAATCTGCCCGGTTGGAACACCTACAACATCTCGCCGGATGGCAAATTTGCGCTCCACACGTATTCGGCGTTTTCACGTCGACCGACCGTGAGTCTCATCAGCCTGCCAGATCACAAGCAGGTGCGGAATCTGGTCACCAATTCCAAACTGTGTGTGTCGCTCGGCGCACTCAAATGGCCGAAGGCTGAGTTCCTGAGGCTGGGCATCGACAATGATCTGCTGCTCGATGCGTGGTGCCTGAAGCCACCGGGCTTCGATCCGAACGCCGTCAAAAAGCATCCGCTGCTGATTTTCGTTTACGGCGAGCCTCATGGCCAAACGGTGCGTGACGCATGGAACAGCAAGCGCGGACTGTGGCATGTGATGCTCGCACAGCAAGGCTATCTCGTCGCCAGCGTCGACAATCGCGGCACGATGTCACCGCGCGGCCGCGAATGGCGGAAAGTCGTGCATCGTCAGATCGGCATCCTGCATCCCACCGAGCAAGCGGCCGCCACTCGCGAGATGCTCAAGCGCTGGCCGCAAGCCGATCCCGAACGCATCGGCATCTGGGGCTGGAGCGGCGGCGGTTCATCCAGCTTGAACGCCATCTTCCAATTCCCTGACCTGTATCGCACGGCCATCGCGGTCGCTCCGGTCCCCAATCAAAAGATGTACGACACGATTTACCAAGAGCGTTACATGGGACTGCCGAACGACAACGTCGACGGCTACACGCGCGGTTCGCCGATCACGCACGCCAAGAACCTGAAGGGAAACCTGCTGATCGTCCACGGCACCGGTGACGACAACTGCCATTACCAAGGAGTCGAGCTGCTGATGAACGAGCTGATCGCTCACAACAAACCGTTCTCTTTGATGGCTTATCCAAATCGGAGCCATTCCATCTCCGAGGGTGCGAATACAACGCGGCACCTTTATCAATTGATGACCGACTATCTGCTGAAAAACTTGCCGGCGAATTAGCTTGGCGCGGCAAAGAGCCCGACGAATGTAAGGAGACGACGAATGATTCCAGTTCATTCGTCGTCTCCTTTCATTCGTCGGGCTCTTTTGCAGATCGACCATCAATCGTTCTTCGTTCTGCATTCGCAGTTCGGCCGTTACTATCGCGACCATGCGAGCCTCTTTGAGAAACAAACCGTTGACCTCCCCGGTGCGAACCGCTCAGCGTCCCCTGGATGAACTGCGTGGCGTCGAGTCCTATGTGACGCTCAACTCGCTGGGGACCAGCCCGCTGATTTTCCGCAAACGGATCGCCGGTCCGCCTGATCCCCCTGCCCTGGCCGGCGACCTCGTGACGCTCGTCGATCCGAGAAATCAGCGGCTCGGATATGGGTTCGTGAATCCCAAATCGGAAATCGCGGTCCGAGTCATCCGCGCCGGAGACGATCCGCCCGACGAATTGTTCTGGGACGAACTGCTGACCCGCGCGGTTCGATTGCGACACGACGTCCTGAAGTTGCCGGACGTCACCGACACCTACCGGCTCATTCACGCGGAAGGAGATTGGCTGTCCGGCATCGTCATCGACCGCTACGGCGACACGCTCTCGGCCGAAGCCTTCGGACTCGGACTCTTCCAGCGCGGACAAGCGATTCTCGAACGACTCGCCCCCATCGTTGGCGCGAAGCATTGGCTGCTGCGTCCTGGTCCGTACACGGAAGCTCAAGAAGGCTTCACCGCCGAACCGGTGAGTTCGCCAGAGTTACCGCGTTCGGTCGTCGTGCAAGAGTTCGGCACGAAGTTCCGCGTCGAGTTTCTCGGCGGACACAAGACCGGCTTCTTCTGCGATCAGCGTGACAATCGCCGCCGCCTCGCCGACTTCACCGCCGGCAAGAGCGTGCTCGATCTATGCTGCTACACGGGAGGGTTCGCGATCACGGCCAAGCGACTCGGTAACGCGGCTGAAGTCACCGGCGTCGATCTCGACGAGCAACCGCTGAAGATTGCACGCGGCAACGCGCAGCTCAACGCCGTCAAAGTGAACTTCGTGCAAGCCGACGTCTTCCCGTACATGCGCGACATGATCCGCAACAACCGGCAATTCGACGTCGTGATCCTCGATCCCCCCAAGCTGATCCGCAATCGAGCCGAACTCGACGAAGGAACGCGCCGCCACTTCGACCTCAACCGGCTCGCGATGCAACTGGTCGCTCCGGACGGTTTGCTGCTGAGTTGCAGTTGCTCCGGATTACTCCAAGACGCGGACTTCTTGCATCTGCTGTACTCCGCCTCGCGACAAGCTGGCGAACCGTACGGTCCCGCCGACGACAACGGCTTCCAACGCCGCGGCCCGCGCGACATGCAAATCCTTTTCCGCACGGGAGCCTCACCCGATCACCCCGTCTCGGCCAACTATCCCGAATCCGACTACCTCAAAGCCGCCTGGATGCGGTTAGGCTCGTAGTGACCGCATTCATGCGGTCTGCGATTTCGCAACCTCCTTCTTCAACACGACCCGATAAATCGGGTCACTACGAGCGCCCATGCCACTCGAACACAAAACCCACACTGTGACCTCCGAACAAGCCGGGCGCGTCGATCTGATCGTGAAAGCGATCACTGGCCGGTCCCGCTCGCAATTGCGCGGCATGTGCATGAACGGCTGCCTCAGCATCAACGGCAAACCGATCACCGAGCCGAGCACCGCCGTCAAAGAAGGGGACGTCGTCGACGTCAAATTCGACCCGCAGCGGAAGTACCGCGAGACGTGGCTCGGCAAGTTTCAGGGCAAGGTGGCTCAAGGCCCGTTTCAGTGCCAGACATTCCGAGTCGTCTTCGAGGACAATTACCTGATCGTCGTCGACAAACAGGCCGGCATCCTGACCGTGCCGACCGAGCACCAGGAGTCACACACGCTCGTCGATGAAGTCTCCCGTTATCTCGGCGGCATGAATCGAGCGTTGGTTGTGCATCGACTCGACCGTGAAACCTCTGGTCTGCTGGTCTTCGCGAAGCAATCCGAAATCGCCGGAGCATTGCAGGATCAACTCCGTCTGCGAGCTCCCGACCGCGTGTACCTCGCGCTGGTTGCGGGCATCATGCAAGAGGACGCCGGGCATTACGAAAGTTACCTCGCGACCAGCAAGCGGCTCAGCCGGTACTCGGTCGAGAACCCAGATGGGGGCGAGCACGCCATCACGCATTTCGCGGTCGAGGAACGGCTCGCCGACACGACGCTCGTCCGAGTGAAGCTCGACACCGGCCGCCGCAATCAGATCCGAGTCCATCTCTCCGAAGCCGACCACCCGATCATCGGCGACCGCCGCTATCGACCGACTCTCGCGAAGCACCCCGATTGGACTCACACACGGCTGGCGCTGCACGCGCACATCCTCGGCTTTCAACATCCGGTGTCCGGCGAAGATTTACGTTTCGTCTCCGACATGCCACGCACCTTCCAAACGTTCGTGAAGCTGCAACGTCGAGCAATGATTGAGTCCGCTCAATAGCGAGATACTGCCCAAGACGTGAACCTCTTCGCCGATTGGTTCGATAAGCATCTGCCGGCGAAGGGGTCGGGAGTCTTTTTCAGGTCGGGCGAAGAGCCACAAGACGTCAATCGCCAAGTTGATTGCAATATCCACGACCCCCGACCTGAAAAAGACTCCCGACCCCGTCACTCGTCGCCATCTTCGACATCTGAACTCGCGAGCGCAGTCGGCGGCAACACGGCCAGCAATTCCTGCCCACGAGCCGACAACGCCAGCAACTCGCGCACGCAGACATTCATCGACTTCACCGCTTGCTGAAAGTTCGTGTGGGTCGATGCCTTCAACGCATCGACCGCGAACAGTTCGGCCGCCTTGCGGAGCTTGCCGACTTTCTTATTCAGCATCCGCACGTAGCCGACCGGATCGCCCAGCCGAGTCTCCAGCGCCCGCGAGATGTCGAACACCGACCGCACGATTCCCATTAACTCCGGGTAGTCGTCGATCTCCTCGCCGTGCTTGATGAAGGTCCGCACCATCCAGGCATGAGCGAGAACTTCGTCGCAGCGGTGAATGATGTCGGACAAGTCATTGATCTGAGCAGCGTCAGTCATCGTTCGGTCGATTCGTGAGATTCCAATTCGATCACTGTCAGCGGCACCTTGAGTTGAACCGCCGGTTTCGTCTCGCCGCAGCCGTGACAGCCGCCGCCGCCACATCCGGCGGATTGTCCTCGCCACCACAAGAGCGTTCGACGACCCAACACCGCCAGCGCGACTGCCACGCAGACGAGAGCCAGAAGCGTTTGTGTGTCGAGGTTTGTCATGGCTTTGGAGTGCGGTATGTCAGCACCGCTTTGGATTCTGCCCCTCTCTGCGAGCTTTGCGCCTCTGCGTGAAACCTGTTCTCACGCAGAG
>CAMDPX010000422.1 GCA_945905295.1 Planctomyces sp. SH-PL62 | reverse complement strand
TCGGGCGGCGTCGATTCGAACGCTCTGCAAAACCCGAAACGCTTCTTCGGAGCCGCTCGGAACATCGAAGACGGCGGCAGCCTGACGATCATCGCCACCGCCCTGATCGACACCGGCAGCCGCATGGACGACGTCATCTTCGAAGAGTTCAAAGGGACGGGTAACACCGAGCTTGTTCTCGATCGCCGTCTCGTCGAAAAGCGGATCTGGCCCGCCATCGACGTCAACAAGTCCGGCACCCGCCGAGAAGAGTTGTTGCTCAACGAAGAAGAACTCCGCCGCATGTGGATCCTGCGTAGAGTCCTCAACGACATGAGCCCCGCCGAAGCGATGGACCTGCTCGTCAACCGCATGAGAAAGTCCAAGACCAACGAAGAGTTTTTGATGGCGATGAATCTGAACTGATCCGAATTCCTTTTCGGCCGTAGCTGAAGTCGTGAGACTTCAGTGCAGTCACTCGCCTAATTCCTGAAGTCTCACGACTTCGACGACTCGATTGCCAAGGGCACTCGCCATGCAAAAAGCACTCGCCACATTTCGTCTCGGCCAAATCGATTTCGACAGCGGAGTCGATTGGCCGGAAGGAACTCGCGTGGAGGTTCTGCCGATTGAGAGCGTCGGTACGAACGAGGCCGATTGGCCGACCACACCGGAGGGTATTGCGGCGTTGCTGAAGCGAATGGATGAGTGCGAGCCGCTGGAAATGTCTGATGCGGAATATGCCGCTTGGGAAGCCGAGCGTCGAACTGAGAGGGAGCGACAAAAAGAGTTCACCCGCCAGTCGTGGACTCGATCGGAGACGCTCCTTTGAAACGCTTCTTGCTCGACACCGGCGCGGCCGCCGACTACGTCTTTCGCCGACGCGGCGTTTTTCGGAAAGCCAGAGACGCCGTTGCTCTTGGCCATCGAATTGGCATTTGTGTTCCGGTGCTCGGCGAACTTTGGTCGGGCGTCTATTCGAGTGCGACTCGTGATCGAAACGAAAAACGACTGTTGCAGCAATTGAGTGATTTTGTAGTCTGGCCATACACCGAAGAAGCGGCTCGCGAATTCGGCCGACTATTCGCAGAATTAAAACGAGTCGGACGTCCGATGCCGCAAATCGACATTCAGATCGCCGCGATCGCGTTGACGTTGGGCAACTGTGTTGTTGTGACCAAAGACAGCGATTTCGCAGCCATTCCAGGACTAGACCACGAAGACTGGTCATAGAACGATCGTCATGCCCACCACCATCGAATCCAACCTCCTCATCAGCGACGGCAACGACCATTTCGCGATCATCGTGTCGCGATTCAACGACCTCATCACGCGCCGACTGCTCGACGGAGCACTCGAAACCTTCCGCCGCCACGGAGCCAAAGACGAGCAACTCACCGTCGTCTGGGCACCCGGCGCGTTCGAGCTACCGCAACTCGCACAACATCTCGCGGACAGCAAGAAGTTCGCGGCCGTCATCGCCCTCGGAGCGGTCGTCCAAGGGGAGACGACTCACCACGACTACATCAACCACCAAGTCGCCGCCGGCCTGATGAATACCGCTCAAGAGACCGGAATCCCGGTTCTCTTCGGAGTCCTCACCTGCGAAAACCTCGACCAAGCCCTCAACCGAGCCGGCGGCAAAGCCGGCAACAAAGGAACCGAGGCCGCGCTGGCGGCGATTGAGATGGTCAACACGTTGAAGCTACTGAAGTAAGCGGGGAGTTTCTGAAACCTGAAACCCGACGAGGACGCGGCGATGCCTGCGATCAGTTTGAAAGCTCATTTTGACGGTCAACAGATTCAGCTCGATGAACCATTCGAGTTGCCACGCGATGCGTCTCTGCTCGTGACGGTCTTGTCGCCATCGCCTTCGGAACAAGAGCGTCAGGCATTGCTTGCATTGAGTGCCGCTGGCTTGGCTGCAGCCTACGGCGACGACGAGCCAGATTATTCAGACGTGGAAATCGAACCATGAAGGACGGTGATGTGGTCATCGCCAGCATCGACATTCCGAGGGCGAACGGGCAGCATTTCTGCCGCTCGCTTGGAGCGTCTGCGAACCCGCCTTAGTGACTTCCTCAAACCTCAACCGACAATCACGAAGCCGAAGTAGCCATCCTTCGAGTTTTGGATTTCGAGTTTCGGATAACCTCCCATGTCCACATCCCGCCGCTCCCGTGCTCGCGAACTTGCGATGCAGATGCTGTATCAAACCGACCTCAACCCCGACGCTTCGGCCGACACGATCCGTGCCATGATCGCCGAGGAACTGCGTGAACCGGGCCTGCAAGAGTTCGCCTGGAACCTTTTCTCCGGCGTGATGGAATGGAAAGCCCAGATCGACCGGCACCTGGAAGAGACTGCCGCCAACTGGCAGCTCGCGCGCATGGCCCCGACCGATCGCAACATTCTTCGACTCGGTGCGTACGAGTTGCTGCACACCGACACGCCGCATCGAGTCGTCATCGACGAAGCGGTCGAGATGGCCAAGAAGTTCGGTTCGATGCAGTCCTTCCAATTCGTCAACGGCATCCTGGATCGCTTGGTGCCAGACGAGAAACGTTCCAAGCCCGCCACACCGACCAACGATTGATGCGAGAGTTTGCGTCATGACCGACGTGCGAATTGAAGCTGCGAAGTCCGCCGACTATTTGAACGTCGCCGCGCACGATCGGATCGCGTGGCCGATCGTCCCCGATGTATTCATCCCGGACGGCGAACACATCTGGCGAGTCTGGAGCGACGTGGCCACTCTGCTGATTGCGCGCCAGGCAGATGGCGCACCGCCGTTGCGGGAGTCGCACGACATTGCCGGAGCGCTCGTGCAATTCCCGACCAAGCAGGGAGAATTATTCCTGCACAAGATCATGGTGCATCCGGATTGCCGGGGTGCTGGCATCGGAACTCAGTTGATGCGTGCGGCGCTGGCTCAAGCAAACGTGCCCGTGTTGCTGACGGTCGATCCGCAGAATGCTCCTGCCGTGAAGCTTTATGAAAGTCTCGGCTTCAGCGTGCGCGAGCACATTCGTGGCTTCTATCGTCCGCACGAAGACCGATACCTCATGGTCTATCGGTAAAGGCAGAAGCTGACAGAAAGATGGGGACAGAAAAAAGCAGCAACGCAGTTTGTCGGCGTCCGATTGCAAACGGGAATAGCTGGTGCTTTTTTTCTGTCCCCATCTTTCTGCCAGCCATTTGAAATGAGCCCATCCGGCTGACCGTCCCAGTGGGAAGTCTCCCACTCTTCGCGGAGATCACTTCTTCGCCGTTTCGCGAGTTCGCCGCGTCGGACCTTTCGGGGTCGGTTCGGCATCGTCGATGCGAACTTCTTTCGAGACCCCGTCCGCCTCGCGGAGTCGTTTCTTACCAACAACGGCGACGTTCTCATCGGGAGTGACAGACACCGGCTCGGGCAACGGCTGTGTCGATTGCTTTGACAGCCATGATGCGGCGCGGCCAGGACCGTATCGCCAGGCCAGCAACCAGCCGGATGCGCTCAAGGTCGGCGGATCGGCGGAGACATGGACCACATGCCGCACGTGCAGCCAGACTGACATGAGATGACACCATTGGAGCGAGGCCAGCAGCAGACGGCTGACGAACTCCCAATCGTCGGTGCTCTCCGTGCGAGTGCTCCACAATTCGAGACCGATCAGCGTCAACGCGCAGAGGGCTCCCACAGAATGCAGCACGCGGCTGGCGAAGTCGTTCCTAAACTCCGCTCCCAAGTTCGCCCACAGGACGAGTCCCGCGACAAGCAGCGGCAGCAACCACAGTGCGGTCATTCCGGCCGAGTTCGCGACCGATCCCGCAACGGACCACGACACCAATGCGGCTACCAAACGATGTGCGTCTGTCAGACACAGCATCGAAGCGACAAAGAAACCGGCCGCCGTCCAACCCCACGCATAAAACTGGCCGCCATAATCGACGCGACTGCGTGAGCGAACCCACCACGCCAGACAACACAATTGCGCCGCGATCAACCACGCCACAGCTCCGCTGCCGAGCAGCAGTCGATCCAGAAACGGTGCGAGCAAATCACCCGGCACCGAACCGGCGGCTGAAGCTTGTTCCGCGAAATGCCATGCGGAAAGCAATCCCAGGAAGCCGATCGCGCTGGCGATTCCGAACGCCCAGCACTTCCACAGCGCTTGCGGAATGACCTGCGGCAGCCACAGCCACAAATCGGGCGGGGCCTGTTCTTCTGGGGGTGATGCCTCTCGTTCCTGTCGCGCGGAGGCAGACGCCGAGCCATCCTGCTCGTGTTCCCACACCAGACGTCTCCGGTGTCGAGTATCCAAAAGTCGGGAGCCACCCAGTCCCATCGCTCACCTTCGATTCGCCAAGCGCGGCGGAGTCGCGGATCGTGCGCTTCCGGCCGGCGAACGCCGATCAAGAATCCAGATTGAGCACGTCCCCATAACATCGGACGCTTCTGTGCGAGTCTCGCGGCGATTCTGCCGCGACCTGCGATGGCGTGCGCATTCGCGGACATTGCCGCGCTCTCGGCAAAATCTGCCGGTCATGCGGTCGGCAAAACGTCTTCGCGCATCGGCGAACTCGCTGCTATACCTCGCGCGACCAACAACGAAACAGGCGAGCGGGGCGGCGTCAGCCCCCCGGTGATTTGGCCAA
>CAMDPX010000421.1 GCA_945905295.1 Planctomyces sp. SH-PL62 | reverse complement strand
CGGGAGTCTTTTTCAGACCGCCACGATGGCGAGAGACGCAGCGAACATCAATTGAGGTGGTCTGAAAAAGACTCCCGACCCCGTAGCGTCACTCGCTCGTAGGTTGGGACTCCGTCCCGACCTGCCGCGAAATGGTCGGGACACAGTCCCAACCACGAACTCAAGCCGACCAAACTCTCATCACACTTGGTTCACAAACCGAGGGACACTGCACGTTCGAGGAATGGCGGTCGTGACGACTGAACTCTGCGGCTTCAACTCGGATGGCTCCGGGCTCACACTATGCCTACCTGAATGTTCCGCCAATAATCGTGTCGTTGCGCCACATTTGAGCGAGTCGCTTGGTGCCCTCTTGGGGGAAGTTATCGTGATCGCGATCATATGTCCGCATTGTGACCACGAGTTTGAGGTCGAGGATGAGTTGGCCGGGCTTCAGTTGCATTGCCCGGAGTGCGACGAACCGCTGACGCTTCCGAAAAATGGGGCACGGGTAATTTCGGACAACGATTCGTCGGCGATACCGACATCGGCGGTGGTCCCCGGCTTGACGAAGGGCCTAGAGACCAGACAACTGCCGGAGTCGCGTCCCGCTTCGCAGTCAGAGTCGGAAGCACCGGGTGGTGCGTTCGAAATGACGGTCGTGGTAAACCGGAACGCGGTTGATCTTGAGATGACGCACGTCGCAGGCTCGCCGTTTGCGGATGACGAACCGGAGCACAGGCAGACGCCGCAGACGCTCTCGCAGTCCGCTCCTCAGCGTTTTGTCGTCGTCGATGAGATCGGACGCGGAGGGATGGGCGCTGTGGTGCGGGCCAACGATTGTGAGATTCGCCGCGAAGTCGCCGTCAAATATCTGCTCGATCAGTCCAATCCGGCCAATAAGGCGCGCTTCATTGAGGAAGCTCAGGTCACCGGGCAACTCGAACATCCCAATATCGTGCCGGTGCATGAAATGGGGCTGGATGGCGATGGCCGCTTATTCTTCGCCATGAAGATGGTCCGCGGCCGCAGCTTGAAGGAGATCATTGACGAGTTGAGGAGTGCCGCCGATTCGTCAGTGTGGTCGCTGCCCCGGCTGCTCGGAGTGCTGGTCAACGTGTGCCATGCGATGGCGTATTCTCATTCGCGCGGGGTCGTGCATCGCGATTTGAAGCCCGCGAACATCATGGTCGGCGACTTCGGTGAGGTGTATGTGATGGACTGGGGCTTGGCGAAAGTGCTGCGTCCCACCGACTCGACGAGTCACTTCATGCCACCTTCGGCGAAGCGCACGGCTGAGGCCACGGAGCCCACCGTGCAGTTCACACCAGAGGACTCGACGGCTTCCACTTTTTCGTTCGACTTTCTGACCTCATCGCCGCAAGGTATGGCCAGTGACGGTGGCCTCGCGAGCGGCAGGGTCACAACCGACCGAGAAAACGATTTGAGTGCGTTGACGATGGATGGCTCGATCCTCGGCACGCCGATTTACATGCCGCCGGAGCAAGCCGCCGGAGACGTCCACGCCATTGATCCGCGAAGCGATCTCTATTCGCTCGGCGCGATCTTGTATGAATTGCTGACGCTGCTGCCACCGGTCGACAAGTCAGGCGGACATGTGGCCGTGCTCCGCCGAGTGGTGAAAGGGGAGATCGTCACACCGCAGAAGCGTGCCCCTGATCGTGACCGCGCCGGACTCATCTCCAAAGAGCTGGCGGCGATCGCCATGAAAGCGCTCGCGCTGAAGGCTGTCGATCGCTATCAAACGGCCGAAGCTCTGCGGCGCGACATCGAACTCTTTCTGGAGGGACGCAGTGTCAGCGCCAAGCAAGACTCCGCCTGGGAAATGGCCAAGAAGTTTGTCAAACGCAACAAAGGACTCAGCATTGCGACCGGGACCGGAATTGCCGTGCTCAGCGTGGTTCTGGCGGTGGCCTTCAAGGTCAACTACGCCGCCCGAGTCCAGGCCGAAGCGGCACAACAGAAGGCGCAGCAAAACTACGAGAACTATCAGAAAGAACAACGGGAGCGAGAGAAAGCGATCGAGCATGCCGTCCCGGCGCTCAGCCGTTCGGCGCGGCAGTTGGCAGGAGATGGCAATGTGGATGAGGCACTCAGTCAGATCGCTGTGATGCTGCTCTACGATCCTACGAATACAGACGCGCGTTTGCTCAAAGGACAGCTACTGATGGCCCAAGAACGTTGGAGCGAAGGGCGGGAGGAATTGGATGAGTATTTCAAATTGAAATCCGGTGTCTCATTGGCTGATTTGTACGCCGAGCAACTCTACGATTTGAGCAAGCGTGGCGAAGCAGCGGAACCATCTGCGTGGTTCGAATTAGCGAAGCTGCTGCAAGACCAGCGATTGACGACTCCAGCCAATCAGGTTTTGCAAAAGGCGCAGCAGGCTGAAAAATCACGCGAACAGCTTCTGCCCTTGTACAACAAGCAAATTCAGACGCATTGGCCGGGCGCTCATGTTGGGCTTTCTCAGGGGATGCTCACTTTTGAAATCCGATACACCACCGCCCAATCGCAGGCAACGGATTTGAGTCCGCTCAAAGGCATTCCACTGGAAATTCTGCGACTCGATGGAATGACCAAGCTGAAAGAGATCTCCGCGATCCGCGGAATGCCGCTCAAAGAGCTGTATTTGGACCGTTGCACGAGTCTTCAAGATTTGGAGCCACTGCGAGGTTTGTCACTCCGAGTGTTGTCACTGGGTGGTTGTGCTGCGATCCAGAACTTCGAATCCCTCCGCGGTCTGCCGTTGGAGACACTTGTCATTAATGCCACACGAGTTTCCGATCTGAGTCCGCTGAAAGGGATGCCGTTACGAGTGCTTCATGTTGGCGGATGTGGGACTGTGCGAGATCTTGAACCCTTGCGAGGAATGCGTCTGACGGAATTGCAAATGGGTGATTGTGGTGGCGTTACAAACTTGGAGCCACTCAAGGGAATGCCACTGGTGAAACTCACGATATCCCGATCTGGTGTTAAGAGTCTCGAACCTCTTAGGGGAATGAAGTTGACTTTATTAGGGCTCGGTTTGCTGTCGAGAGGCATCTTCGAGAACACCGATCCGATTCGCGACATGCCACTGGAGGAATTAGAAATTGGGCCCTTCAAGGATGTGTCAGCACTCAAGGGAATGAAACTCCGCAGGGTCAGCTTCCATCCGATGTACCCGCCCAAAGGCATTGATGTGCTGCGCGGTATGGAATCGATGCGACTCATCCACGCTGGCGGGGACTACACCCCCGAAGAATTCTGGAAAAAGTACGACGAAGGCGAGTTCAAGAAGAAGCCATGAATCCGACGCTTGCTTCGCTGCCGTGAACCACGACAGCAATGCCTCCTCCTGAACCGGGTACGGCGGGTACGGCAATTGAGCGAGATATTTTTCGGCGAGTTCGTCACGCGAGAGAGTCGGCATTGAGCGTCTCAAAGGGGTCGGGAGTCTTTTTCAGACCGCCACGATGGCGAGAGACGCAGCGAACATCAATTGAGGCGGTCTGAAAAAGACTCCCGACCCCTTCGCATCGCTCGCGTGTAGGTTGGGACTCCGTCTCGACCTGCCGCAAGATGGTCGGGACAGAGTCCCAACCTACGAGAATAGCTTCTTGCACACGATGCCCTCGTTGAGCGTCGCACGTTCCGGCCGGCCTTTGTGTTTGTAGACCATCTCCATGTGATCGACACCCATCGATGCCAGCACCGTCGCGTGCAAGTCGTGAACGTGCAGCCGATCCTCGACGGCGTGCAGGCCGATCTCGTCAGTGGTGCCAATCGTTTGGCCGCCGCGGACTCCGCCGCCGGCGAACCACATCGTGAAGCCGTAGGGGTTGTGGTCGCGGCCGTCTCCTTGCTCGCTCATCGGAGTGCGACCGAACTCGCCGCCCCAGATCACCAGCGTTTCGTCGAGCAGCCCGCGTTGCTTCAGATCGCGCAGCAGGCCGGCGATCGGTTGATCGGTCCCGCGGCACAGCTTCGAGTGATTCGCTTCGATCCCTTTGTGAGCGTCCCACTTGCTGCCGCTGCCAGAATACAACTGCACGAAGCGGACGCCCCGCTCAACCAGCCGCCGAGACAGCAGGCACATGCGGCCGAATGTCTCGGTCTCTTTCTGGTCGATGCCGTACAGCGACTGCGTGTCGGCGGTCTCTTGCGACAGATCGACCGCCTCCGGAGCGGACGCCTGCATCCGAAACGCCAGCTCATACGCCTGAATGCGAGCATCCAGTTCCGTCTGCTGCGGCCGGCTGGCGGCGTGTGCTCGGTTGAGCTGCGTGAGGAAATCGAGCTTGCCGCGCTGCTGGTCCGAGTTCACGCCTTCGGGGTTGTCGAGGTTCGGGATCGGCGTCTTGCCGCTTTGCAGCCGCACTCCCTGATAGACCGCCGGCATGAAGCCCGATCCCCAATTGCGCGGCCCGTTGACGACTTCATCCTTGCCGTCTTGCAGCACGACGAACGCCGGCATGTTCTGGTTCTCGGTGCCGAGTCCATAGCTGACCCACGCCCCCAACGACGGCCGCCCGGCGATCGTCACGCCGGTGTTCATCTGGCAGACGCCCCCCGAATGATTGATGCCGTTCGTCCAACACGACCGCACGACCGCGATGTCGTCGATGCACTCGGCCGTGTGAGGCAACCA
>CAMDPX010000420.1 GCA_945905295.1 Planctomyces sp. SH-PL62 | reverse complement strand
CTGCTCCCGAACCACCTTCGGCTCCGCCCAATAATCCGCCGTCGCCATGCTCAACCTCCGTGAATGACAGTCGGGACGGAGTGTAGCGACCCTGGCAATAGTGTTCGTAATTGAGTTTCTTAAAACGACAGTCCCCTTGCCTCGGTGGTCATTGGGCTTTTGCACTACGCGGAACTCGTAGTGCAAACGCCCGTTTCCACCGAGGCAATCTCGGTGTGGTTTGTGTCATCCTCACCCGTGCGCGGTTAAACAACTCATCGATGACCGCGTCGTGGTGTTTCTCGCAATGGCCTTAAACCTTCCGCTCACAAGGAGCATTTCATGTCCACCTCTCACGACGATCCTCGTCTCACTGCGTATGCCTTGGGCGAGCTGAATGCCGCCGACCGAGCGGCCGTTGATCAGCAGATCGGCGAATCCGTCGAGACACTGCTGGAGATCGAAGCCATCCGCGAAGTCGCCGGGCAACTGCGAGCAGCGTTGCGCGAAGAAGATCAAGCAGCGGCGGCGACCACAGTCACCCGAAGCGTCAGCGCGGGAGTCACGGCGCAACCTCATCGCTCATTGGTCGGCGAGACGCCGACGCTCGCGTCCGCCACGACGGATGCTTCACCGCGCCGCAAAGCCTCCGGCAAGTTCGCGGTAGCCGCATCGTGTCTCTCGCTGGCGTGTGCGTTTGGGATCGTCACGATCACCGGCCGAAATGAGCCGCAACGCACCGACTACCTCACGAGAAAATTGCACCGCTCGGAATCGCGCGAATTCGACGGCACCATCCTGATGGCCGAAAGCGAGAGGCTCCGTCAGGACGTCGATGCGCTTGGCGTCGAACGGAGATTGCAAACTGCGCCGCGAGAATACGGCATCCAATTGAAGGCTCTGGACGATCGCTACCAATCCCTTAAGAGTCTCCACGAATCGGCAGGTGAGCCAACCACCCCGGCGCACCTCGGAGGATTGGGTGGCTTTGATGTGACGGCCCTTGGCCGCGGCCCGGCCGTGCGTGATTCCAGCGGTAACGGTGTGCTCGACAGAGAGGAATCCGGCGGTCGAGGCTCCGATTTGCGGGCAGCGATGTTGGCCAGTGGCCGCGGCACTGCCACGCCGGGGAATCCAATCAAGAAGGGGCCAATCACACGCAATAAAATCAGCGCCCCCGAGTTTTCGCAGCCTTCGCAACCATTGAGTCGCTCGATGTCGGTGGTAGAGGCTCAGCCACAAGGTTCGCGTAGCACAAAGCCGACATACGCGGGGGGAGTGCTTGAGGGAGGCCGGGGACTGCCGAAGAGCCTCGCATTGGAGGAAGCCAAACAGCTCAGGCAGCTCGCCGAAAACACCGAGGCCAAGCCGCGCGGTGAAATTGAGGAACGGCTGAAGCCGCGAGTGGAATTCGGTTTTCGTATGCCGACTGCGGAAGCTCCCAGTGCCGAAGCCTACGCGGCGATTCACGACAACCCGTTCGCCACGCCGTTGCAAGAGCCGCTCTCGACGTTCTCGATCGACGTGGACACCGCGGCGTACTCGAACATGCGGCGGTTTCTGACGCAGGGAAGTTGGCCGCCGGCGGACTCGGTGCGGATTGAAGAGATGGTCAATTATTTCTCGTATGACTACACGCCGCCGGGGGCGGAAATCTCAAATCTCAAATCTCAAATTTCAAATTCCAAATCTGAAATCTCAAATCTGAAATCTGAAATTTCAAATCCAGATGCTCCCTTCGCCGTCCACATGGAAGTCGCCGGCTGTCCCTGGAACGCCGACCATCGGTTGGTCCGAGTCGGGCTGAAAGGAAAAGAGATTGCGCTCGATAAGCGGCCGGTCAGCAACCTCGTGTTTTTGATCGACGTGTCCGGTTCGATGCAGCCGGAGAACAAGCTGCCGTTGGTTAAGCAGGGGATTCGACGCTTGGTGGATCAGCTTGGCGAGAACGACCGCGTTGGGATCGTGGTCTATGCCGGAGCCTCTGGGTTGGCGTTGGATTCAACCAATGCAACGCAGAAGGATGTGATCCTGTCATCAATCGAGAACCTGCAAGCGGGTGGCTCGACCAACGGCGGTGAGGGGATTCAGCTCGCGTATGCGTTGGCTCGCAAGCATTTCATTCCTAAGGGGACCAACCGCGTCATCCTCTGCACCGATGGTGATTTCAACGTCGGCGTCACCAATCAGGACGACCTCACGCGATTGATCGAAGAGGAATCGAAATCGGGCGTGTTCCTCAGCGTGCTGGGGTTCGGCATGGGGAACTTGAAGGACTCGACGCTGGAGAAGTTGGCCGACAAAGGGAACGGCAACTACGCCTATATCGACACGCTCCGCGAAGCCAACAAAGTGTTCGTCGAGCAGATGACCGGCACGCTGATCACGATCGCGAAGGATGTGAAGATCCAAATTGAATTCAATCCCTCGCAAGTCGGTGCGTACCGGCTGATCGGCTACGAGAACCGCATGCTGGCCACTCAAGATTTCAACGACGACACGAAAGATGCCGGTGAAATCGGAGCCGGCCACACGGTGACCGCTTTGTATGAGATCGTCCCGCCGAACAAGCTGCCGGCTCAATCGAAGCCAGTGACGGAAGAGAAGCTGAAGTATCAGCCCGCGAAGGGGTCGGGAGTTTTTTTTCCGCCGCCGAAGTCTGATCCAACATCGAACCTTGAATTGCCGCGGCGGGAAAAAGACTCCCGACCCCGTGACGCCGCCAACGAATTGCTGACAATCAAGCTGCGCTACAAACAACCCGACGCCGACAAGAGTTCGCTGATCGAGATGCCGTTGGTCGATGCCGGCCGCTCGTTTGGTCAGGCATCGACCGACTTCCGATTCGCCGCGAGCGTCGCCAGTTTCGGCATGATCCTGCGTCACTCGCCGCATCGCGGCAACGCGACGCTCGATTCGGTGGTCGAGTTGGCTCAGTCGTCGCTGGGTGCGGACAAGTCGGGCTATCGGTCCGAGTTCGTCAGCC
This sequence comes from Planctomyces sp. SH-PL62, assembly GCA_945905295.1. GTDB lineage: Bacteria > Planctomycetota > Planctomycetia > Planctomycetales > Planctomycetaceae > SXKJ01. The sequence goes on along the minus strand of CAMDPX010000420.1, from coordinate 1,792 downwards.
TCGTGCGATCGGCGAAGGCGTTGGCAAAGTAGACGAGCCGCTCCGTGACTCAAACGTTCCGGTCACGGAGAGGCTGTGAAAGAATTGGTAGCTGAACTCGCCAGAGTTCAGCTTTCTCGGCGAATTCTGAAGTCTGGCGACTTCAGCTACCAAAAAGTTCACAGCCTCGGAGTGACCGGTCTACTTTCGGAGCATCGGATTGTCGATGACTCGCTGCGCGGCCGCAGTGTGATCAATCTTGTTGAGCGGCTCGAAGCAACGATCGTCGCCGGAGTAGGCGAGGATCCCGCCGGTCTCCAGGTGATAGACCCAGGCGTGCAGCGTCAGTTCGCCCCGCTGCAACTTCACGGCGACGGACGGATGCGTCTGGATGTTCTCGATCTGCACGAGCACATGCTCTTGAACCGCGATTTCGAGCAAGTCGTCGCCGGTGGAATCACTGTAGTTCTCGGCCACGATGCGGCGTGTGGTCTCGGCATGATTCAGCCAGTTGGTGACCAGTGGCATCGAGCGCGCCTTCTCCGGATGCAACAGAGCGTTGATCGCTCCGCAGCCGGAGTGCCCGCAGATGACGATGTCGCGCACTCCGAGCGCCGCAACGGCGTACTCAATGGTCGCCGACTCGCCGCCGTTTGAAGCTCCGTAAGGAGGGATGATGTTGCCGGCGTTCCGCAGCACGAACAGCTCGCCCGGACCGGACTGCGTGATGAGGTTCGGATCGACGCGCGAATCCGAGCAAGTCACAAACAGCGCGCTGGGGCTTTGGCCAGAGACCAGCTTGTCGAAGAAGTCCCGCTCGCGCTGAAAGACTTGCGATTGAAATTGATGCACGCCGGACAGCAGGTGTTCCATGATGTTCCTCGTCGACCCCATCCGGCTTGCCCGGATGGTGAATCTGATGGCGGGCTAGTCTGGCGACTCTCTCGATGTGTGCCCTGTTTTTCTGTGGTTCGCCGCCGCCGGCGGCGGCGAACCACAGAAAAACAGGGGTGTTGAAGCTTGGCGTTCGCTTAGCTCACCATCGCCTTCACCATCCGGGCAAGCCGGATGGGGTCGCTTCGGGTGAGTGTGTCGAGTTCGCGTCTGTCGGCAAGTCTCGTCTCCATCAGGGTTGAAACTTGATGCCGAGTGACGACACTCCGACCGAACATCTCACTCTATCGAGGACGTCATGTCGCACGAATCGAGTTTTCAGGATCACGCCACCGAGTCCGCGAACGTCGGGTCACTGGGCTTTGCGGTCATCACGCTGTCGGACACGCGAACCGATTTGACAGACATGAGCGGCAAGTTCATTAAGCACGCGCTGACCGAAGCCGGACACACAGTGCCATATTACCGAGTGCTCAAAGAAGACCGCGTGAAGATCAAGACCTTGCTGCAAGACTGCCTGGCGGACCCGCAGGTCAACGTGGTCATCACCAATGGCGGCACCGGCATTGCCTCGCGGGATTCGACCATCGAGGTGCTGGCGTCGGTGCTGGAAAAACAACTCGACGGATTTGGCGAGCTGTTCCGGATGCTCTCGTACCAGGAGATCGGCCCGGCGGCGATGATGAGCCGCGCTCTGGCCGGCATTGCGAAGAATCGCGTGCTGTTCGCGATCCCCGGCTCGACGAATGCCGTGAGGCTGGCGATGGAAAAGCTCATCCTGCCGCAAGCCGGGCACATCTATTGGGAACTCAACAAGCACCTGCGCGTGACGTGACGGAAAGGGGTCGGGAGTCTTTTTCATGCCGCAAAACACGGGTTCAATTGCCGAGTCTCCAGCAATTGCGGCATGAAAAAGACT
>CAMDPX010000419.1 GCA_945905295.1 Planctomyces sp. SH-PL62 | reverse complement strand
AACCGAATCCGCATCCGCAACAACTGTTTGGCCGACCTGAAAAAGACTCCCGACCCCGTCGTGCTCCACGTCGAGCGAATGAGAGTGTTCGGGAGCAATTTGTTCGGGGTCAGGCACCGCAAAATTCAAAATTGGCGGAGTTACGTCCTGAGTACCTCCAACGCTTGGTTCCGCCAATTTTGAATTTTGCGGTGCCTGACCCCTGTCTTCGAATGAACCGGACGCTAGCGCGTTCCGGCTGATGTTGTCGGCGATGCTCGTCGAATCCACGACCGAACACTCGCGCTCCGAATTGTCATTTCTGAGCGGCAGGGCGCTAGCCGCCGGTTGCTCGGTCCTGCTGACACCGGCGGCTAGCGCCGTGCCGCTCAGGAGTGAGTCATAGCAGTCATAAAGTTGAGCGACCGTGAACTGCATTCCTTCGGCGGCGTAGTCGCCATGCACGAGGTCTTGCAGAGCGTCGGCCGTATCGAACAGCAGCGCGAGCGTGCTGGTGCTGACCGGTTGCTGTGCCGCGAATAATCGTTCGAGCAAATCCTCCATGCGATGCGACAGCTTCGAGACCAGCCGCAAACCGACCGAACCAGCCGCTCCCTTGATCGTGTGCGCCGAACGCCGCACGTCCTGGATCGCACTCATTCGCGCCGGGTTCTTTTCCAATTCGGCGAAGGCGGAGTAGATCAGCCGCAGATGGTCCTCGGCCTCTTCGTGGAAGACCTCCAGCATTTCTTCGTTGAGCTGACTGCGGTCGTCGAGTTCGACGGATTCCGGTGACGTCGGCGAGTAAATCACCGGCTCGCTTGGCACGGGTTCGACGTCGCGCGTTTCCGGAATCGTCTCCTCGGCGGTCGGACTGCATTCAACGGCGGGAGATGCTGCGGGAGGTTCCATCTCGCAGAGATGCTCGATGCGCTCGTGGAGCATTTGCAGAAGCGACTCGTCCAGCGGTCGTTCGAGCCGCTCTTCCAGCGCATCGACGCAGCCTTGCAGGCAGTCGGCGGTTTGCTCGGTCGGCGGCACGCTGCGGTCGAGGACTCGTTGCAGCAAGCTTTCGGAGTGCTCGGTCAACTTGGCGAAGTCCGTCATCCCGACGCCGCTCGCGGACTGTTTGAGCAATCCGAATCGGCGATGCACATCGGCCAGCACATCCCAGCGCGTCAGATCGCTGCGATATGTTTCGAGCTGTTCCACCAGGACGCGCAATTGGCCAATCGCTTCGATGCGGAAGACATCCCCCGCCGACAACTCCGTGAGTCCGCTGACCTGCATCGGCTCGTGGAGCACGTTTTCAACGTGCTCGTCCGGCACGGGCACGTTGAAAACGTGCCCCACGGCGGGATCATGTCGGCGACAGAGTTCGACTGCCTCGGCCAGCAGTCGGTCTTGGGGAATTGTCCCGGTGAGCAGTCCATCGGCAAACGACTCGGCGATGTCCGCCAGCCGTTCGAGCGTATCGCGCAGCTCGTCGTCCATCGTCAGCCGGCCGTCCACGAGCTTGTCGAGCAGTTGCTCCTGAAGTCCCGCGATCTGGCTGAGTGTGCCGACGCCGACCAGCCCGGCCGTCCCTTTGAGCGAGTGCGTCAGACGATGTGCTTCGCACGCCGCATCGCGGTCGTCCACGCACGCGTGCATGATCGCGAATGCGCGGCGCAGCTTCGGCATATCGTCGCGAATCTCATCGACGAAACTTTCGATCGCTTCGCGGTTCATGACGTGCCTCGGTGAGTGACGCGACCCCTTTACTTCAGCCCCTTTACTTCAGCGCTTTCAAGATCAACGAACCCATCGGGCTGTTCGAGACCGCTTCGGAGTGATCGAAGATCGACAACGATCGCGGCTTCATGCGCGGCAGATGGAACGCGGAGACGGACTGTTGCAGCGCATCGGCCAACGCGGCGAGGTTGCCGACCGATTCTGCCGCTTGCTTCGTATCGGAGACCGTTTGTTGCGTCACATGCGAGATGTCACCCATCGACTTGGACAACTCCCCCGCCCCTTGAGCCTGTTGCCGGATCGTGTGCGTCATCGAGTGCATCAGCTCGGCCAAGTCCTTGGACACCGCGTCGATCTCGTCGAGCGTGTATCCCGCCTCCGCCGCCAGTTTGGAGCCGGCGACCACTTCCTTCGTGCAGTCTTCCATCGCGGTGATGGCCTCGGCCGTTTCGCCTTGAATCGCTTTGATCAACGATTCGATCTGCTTGGTCGCGTGGTTGGCTCGTTCGGCTAGTCGTTCGACTTCTTCGGCCACGACAGCAAAACCTTTGCCGGCATCCCCCGCCATCGCGGCTTGGATCGAAGCGTTGAGCGCCAGGATGCTCGTGCGATCGGCGATGTCGCTGATGAGCTGCACGATCTCGCCCACTTCCTGTGACGATTCGCCCAGCCGCTTGATCCGTTTGGCGTTCTCCTGCACCTGGTCGCGGATGCGCTCCATCCCTTGAATCGTATTGCGGACGACCTTTGTCCCTTGCACGGCGTTCTCGCGAGCCTTGTTGGCAACGTTGGCCGATTGCTCGGTCTGGTCCGAGACCTGTTGAATCGAAACCGCCATGCCGTCGAGCGAGGCGGAGGTCGCGACGATTTGCAACGACTGCTGATCGGCACCGCTGCTGACTTGGTCGGTCGTCTTCTGGATGTCGACGGCGGCGGTCGTCACCTGCGTGGCCGCTTCGTGGATGTTGCCGATGATCGTTCGCAGTTGGTGAATCAAGTGGTTGATCGACTCGGCGATGCCGCCGGTCAGGTCGTCGGTGACTTCGGCTTCTTGCGTCAGGTCGCCGCTGGCGATGATCGCCACTTCCTCTTTTAGTTTTTGCACGGCGAACTGAATCTTGTCCCGTTCATCGCGCGTCTGAATCAGCGACAGCGTGTTGTCGCACATCGCGTTGAGCGACATCGCGACCGTTCCCAGTTCGTCCTCCGAGAGCACTTCCGTCCGTGCGTTGAAGTTGCCGATGCCGATCTGGCTGAGCATGTTGGTGATCGCGTCCGTCTGCCGCGTCATACTGCTGGCCAGAGCGAATCCAGCGAGCACCACCGCCAGCGTCGCCATCGAGACGATCGCCAGCATCGTCCAGAACATCCGCCGAATCGGCTCGCGGACTTCGGCCAGGTCGATCTTGGAAATCAACGCCCACTTCACCGGCTTATCACCGTCCACTCCCGCGTGAACCGTCACCGGTTGCCACGAATTGAGCACCTCCTGGCCACGATAGTCGGTGGTCGGCAGGGTCGCGGACCTGCCGGCCAGCGCGCTCTGCGCGGCATCGGTATCCACTTTGATTTCCGGATTGACGATCGTCGTCTTACGAGTGATCCGTCCGGTCGTCTGCAAGTCGCCGACGAATCGCGAGTCGTTGCGGAACAGCTTGTCGGCCCCGACCGCGTAGGTCTCGCCGGTTTTGCCCAACCCAGTTCGCTCACCAAGGATTGCCGAGACCTTGTCGATCGGAACCTGAAAGACCACGACGCCGACCTTCTTGCCTTCGTCATAAATCGGAGCCGCCAGAAACATCGCCGCCTCGTCGTAAGACGCGGCATACGGCTCGTAATCGAGGCAGGCGACGAACTCCGCCGAATCGGCCGCCGCCGCTTTCGTAAACGCACGGCCGAGATTCGACTTCGCGTGCGGCCCGTCTTTCAGAGACGTCGTGAAATCCGATTCTTTGGAGCACGAGTAAACGACGTCACCGGTTTCGAGGTCCGCCAGGAAGACGTCGTGCAGACCGAACTTCTGCTGGAAGCTGCGGATCACCGGATGATACTTCGCGTGCTGCTCGCTGTAGGTCGAGCGGTCGCCGGCACGATCCAACTGCTGCTTGCGGACGAGCGGGTTCGGATTGTTCCGCACGTATTCGTACTGCAAATAGACCGACTCGTCATCGAGCCCATCGAACAGGCCGTTGATGTTCGGCGACCTGTTGGGATTGCGCTTGCGGTACTCGTCGCTGTAATCGTTGGCGTAGTAGTGGCGCAGTTGCTTGCGCATGTTTTCGAGTTCCGCCGGCGAGACTTCGTTCTCTTCCAGGACCGTGCGGAACGAAGTCCGAAAGTCCTGCATCGCCTCGACCACCATGCGGTTCTCGGCGAAGGTGGCGATCTGAGCTTCCAACGTTTGGAAGTGCTGCTGCAACTGGTTCGCCTTGATGGACCGCACCGCCTCCAACTGATCGACGGCTTTGGCCATGACCGCTTGCTCGGCGTTGAAGTACACCGACGCGCCCAACACCAGCAGCGGAATCACCGCGACGAACAACATCCCCAGCAATAGCTTGCTGCGAATGCTCGCACGCACCGCTCGGAAGATGTCCCCGCTGACGCTCTGTGGCTGATCCATTTCACATCCCTCGTGGAGGTGGTCGCTCGACGCTCGTAGTGACCGCATTCATGCGGTCCCTCCTCGGAACCCGATGGATCGGGTCACTACCAGCAACCTCCGCGCAGCGTGTCCCCAAAGACTCCGCGCACGAAGCTGGGGAAAAATGCGCCATGAATCGCGAAAGGCAAACCGCTTCCGTGCAGGGAGGGTTATCCGACGATGTTGCCTTTTGGCATCACGCGGAGAGTTCCGGTCGTACCGGTTATTGAGGCCGAGCCACAACCCAATGTAGGGTGGGACAAGCTCGCTTCGAGCGCCGGCCCACCGCAGTGAGGTGCTCGGTGTTTCACGGACAGTGTGAGTCACTATTTTCGGCAGCCAAAAGGAGGCTGTCCGATGTCTGTGAAGAAGAAGTTGAAGTCACGTCGAATTCGTCGTCGGTTTACGGAGGAGTTCAAGCAAGAGGCGGTGCAGAT
>CAMDPX010000418.1 GCA_945905295.1 Planctomyces sp. SH-PL62 | reverse complement strand
TCAGCCCCCCGGTTGGTTGCGATCCTTGCGACCACCGGGGGGCTGACGCCGCCCCGCTCGCCAATTGTGTGACGCGTTCTTCGTGTGGCAGCAAGATTGCATGAGTCACGGAAACAGCGGCGGATCGCAGCGTTTTCCGTGACTCATTCTTGGTTCTACCTTCTTCATTCCCAACGCTCCCCGCCGTAACATCCTCGCGCTATGCCCGACTTCCGTTACATCGCGAAAGAACTTTCCGGCCGAGAGGTCACGGGCACGCTGAGCGCCAACAGTGAACTCGACGTCGTTTCGCAGTTGTCCGGCAAGCAGCTCTTTCCCGTGAAGATTCAGGCGTCGCAAGCGACGAAGAACTCCACGATGGCGTGGTTCCGCCGGCCGCGAGCGGGACATCTGGCGACGTTCTTCTCGCAGTTGGCCGACTTGCTGCGAGCGGGCGTCCCCTTGCTACGGTCCTTGGAGTTGCTCGAACGGCAAACGTCGCACGACGGGTTGAAGTCGGTGCTCCGCGACCTGCGCGAGAAAGTCGCCGACGGCACTCGGCTGGCCGAGGCGATGCGCGTGCATCAGGACGTTTTCTCCGAGCTGGCGGTCAGCATGGTGCGGGCTGGCGAGGAAGGGGCATTCCTGGAGGACGTGCTCAAGCAAGTGGCCGACTTCACCGAGCACCAGCAGGAACTCAAAGGCCGCGTGATGGGTGCGATGGCCTATCCGTTCTTTCTGCTCTTTGCAGGCTTTGGTGTCGTCTGGGCGATGCTGGTGTGGTTCGTCCCAATGTTCGCACCGGTTTTCGATCGCATGGCCGAGCGTGGCGAACTCCCTTGGGCAACCACCGCGCTGATGGCGCTCAGCACCTATGTGAGCAATTACTGGATCATCACGATTCTGGCTATGATCGGCGTGATCGTTTTCGTGCAGCGACGGCTGCAAACCGAGGCCGGCTTGCGGCAGTGGCATCGTTTAGCCATCGGTCTGCCGGCGATCGGGCCGGTGATCCGCAGCCTGGCGGTCGCGCGGTTTTGTCGAATCCTCGGCACGCTGCTGAAGAACGGAGTGCCGATCCTGCAATCGCTGCGGATCGCCAAGGACGCCACCGGCAACCGCGTGTTGACCGACGCCATCTCCGCCGCCGCCGACAGCGTCTCGACCGGCAAGTCGCTCGCCGCGCCGTTGGGTCAGAGCCAACAGTTCCCGGCCGAAGTGATCGAAATGATTTCAGTCGGCGAAGAGGCGAACAACTTGGAACAGGTGCTGGTCAGCGTGGCCGACACGATGGAACGCCGCACTCACCGCCTGCTGGAACTGGCCGTCCGTCTGTTGGAGCCATTGATGCTGGTCATCATGGCCTTGCTGATCCTCTTCGTCGTCATCGGCCTGCTGCTGCCGGTCATGAAGAGTTCGGGAACCCTGTAAGCAACGTAGGGTCGGCTCCTGCCGACCTTCGTTGATTTCTCAAACATTGCGGCCCTACTCGACTGGATGGTTGCCAGCCGATTTTAGATGCCCCTCGACCGTCGGCATGAAAGGAGGACTTAGATGAATCGTCGCAACGTCCATTTCGTTTTTCTTGCAATTGGTTCGGCAGCGTTTCTTTACTGGTTTTTTGGGGTCAAGGTTTTGGGCGGAGGCGACCGTACGCTCCTTGAGGTCTGGGCACTTTCCCACAGATTGAAGATCCTTGCGTACTACGCCGTATTCGTTTCTCTTGTCATTGGTCACGGGGTGTTGCGCGGGAGCACGAAAGACGGCGGGGACAGTGCGTAATCGGATTAGGCCAAAAACTATTTGGGCGGTGTTGGCGCGTTTCAAGAAAGTCAGGATCAACTGCCGCAACTCGGTGATCCGAATCGTTCGGCAGCAAGGTTCTCGACGCCCTATCCAACCGCCAAACATTTCTTGACGGCGATCTCCACCGGCATGTCCGTGCGCATCGTTTGGAATTCCATGCTCAGGTCGCGGCACTTCCGGCGCAGCGATTCTCGATGAGCCTCGAACTCGCGTTGATAGGCGGCTCGCAGCAGTCGCGGCTCGACTGGTAAGTCGGCCCAGCCTTCCAGGCCGTGAAACAGCGTTGGATCATCAAACGGAAAGTCTTCCTCCGCCGGATCGACGATCTGCCACACGCGGACGTCGTGCTTTTGATGCCGCAGGCGTTTCAATCCGAGCAGTAGCGAGTCCGCATCGGCGAAGAGGTCGCTGAGCAAGATGACGACGCCACGGTGTGTCAGGCGTTCGGCAATGCCGGCGAAGAGAGAATCTGAAATTTGAGATTTGAAATTTGAGATTTCAGATTTCAGATTGGAATTGGCTGATACCGTCGTCTCCAGCACATGCGAAATCTGTTTCCAATGCGCGGGTTGGCTGCCGGGGCGAACGGCTTGCGAGACCTCGCGGTCGAAAGCCATCAGGCCGACGGCGTCTTGCTGTTTGACGACGATGTAGCTGATCGCGGCGGCGATGTGCTTCGAGAATTCCAATTTCGAGAGCGGTGCCGCTTCCGAGCGGTACGTCATCGACTCGCTGGCATCCAGCAGCAGGTGACAGGCGAAGTTGGTTTCTTCCTCGAACTGTTTGACGAAGACGCGGTCGCTGCGGCCGTAGACTTTCCAATCGACGTACCGCAGGTCGTCACCGGGAGCGTACTCGCGGTGCTCGGCGAATTCGGCGGCGAAGCCGTGAAAGGGGCTGCGATGTGCTCCCGTGACCGCCCCTTCGACGGTGCCGCGAGTATGCAGCGTCAGCCCTTCAAGCTTGCTGAGCGTTCGCGGATCGAAATACGGCAGGTGTTGAGCCACAGTGATGTTGTTGTAGGTTGGGATTCCATCCCGACCGGTCGGGACGGAGTCCCAACCTACGTTCGGAAAACGGAAATCGGCTCTCGGCGAGGGTCGGCCGGAACGTGCTCGATCAGCCGCCGCACCAGTGCGTCGGCTGTCAGCCCCTCGGCTTCGGCATGAAAGTTCAAAACGAGTCGATGCCGCAGCACCGGTGCCGCGACCGCTTGCACATCATCCAACGTCGCGTGAGTCTGCCCACGCAACACGGCACGAGCCTTCGCGCCCAGAATCAAACACTGGCTCGCACGCGGCCCCGCTCCCCAAGAGACGAAGTCACGCACGAAGGCCGGCGCGTCACTCGCCTCATTGTCGCCGCGTCGAGTCAGCCGCGTGAGCTGCAACGCATACCGGATGACATGATCCGCGACGGGCACTCGCAGCACGATTTGTTGCAGCCGCAGCAAGTCTTCTTGGCCGAGCACTTTCTCAATCACCGCATGAGTGCCACCCGTCGTGCTGCGGACAATGTTGAACTCTTCGTCTTCGGTCGGATAATCCACTTTCACTTGCAGCATGAATCGGTCGAGCTGCGCTTCGGGGAGCGGGTACGTTCCTTCTTGCTCGATCGGATTCTGCGTCGCCAGCACGAAGAACGGCGACGGCAACAGATGTCGCTTGCCACCGACGGTGACTTGCCGCTCCTGCATGGCTTCGAGCAACGCCGCTTGCGTCTTCGGCGGCGTGCGATTGATTTCGTCGGCCAGCAGCACGCTCGCAAAGACCGGTCCCGGCAGGAATCGCAGTTCACGAGTCCCCGACAGCTTGTCCTCTTGAATGACCTCGGTCCCGGTGATGTCTGCCGGCATCAAGTCGGGCGTGAACTGAATCCGATTGAACGACAGGCTGAGCGTGTCGGCGAGCGTCCGCACCATCAACGTCTTTGCGAGTCCCGGCACGCCGACCAGCAAGCAATGTCCGCCGGCGAGCATCGCGATCAGCAACTCTTCGATCACCCGCTGCTGCCCAACGATGATCTTGCCCAACTCGCGCGTGACGCGCTGATAGCTGTCGGCCAGTTGCTGCACGGCGGCGAGATCGGATTCGGTCGATGAATCAGTCGGCACGTTGGTTTCCTTCGTAGGTCAGCCTTTCCAGGCTGACGCGAGTACTCATCGGAGTCTCGCGTTGTTCGGGTCAGCCTGGAAAGGCTGACCTACTTTCGGCGTTGTGCGAACAGCCAGTCGTACATGGCTCGGTCCTTGTAAGCTCCGTTCCAACTGTCGTGGCCGACTTCCGGATACTCAATGTATTTGGGGTTTCCGCCAGCGGCTTTGAGAGCCTCAACAATTTCGCGTGTGCGTTCGACCTTCACGACTTGGTCCTTCGTGCCGTGAAACGTCCAGATGGGAATGTGTGCGATCTTCTTGGCTTGAGTGAGATCGCATCCGCCACAAACTGGCACAGCAGCAGCGAAGCGTTGCGGGTGGCGACTGATGGCGTCCCAGGTGCCGAAGCCCCCCATCGACAGACCGGTGATGTATTCGCGGTGGGTGTCGATCGGGAGTTCCTTTTCCAATCCGTCGAGACACTGCATGACCAGCTTCGCGGTCGGTGACTCGTTCTCCGGGATCACGACATTGCTGGTGGTCCAATCGATGTCGGTCCACTTCGTGTTGTCCGGGCACTGCGGCACTACGACGAAGCAGGGGAACTTGGTGAGGAACTCTTCCGTCGCGAACGTCTTCACGCCGTGTACGAGCGGCTTGGTATTGTCGTCGCCCCGTTCGCCGGCTCCGTGCAGGAACAGCACGAGCGGATATTTCTGGCCGGCTTCGAGCTTGGCGGGCTGGAGGAATCGGTAGAGCAGCGTCTGGTCGTTGGCGTTCTTGAACTGCTTCTTTTCAAACTTGTCCGCCAACTCATCGGCAAACAGCGAGCGAGCGGATAGGCCGGCAATCAATAACACCAGACCGGACCAGATCAACAATTTCAGGAGCGACATTGGAATTCCTATTTCCAAAAACATTCTGGCGAGCGGGGCGGCGTCAGCCCCCCGGTGCATTCGCGAGGAACCGGGGGGCTG
>CAMDPX010000417.1 GCA_945905295.1 Planctomyces sp. SH-PL62 | reverse complement strand
CAGCCCCCCGGTGAGTTCGCCACAGGACCGGGGGGCTGACGCCACCCCGCTCGCCTGTCACTTCAGCGGCACTTGGTGGCGAGTCATCAAATACGCGAACAGATCACGCACCTGTTCGGCCAACAGCGGTTGCAGCAATCCGTCGGCCATCAACGACTGCTTGGATTCCTTTTGAACGCCGATCTCAGCCCGTTCGATCGTCAGTGTGTCGGTCGGTGTGATGAGCGTCACGGCCTTGTCGTTCTTCGCCGTGATGACGCCAGTCAGCACGCGGCCGTCGGTGAGCTCCAGAATTGTCACTCGGAAGTCGGCCGTCACGACCGCACTGGGATCGACGATGTTCTCCAGCAGATAGTCAATGTTTCGACGCTGCGAACCGGTTAGGTCCGGCCCGCGCCGGCCCCCTTCGCCGTACAACGTGTGACAAGCTGAGCACGTTTTGACAAACAACGCTCGTCCGCGTGAGACATCCGCGCTGCCGAGCGTTTGCGGCGTCAGTTCCGCTTTCAACTTCAAAATGAGTTCTCGCTTGTCGGCCGGGCTGTCGCGAAGCTCACCCCAAACTTGGCCGAGCTGTTTCGTCAGTTCGTCGTCATTGAGGCTGCGAATCTGCCGAGCATGAAACGCCGACACGTCGTCGCGCGGGATCTTTCCTTCGGCGATCGCCCCCAGCAGCGCGTCAGCCCAAGCCGGCCGAGTCACCAGGACCGCTAACACTTGGGGCCGTTCCAGCGCGTGAAACGACCGATACGACTTCACAAGCTTTGCACCGAACTTCGGATCATTCTCGCTCGCCAATCCGCGCACCGCGATCGTGTTGAGAAACCGCGTGCCGAGCAATTCTTCGCACAGCTTCCGCACGTCGGGAGCATCCGCGTCGATCAAGGTTTGCAGCGCAACCTTCCTCGCCGCGAGGTCCGCATCCTTGTCGAGCGCGACTCGCTTCAGTTCATCGAGCGCCCGACCATCGCCGAATAGCGCACTGAGATCGCGAACCCGGTCTTGCAATTTGTGATCGTTGCTCGCGGCAATCGAAGTTTGAACTGCCTCCCAAGCCGGCGGCTGCGGAGCTTTCCGCCAGCCAACAAACGCCTCGCTCATTCCCGCCAGCACGTCTGCTTGAAACTCCGGCGTACGGCTCGTCACCAATTCGAGCAGTGAGTTCAGCACCTTCGGATGCTTTTCGACTTCGACGGCAATTCGCCGAGCGATAAACCGACGCGTCGTCGGCCACTTGGAGACCCTCGCCAGTCCCACAAGCGACTGCAAATCGAAATCTGCCAATGGAGTTAATCCGTACCAAACTAATAACGGCAGATTGTGATCGTCGGCGTCTTCCGCCCGAGTCATCAATGTGGCGGCCAGCTTAGCCCGGAAATACGGCGGCAATCGTCGCAGCGTCGAGGCCAACGTCAATCGAACAAGGCTCGATTCGTCTTGCCGCGCCAGTTGTTCAAGACGATCCATCCACGAGTCCCGCAGCCCGGGCACGGAGCCACGAACCGGATAGGTGCCGACGCTCGTGTCGATCGGCAGTCGTTCGGTCAATGTTCGGATCGCCCAGGCACGAAGATGCTCGTCATCGTGCAACATCAGCGTGAGTAACTGGCGGTCATCGTGCGGGGCGATCAATTGCAACGTCCAGAATGACCGCAAAAACAGAAGGGAATCGTTTCCGGCGAACTGCCGACGAAGGATGGTCACCGCATCGGTGAGGTCAAGTCCGTCCTCTCCGCGTTCTTGTAGTTGTTGTCTCGCTTGCCGCACGAACCACTCGTTCTTGTGTTGATGCAACTCGGCAAGTTCGACATTGCTCAGCTTGGTCAGGTCGCGCGCCGGTTGTTTGGTTTCATCGAATACGATCTTGAAAATACGTCCGCTGGTGCGATGGACGCCGGTGTTTTCGTGGCATTCGCCGGTGTCGCTCCAGTCGATGACGTACACGCCACCGTCGGGGCCGTAGGTCAAATCCATGCCGCGAAACCACGGGTCGCCGAACAGCGCGAAATCCGGTTCGTGCTTGCCGACGTAGCCAGACTCGTGCCGCTCCAACTTCTCCACATTCAATCGCCGGCCGTGAAAGTTGAAGGTGAAGAGCTTGCCGCGATACTCGTTCGGCCAATTGTCGCCGAGATAAATCATCGCGCCGCAGTGAGAATGCCCTCCGCCGAGTTCATCGGCCGAGCCATCGCGTGACGCCGCCCAACCTTTGCCGGTGTCGAAGTGCCAGTGATCGGCGTGTTGGTCGATCAGTGCGTAGCTATGAGGATTCGGGTCGAGCGTGTGCGGACGCATGAGATGCGCTCCGGGGATCAGATGCCACAAGTGCCCGTTGACTGTGTTGATGAAGAAGGCTTCGCCGTGCTCGTCCCAGTCGAGTCCCCACGGATTCGTCGTGCCATGAGTCAGCACCTCGACCACTTTTCGTTGCGGATGAAATCGCCAGATGCCGCCGCGCAACGGCACTCGTTGTTCGGCCGGAGTTTCGGGAAGTCCCAACTCGCCAGGACACGATCCGCCGCAGCGGCCATACAGCCAGCCATCCGGCCCCCACTTCAGGCCGTTCGCGAAGTTGTGATAGTTCTCCGGCGCGACGTTAAAGCCGTCCAACATGACTTGAGCCGGACCGTCCGGCACGTCGTCGCGGTTCCGATCCGGAGTGAACAACAACTGCGGCGGACACATCGCCCACACGCCGCCATGTCCGACGGCAACGCTGGTCAGCATTTGCACGCCGTCGGTGAAGACTTTTCGTTTGTCGGCCTGCCCATCGCCGTCGGTGTCGTCAAAGATCACGATTCGATCGCGCAGCCGCAGATCGAATCGCTGAGTCCGTTCCGCGTAGGTGTAATTCTCCGCGACCCACAATCGCCCGCGAGCATCGAAGGTCATCGCGATCGGGTTCTGCACGTCCGGCTCGGCAGCGAACAACGTTGCACGAAATCCCGGCGGCAACTTGATCGCCGCCAATGCCTCCTGCGGTGAAATCGGCGAGGGGGCGCCTTGCTCGGTGTTCGGCGGTGTGGGGAACTCGTCCGCAGCGGTGAATTCCACGCTGATCGTCAATAACAACAGAGCCAAAGATGCTCGACTCATGATTCCTCGCCCGGTGGATAGAGGCAGTTTGAAGTGCCCGACGAATCGAAGGAGACGACGAATGCGGAAGATCATTCGTCGTCTCCTTTCATTCGTCGGGCAATTGGATTCCCTTTGGATTCATCACGGTGTGCCAAGCCAGAAGCGCGTCGCGAGTGGCTCGCACGTCGTGGACTCGCAAGATGTCCGTGCCTTGAGCCGCCAAGGCGAGGCTAACACCCAGCGTGCCCGCGTTGCGTTCCTCGACTTCACGGCCGAGGACTTTCTTCAAGAATCGTTTTCGAGAATGGCCGATGAGCAGTGGCCGACCAACCTGATGAAGCTGGGCGATGTGCGACAGCAGTTGGAGATTATGCTCGGCGGTTTTGCCGAAGCCGATTCCGGGGTCGAGCACGATGCGCTCGCGAGCGATGCCGGCAGCTTCGAGTTCGCTGAGCCGCCGCAAGAAGTAGCGGCTGACGTCGGCGACCACGTCTTCGTATTGGGGATCGAACTGCATCGTTTGCGGTATGCCTTGCATGTGCATGACGATCACGCCGCAGGATGACTCGCGACAAACGCGCGGCATGTCGGCATCCAATGTCAGGCCGGAGATGTCGTTGACGATGACCGCTCCGGCGTCGAGGCACTGCCGTGCGACCTCGGCCTTCGAGGTGTCGATGCTGATGGGGACGCGAGTCTTCCGAGCGAGTTCACGTACGACGGCGACAACACGCTGTAACTCTTCTTCTAACGAGACAGGTACCGCACCGGGACGAGTCGATTCACCTCCGATGTCGAGGATGTCCGCGCCTTCTTCGACCAGTCTCAGCGCGTGTTCGGATGCGGCCGACACTGAGACGAATTGACCGCCGTCTGAAAAACTATCGGGAGTCACGTTGACGATTCCCATCAACTTGGGAAGACCACCGAATTCCCAAAGCTCGTGCCCGATGCGCCATCGTCGCGAGGCATCGGCGATGAACGACGAAGCCGGCGAAAGGGGAAACTCTGAGTCGTTTGACAGGGAGGTCATCGTGGCTATCCTACGCCCGCACAGTTTGCGTATTCGGAAAAGTTTGTCCGACCGGCAACGTTGCGTATTATCTAGCGTCCAAGGAGTGTCGGACGCGAATCGTCTTGAACAGCGGAACCATGAAGGTGCCGCTCGTTCGCCTCGATGGAGGCCAAGAGGCCGAGCCATCATAGTGGAATGAAAGGGAGACAACATGAGTCGTTCACTGAAGTTGGTCGCGTTGAGCGCGACCCTGGCCGTCGTGGCTGCATTCAGCGGAGCCGCTGAAGCCAAGGACTGCTGCAAGCCCGCCAAGATCAAGTGCTGCAAGGCTCCGAAGACCAAGTGCTGCGAAGCCAAGCCGACCTGCTGCGCTCAAGCCGCTCCGGCTCCTTGCGCCACCGCTTGTGCTCCGGCTGCGTGTCACACGGTGAGCTGCTGCAAGCCAGCCGCGACCTGCTGTGCCGCCAAGACCTCGTGCTGCTCAGCTCCGACGAGCTGTGGTGGTACCGCGGCTCCGGCTGCTCACGGTGCAGCTCCGGCCGTGAAGGAAGTTCCTCCGCCGCCGAAGGAAGAAGCCGCTCCGGCTCCGAAGGCCTAATTGCCGCTGGAACTGAGAATCTTGAATGATCGGGCTGACTCGGAATGAGTTGGCCCGATTTTTTTTGCGCTGCGGTGAGCGCGCATCGCGATTGAGCTTGGGGGCTGGCTTGACGCTCCACAGGGTCACTCGCACAATCGCGCGTCGTATTAAACCGGCGAGCGGGGCAGCGTCAGCCCCCCGGTCCAGCGAGGAACGGACCGGGGG
>CAMDPX010000416.1 GCA_945905295.1 Planctomyces sp. SH-PL62 | reverse complement strand
CGGCTCGCGCTCTACAAGCACCTCAGTTGCGAGTTCATCGGCGCGACGGTCGATACCGGCAACAGCTTCGCGTTGCTCGACGATCCGTATGGCGCGATCGAGGCATTGGCTCCGTATGCCTTCACGGTCCACTTCAAGGATCAAGCGTTGCGCGAGTACGAGCACGGCTTCTTGCTCGCCGACATCCCGCTGGGGCAAGGCAGCTTTGACATGCAGCGCATCGCCGCGATCCTCAAACGCGCGAAGCCCGACATCCGCATGATGCTGGAACTCATCACGCGCGACCCGCTCAAGGTGCCGTGCCTCAGCGAGAAGTTCTGGGCGACGATGCCGCAGGTGTCCGGCAACGACCTCGCCCGCACGCTTAGGTTCGTGCGCGAACATCCGGCGAAAACGCTGCAAGAAGTCGATTCGTTGTCGCTGGAAAAGCAGGTCGAACTCGAAGACGCGAACATCGGTGCGAGTCTGAAATTCGCGCGGGATGTATTGGGGATGTGATCTTCTTCTTTGGGACTGCGGCAGCCTGCTGCCGCTTTGGCTTGAGCAGTCTGCTGCTCAAGGGCTTTCTGATGCGAATGAGACACCCAGTCGTCCCACAGCAGGCTGTTGGACGGAAAGCGGCAGCAGGCTGCCGCAGTCCAAAAATGAGGATGTCATGCCGATTACACGACGCGGATTCCTACAGGCAGCGGCTTCGTTGTCGCTCGGCGCTCTGTCGGTTCGGGCGGATTCGCCCAATGAGCGAATTCGAGTCGGCGTCATCGGGACCGGCGTGCGTGGGAAGTATCTCATCGGCAATCTGCCGCCGTCCGTGACTGTCGGCGCGATCTGTGATTGTGCATCGCTGCGGATCGCGAGCGTGATGGAGCCAAAAGGCGAGTTCGCCAAAGTGCTCGCTCATTTCACTCAGGCCGATGCGGCGAAGTGCTCGACGTTTAAGGACTACCGCCGGTTACTCGATCGAGCAAAATCCAAAGACAAACTCGACGCCGTCATCATCGCGACGCCGGACCATCATCACGCGCTGGTTGCGATCCTCGCGCTGCAAGCGGGACTGGATGTGTATCTCGAGAAGCCTCTGACCGTGACCATTCGCGAAGGCCGGTTGATTGCAGATGCCGTCAAACGCACGGGCCGAGTCCTGCAAGTCGGCAGTCAGCAACGGACGATGGAAGTCAATCGCTTCGCCTGCGAGTTCATCCGCAACGGAGGACTGGGGCGGATCTCGAAAGTCGAATTGCCGAACTATCCGGGACCGTTGCTGATGCCGTCGCTTGATGAAGAGCCAGCGTTTGGCGGAGTCGACTTCGACTTGTTCTGCGGTCCGGCTCCATTGCGACCGCATCACCGTCACTTGTGGATGAAGGAAGACTTCAAAGTCGGCGATCTCTTGTGGCGTGGCTGGGATCTGTTTCGAGACTACTCCGGGCACCTCATGACGAACTGGGGAGCACACACCGTCGACATGGTGCAACTCGCCCTCGGTCGCGACGACACCGGGCCGGTTGAAGTGCGTGCAGTCGAACCGAACTCCGTCGCAGAGTTATGGCCGCACTGGAAGTCGAAGACACCGGCTCCTGTGGGCGACACTGCAACCTCAACTTCCGACCGTCGCTTCTGGCCGGTGACGATGACGTACGCCGACGGAATCGAACTGCACTTCACCCCCTGGGATTCAACGCACGCCGGGAGTCTGAAAAACGGGCCGGACTTCATCGTCTTTCACGGCGAGAAAGGCCGCCTGAAGATGCGCCGCAACCACTTCGAGACCGATCCAGCCGGACTCATCTCAAGCGGCCCCGACGCTGCCGCAATCGACAAATGGAAAGGCGGCGGTCATGTCGCTCGCCCGCATCTGGAGAATTGGCTCGATGCGATTCGCAAAGGAGCGCCGCTCAACGCTCCTGTCGAAGCCGGACATCGCACCGTGACGATCTGCCATTTGGCCAACATCGCGCGCGAGCTGAATCGGCCCTTGCGCTGGGATCCAATTCGCGAACAGTTCTCCGAAGACGCCGCAGCCAACGAATCGCTGACACGCCCGCGCCGGAATGGCTTCAGCCTTCCTTGATTTCAACCGACGACGAGAACAACTGCTGGAAGCCTCGACCACAACAGCTACAGCAAATTAATCCCGGAGGCTCAGCGTGACCATCTGATACGGCTAAATAGGAACCAAGACGAGCAGGCACGTTCAAAGAGGCGAAGCGTCTTCGACCCTGACTTCGGCTATCGAGCCGTCGAGAACCGAGTCCACATCCACGACCTCCACGCCACGCTGCTACACTTGATGGGCTTCGACCACGAACGCCTCACCTATCGCCACGCCGGCCGCGATTTCCGCCTGACCGACGTGCATGGCCGAATCGTGAAAGAGATTCTGGCCTGAAGCACGCTCCGTTCGATGACCGTCCAACACGTCTCAAGAACAGAAAGCTCTCATGAAATCACTCGCAGCCTGTTTGATGTTGGTGTCCTGCCTGAACTGGGTGGCTTCTCCTCACACGATGGCTGGTGAAGCGGAGACGCCGCCGGCGTTTGAATGGGCGATCTCGGCGGGTGGGACTTTGCACGACAAGACGCGCGGCATCGCGGTCGATCCGGCGGGGAACATTCTGCTCACGGGCGAGTTCACCGGCACGGCGACCTTTGGCGAGCAGACGCTCACGGCGGTCGGAGCGATGGATTTCTTCGTGGCGAAGGTCGATCCCACCGGAAAGTTCTTGTGGGTCCGCAGCGGCGGCGGAGACTTGATTGATCGAGGCTACGCGGTCGCGAGCGATCACGCGGGGAACTGCTATGTGACCGGGCACTTTCAAAGTCCCGAAGCCAAATTCGATCAGCTCACGATCAAGACCGTCGGCGACTATGACATCTTCGTCGCCAAGTATGACTCGCAGGGAAAGCTCGCGTGGCTCAAGAGCGGCGGCGGAACCGGCTACGACTACGGGCACGGCATCGCGGCCGACAAGCTCGGAAACGTCTTTGTCACCGGAGCCATCGTGGGCGAAGGAACCATCGGGGCCGAGCCACTCGGACATCCCGGCCCGGCTCACGTCTTCTGCCTCGCGATGAATCCCGACGGCAAGGTGAATTGGATTCGCACAGCGGAAGGCAAGGGTTCCAGTTCAGGTCATGGCATCGCGGCGGATCAGCAAGGCAACTGCTATGTCGGCGGTTACGCCGACGGCAATGCGTCGTTCGGCGGGCAGAAGCTCACCACTCCGACCGGGCATGACATCCTCGTGGCCAAGTTCGATGCGCAGGGCAAACTCGGCTGGCTGCACGAAGGACACGGCAGCTCGAACGCGATGATTCATCAACTCACGGCCGACAGCGCCGGGAATGTCTGGGCGTCGGGGATGTTTCAGGGCGAACTGAAACTCGCAGATCGCAACGTCGCGAATCAAGGACAACACGACTTGCTGCTGACGAGCTTCGACTCAACGGGCAAGCGGCTATGGACGAAGACGGCCGGCGGAGCGGGCATTGATTACGGCTTGGGTGTCGCCACCGACGGACATGGGAATAGTTTTCTGACTGGCTCGTTCACAGGCCGCGTCGAATTCGACGGAACGCCCCACACCAGCAGCAGCCCTGCCTCGGACATCCACATCGTGGAGTACGACCGAGCCGGAACGCTGCGGTGGTTTCAACAAGCGGGAAGCGACAGAACCGACCACGCCTACACGATCGTGTCAGACAGCCAAGGCAACCTGTACCTCTCCGGAGCCTGCAGCGGAGCCGCCAAGTTTGGCAGCCACTCGATCCCCCATCGAGGCAGCAACGACGTCTTCCTGGCTAAACTGCGAGCGAAGTGACGTCCTCGCAATTTTTGCCGTGTTCCAGATTTGTCAACGTTTGCGGAGTTGCGTGAAGGACTGCTCCAGCGACTCGCGGAGCAATGCGCCGTCGTTGGAGTAGACCACGAAGCGGGAGCCTTGTTTGATCGTGCGTTCCATTTGCTCGCGTTTGCCGAACCAGCTTCCGGCGGCGACGTGCGACCGATTGGCGACATCAATAATTCGCTGGATCATCGCGACGAGGTCTGGGTGGTCGTACTCGTTGGGGATGCCCATGTTGGTGGTCAGGTCGTTGGGGCCGACGAACACCGCGTTGACGCCGGGGATCGAGCAGATCTTTTCGAGATTCTCGACCGCCAGGACCGATTCGATCATCGGGACGAAGACCGTATTCGCGCAGCGTTCCTCGATGGCGTATTTCCGAGTCTTCTCGCTGGGCCATTTTCCTTCGGCCAGGACGCGCTCCAGAGCCTGTCCTTTCAGCGGCCGATAGACCGCGGCGGCTGCGAGGCGTCGAGCGTGTTCCACATCCTCGACGTAGGGTACGACCACGCCGTCGAACGAATCGCAGACCTTCGACACATCGTCCGGTTCGCGGCTGTGTGTTCGCGCTAAGCACGCGATTCCCTTGGCGGCCAGCGCGTATCGGACTGGCAAGAACTCGGCCAAGTCGAGCGCGTTGTGCTCTGCCGAGACGATCACGAAGTCGAGCGTGTCGTCCGGCAAGACATCGACGATGGCGGGATTGACCGTGTATTGGAAGAAGGTGCCGTAGACGGTTTGCCCGCGCTGCATCTTTTCCTTGAGCACCTTGCCGAGTTTGGGTGCAGCCATGAGTTGACGATCCCTAAAAGAGGTTCGTTGAGTTGTCCGAGTCAGGGCACCACAGTATCAAAAGACGAGACTGAAGATGAAACGGAGCCACGTCTCGCCAGAGCGTGGGCGTTGTGCAAGTTCACCCACGCTCTGGCCAGCCTGTTGAATTTGTACGTTTTGTTCGGTTGATTTTTGAAGTTCCCCCAAGCCCCCTGGCGCAGCGTCCCTTTACCCCTTGAATCAAGGGAGGTCACTGGCACTGCGATTGCGTGGAGGGGGCTTTGTTCATCG
>CAMDPX010000415.1 GCA_945905295.1 Planctomyces sp. SH-PL62 | reverse complement strand
TGAGGTCGTTTCCGAGACCACCGCCAAGCTGATCGTTCCCCGCGTCGCCATTGACGGTGTCGTTGCCCGCACCACCGTTGGCCGCATCGTTGCCCGCGCCCCCATTCAGCGTGTCGTCGCCCGATGAGCCGATGAGCGTGTCGTTGCCGTTGTCTCCGCTCAGCGACAGCCGCGTGAAGCCGATGCTGGCTCCCGCCGCAGTCAGGAGGTCATCCCCCACGCCGCCGCGTAGGTCGATCTTCACATGTCCGATTCCCGCCACATCACCGACCGTGATCGTGTCGTCGCCGCCCAAACCATCGACGATCACGTTCTGCACATTCCCTGTGATGAGCAGCATGTTCGTTCCCGAACTGATGCTGAGCACATTGCCGACCGCGGCCACCGTAATCGCTTCGCCGGAGTTCGTGCCGTTCGCCTGCACGGTGTTGAGGCCCTCTTCGCCATCGACCGTTTCGATGCCGCTGTTGTTCGGGTTGAACCAGAACGTGTCGTCCCCCTCGCCACCAAACACCGTATCGCTGCCCCCTTGTCCGTCGAGCGTGTCGTCACCCGCCTGACCGTCGAGCGTGTCCTGTCCCGAACCACCCAGCACGAGATCATTCCCGTCTCCACCGAGCACCACGTCATCGCCTAACTGTCCATTGAGCGTGTCGTTTCCAGCGGCTCCTTGGAGAGTGTCGTCGCCGTCACCACCCACGAGCAGGTCGCCATCAACGTCCAAGAGGTTGGCGCGTGCCGAACCTCGCGCACCTGCCAACACGCTGGGATTGGCCACATGGACCACCGGTCGCGTGACCGTACCGCTATTGGGGGCCGTGCTTTGAAGACCTGCCGGACTATTCGCGGCGGCTCGCAGAAAGCTGTCCGCGGGCGTCAGATCGACCTGATATCCCAAGTCCGCAAATTGAGCGATCGTGACTCGGCTGAGTGGATTCGGTCCTTGGCTGAGGAATCCGGTCATCAACTCATTGTTGAAAATCGACTCCCGCCAATGACTGTCCGCCGTCTGTGGTCCGCCAGTCGCTTCGACGGGAACCGACGTGTCAGCCGTTCCAAACCGGGCGTTGAATTCCTGTGTCGCCATCGCGCCGGTAAATCGTGGATTGGTTCCGCCCGACTGCGCGGGGTTCTGCAACAAGTTCAACAGCGACCAAATCGTGCCGAAGCCCAACACATGACACATCTCGTGCAGAATCGCGTCCTGCAACTGACCACTGGCTTCCAAGGCGGCCAAGTCCGCAGTGTCAAACTGCATCGTTCCCGAAAACGGCAGGAAGCTGACCGGGCGGAGGTTGTCGGGACCAGCTTGTCCAAGAATGCCGCTGACACCATCAATCGCGATGCCGCTCGCGACAATTCGCACGTCATCAATGGCTCCCAACAGCGGATCAATCACGTCGGGCAGATCACCCGTGATGATGCTTTCCAAACGCAGTTCCGCCGCCGTAAAGGCCGCCTGCTGAGTCGCCGTCAATCCGGTACCGAACACAATTTGAATGTCGAAGAGGCCCGCCACGGGAGGGACAGGAACCGGGGCCGGAGTGTCGTCATCCCGGATCGTCACGATGGCGGTGGCTTGACCCAACGCCGTGTTGACGGGATTGCTCAACACCACGCTGAAAGCTTCGTTGGGCTCCTGAATGGTTTCACCGAAGACTTGCACCACGATCGTGAGCGAGGTCACTCCGGGATCGAAGGTCAATTGACCGCTCGTCGGTCCGAAGTCGGCACCGGCGATCGCCGTGCCGCTCAACGTGGCAAAGTCCACCGTGACCGGCAGTGTGGAGGGGGACGCCAGACTCACGGTCAGCGTCACATCGGTCGTCCCGCTGTTCCCTTCCAAGACCGTCACCGCGCTGGTGATCGACACCGCTTGTTCGTCGCTCTGCACCAAGTCATTGCCGGCACCGCCGTTCAGAGTGTCCGCTCCGCCGCCACCGGTCAGCGAGTCATTCCCCGTCTGGCCACTGACTTGATCGTTGCCCCCGTTGCCGTTGAGCGTGTCATCGCCCGCACCACCCAGCAACGAATCGTTGCCGTTGCCACCGCTGATCTCGTCGGCCCCTGCTTCACCGTTGATTGCATCGTTCCCCGCGCTGCCATCCAGCGAGTCATTCCCCGCGCTGCCATTGATCACATCGTTGCCGCCAGCACCCACCAGGGTGTCATTGCCGCTGTTCCCGACCAACGTGTCGCTGCTGGCCGGATTCACGATCGGTACGCCGTTGAGGCTCACTTGCAGATTGTCGATCCCCCATGACTCGTTGGTCCCGCCTTGGAAACCGGCTCCGTCCGCAAAGAAGTTGATCGTCAATGTGCTCGCGGTGTGAGGAATGTTGCTGAACCGCGGGTCTAAGCCGAGATTCCACGCGCTGTCGAGTGTCGTACTCGACGAAGGGAATCCCAAATCCGTGAAGGGACGAGGTGTCAGTTGAACGCCAGTCGGCGGGTTGTAGCCTTGTCCCGTGCCCGTTGCAGTGACGTTGTCGAAGCTCTCGTGAAAGAGCAGGACACCATCCACACGGACGTTGAAAAAGTCCGGAGCGTTGAGGGGGTTGAGCGGCGGTATGGCCGACAATCCGTCCCAACTATTGATGATGGCTAAGAGAAAGTTGACGTCGATGCTGGTGTGTGTAGGCAGATTCGTGAGCGTCAACGTGGTCGCGGTCTGTGGCACGGTGCCGGGGGCCAATTCAGTTCCCCCCGCGGCGTTTTGCAGCAAGTTACCGCTGAAGACGTCCGGTCCCGTTCCCAAGCCGGCATACCCTTGGACGAGCGAGAGGGTCGTGGTCCCCGTCAATTGCGCCGGCACAGCACCATTAAAGTCCGTCCTAAAAAAATTGGGCACGGTCATCGTCGAGTTGGCTGGCGAGAAGTCCGCAAACGCCAAGTCATTCCCCGCACCGCCGGCCAGCAAATCCGCACCGGTGCCTCCTTCCAGAGTGTCGGTCCCGCCGTCTCCGTTGAGCGTGTCGTCACCCGCATTGCCGCTCAGCGCATCCTGGCCGTTGTCGCCGAAGACGCTGTCATTGCCGTCGCCGCCAGACACGATGTCATCGCCATCCCCGGAATCAATGCTGTCGTTCCCCGCATCGCCCGCGATCGTGTCTTGTCCGTCGCCGCCGAGAATCGAGTCGTCATCAATCCCGCCCGAGATCGAATCGTTGCCATCTCCAGCACGGATCGTGTCCGCTCCACCCTGACCAGTGATCGTGTCGTCGCCATGACCGCCGCCGATGCTGTCACCGAAATCCGGACTGCCGATAATCGTGTCGTTTCCGTTACCGCCATCCACGTCGATCGACATCAGCCCGGTGAACGCCGCGGCCGCAACGCCATTGAGATCAATCGTGTTTGCATCGTCGCCCCCAATGACCACGATCGACGTCACACTCGCCGACGCGATTGTTCCCACACTGGCCAGCGTCGAGAAACTCCCAGTCCCGGTCGAGGTCTCAACCAGCACATTGCCGGATTGAGAACTGATGCGCACGTTTTCCTGGCTGCCCAATTGGAGGTTCAACTCGCCCGTTACGGGAATGAACAGCCCGCTCGTCGACGCCGCCGATAAGAGTTGCCGTGGCTCCAGTACCTCGGCTTGACGCGCCGCTGGACTGCGGCGACGGCTGGATGCACGAGCGGACTCCCACCAATTCTTCAGCCACGATGACCGCTTCACGTTGACCTCCCTGGAAACTTTGCCGACTGTTCCGCCAGCTTTGATCCCCGCCAACAATTCCTGCTCGGCGAACTTTGCGGAACAAATTGATTTCGCAGGTTGGTCATCGTCTGGCATAACCGTCATAAACGATAAATTGGGGCACGACCGGCAGCGTCACCGCGATCGACAAGCTCAAGGCAATCGGAAAAGTCTTCCCAAACTTCCGAGACGAGTGTGCCATGAACGTTGAATTGATCCGCACCAAAACTGCCGATGGCCTGCTGCTCGACGGCAGCTTGCTCCGTAGCCGAAGTCGTGAGACTTCGGTCCGAACTCTCACGAGTTCGGCGACTTCAGAAACTTGCGCCCCCGTGGCTTGGCTGCTCATCCACGGAACCGGCAGCAATTTCTACTCCTCTGGTGTTCTGCAAGCCTTTGCCGAGCAACTCGTTGGCGGAGGCCATTCGGTCGCTCGGATCAACACGCGCGGACACGACATCATCAGTGCATTGCCGGGCGAACGAATGCCGCTGTCAGGCGGAGCGGCCTTCGAGTCCATCGCCGAATGCGTC
Organism: Planctomyces sp. SH-PL62; assembly: GCA_945905295.1. Classification (GTDB taxonomy): domain Bacteria; phylum Planctomycetota; class Planctomycetia; order Planctomycetales; family Planctomycetaceae; genus SXKJ01. The sequence continues at coordinate 704 of CAMDPX010000415.1, read as the reverse complement.
CACGACGTGCGAGCCTGGGTGGACGAGTTGATCCGTCGCGACTATCAACGAGTTGTCTTGGTCGGCCACAGCATGGGAGGCGTGAAAGCGATTTTTTCTCAAGCCCACGACCCGCACCCGAACATCGTGGCCGTGGTCGGAGTCTCCCCGCCGCGCTTCTGCCATGCCGAGTGGCAGACTTCGCCGCAGGCCACTGCTTTTCGCGACCACTTTCATCACGCCACCGATTTGGTCGAAAGTGGCCGTGGCGGCGAATTGATGCTGGTTCAACAACCGCTCCCCTTGTGGCTCACAGCGGCGGGCTTCCTGGCCAAGTACGGCCCGCACGACGACTACGACTTCGTCCCGCTGCTGCCGCGACTCACTTGTCCGACGCTGCTCGTCGTCGGCACCGCATCGGTCAAATCGTCGCCGGCCTTTGAATCGGTGCCCGACGCGGTTCGACAGTTACAGACTTCACACCGTCATCTGCACCTGCAATTGGTCGCAGGCGCGAATACCGGCTACACGGGGCACCTCGAAGCGCCGGCCCGCCTGGCCAACGAATGGTTCGCTTCGGTCGTCAACGACAACGTCTGAGAGTACGTTGTGTGGCACAAACAGGGGTCGGGTGTTCGGTTTTTCGGAATTGGCGGGAACAGGGCTTGGATTGCAGATGACGTTGACATCCCGCCAATTTCGAAAAACCGAACACCCGACCCCGG
>CAMDPX010000414.1 GCA_945905295.1 Planctomyces sp. SH-PL62 | reverse complement strand
CAGCCCCCCGATCATGCGGCGAATGCACCGGGGGGCTGACGCCGCCCCGCTCGCCAGATTTTTTCGGAGTGGCCTCATGAACGACATGTTTCCTGAATCGAACGACGACAATCCCGATCAACCGCCGCAGAATCGCGATGTCGTCAGCCAGGAAGTTCAGAACACGCACATCGGGGCGCTCGTGCCAGAGAGCATTGCCGCCGGAGTGTTCACGACCGGAGCCGTTGTGCTCAACGGGCCGCACGAGTTCATCCTCGACTTCCTGCTCCGCATGTCGAAGCCGCAGCAGGTGGCAGCGCGAGTCGTCCTGCCCCCCGCCGTCGTGCCGAGATTCATTGCCGCACTGCGGGACAACCTCAACAACTACACCCAGCGTTTCGGCAACCCGGTCATGCCGGGGACGCCGGCACACCCCATGTGCCCCCCCGCGACGGCCGAAGCCTATCAGCAGCAATTGCAGCAACCGCAGCAGCAAGGCTCAGCCCAAGAGCTTTACGAGCAACTGAAAATCAAAGACACCGAACTCGGCGGCGCGTACGCCAATGCTGTGATGATTGGCCACACGGCGACCGAATTCCTGTTCGACTTCATCACGACGTTCTTTCCGCGTTCGGTGGTGTCCGCGCGAGTCTACATGTCGGCTCCGAATGTGCCACGCTTACTCGAATCACTGACTCACTCATTCGAGCAGTTCCAGCGCAAGATCGCCGCCGCTCAGCAACAACAGCAAGAGCCGCCACAGAGACCGCTCGACGATTTGCTGTGAGCTTGCGGAACGGTGTCGGGAGTCTTTTTCAGGTCGGCAGAATTTGTTTGAACGTCGGTTTGTAATCACACACTCAATGACCATTCGTCCGACCTGAAAAAGACTCCCGACCCCATGCCGCCCATTCGTCGCTCACCGCCGCAGCCGCAGCCACAACCGGGCGACATTGAACTTGAGTTCGGCGTGCCGATCCCCGGCCGCATCTTGCCGCCAGAACAATGGGCGAAGACCGCTCTCAAGAATGTCCCGCCGGGCTTGTTGGATTGGGAAGCCTTATTCGGTCGCAGTGCTCCGGTCGTGATCGACATCGGTTGCGGCAATGGGCGCTCAACGCTGGGAAGCGCGGTCGCTCGGCCCGAGGTCGATCACCTGGGAATCGAAATCCTGCCGGTCGTGATCCGCTACGCAACTCGCCGAGCCAACCAGCGCGGGCTGAGCAACATTCGCTTCGCAGTCATCGGCGGGCGCGAGTTCCTGTCCGAACATGTCGCCGCCGGATCGGTCGCGGAGTTGCACATTTACCATCCGCAACCGTTCTACGATCCGGCGCAGATTCATCGCCGCCTGATCACGCCAGAGTTCTTGTCGCTGGCGCATCGCTCGCTCGCACCGGGGGGCAAGCTGTTGTTGCAGACGGATCATCCGAACTATTGGGCTTACATGCAGTCGGTCGTGCCCTGCTTCTTCGAACTGCACGCACTGGCTGGCCCGTGGCCAGACTCACCTCGCGGCCGCACCCGTCGCGAGATCATCGCCCGCCATCACGGCCTGCCGATCTTTCGGGGCGAGGCGATTCGCCGCGATGAAATCAGCGTGGACGAAGCCCTGCGATTGGCGAACTCGCTGCCCCCCCCGACATTCAATGCCGACCGCCGTCTGCGACAGTTGGATGAAGTCGAATCGCGCTCGTAGTGACCGCATTCATGCGGTCAAACGAATCGCCCCGATGAATCGGAGCACTACAAGCAGGCTACGGGGCCAAATCCAAACACACGAGGTGCGTCTCGCTCCGCAAATACACTCGGCCGCGAGATAAGATCGGTGCGGCCCACGCCGGATACTTGATTCCGCTCACCGACATGCGGCCGAGTTCCTCGAACTTATCAGGATTGATCTTCATCAGTGACAGCGTGCCACGCTCGCCCAGTGCCAAAAAGCGGTCGCCGATCTGGATCTTCGAACCGCGACCCAAGAACGGGAACGGGATGATCTTGCCGGTTCCATCTTTGATCTCTCCCGTGACCGGACTTTGCGACAGCTTCGAGGTATCTCCTTCGTAGCCGGTCGACTGCCACAACACTTTGCCGGTTTCCAGGTCGAGACAGCGCAGCTCACCTTCCTCTTCATGCCGGCCGCTGAAGCCGTACAAGTGGCCGCCGACGTGAATCGTCGTGGACCAGTGCGTCAGCATGTTCCGCGGATCTTGCCAGAGAACTTTGACTTCCTTGCCCGACGGCTGCACCTGCAATAGAGCCGATCCGGCCTTGTACGCCGCCGACAGAAAGATCTTGTCGCCGATGACTACCGGCCGAGCCGCATTGACCGAGTCGCGTTCCTTCGGTCGAAACCAGAACTTGAAGTTCTCCGATCCATCTTTCGGATCAAGCGACACGAGTCCCTGCCGCATCAGACAGAGCACTTGACGGCGTCCATGAATCGTTGCGGCGATTGGCGACGAATAACTGTAAAGCGACTCGCTCCCAGTCCATTCGTACTTCGGCTTGATTGAGCCACCAGTTTCGACGCCGTTCCAAGTCTTCTTGCCGACCGATTGCCAAACGGTATCGCCTGTCTCCGAATTAAACGCGACCACGCCAGAGTTCGGTTGCCCGCCGACCAACACGATCAACAAGTTCCCTTCCAAAATCGGAGTGCAGCCGACGCCAAAGAAATTCTCCTCGTCCGGGATGCGAAAGTCTTTCGAGCAGTCTCGCGCCCAAACTTGCTTTCCGGTCACGAGGTCGAGGCAGAAGAGCTTCCCTTCCGGATTGAGCGTGAAAACGCGTGTCTTCGTCAGCAGCGGCGTGCAGCGAGGTCCGTTGTTGTAGGCGTAACGGTCTTCGTACTCGGTCGCGTAGGTGAACCTCCACAACGGCTCGCCATTGTCGGCTCGCAGGCACTCGATGATGTCCTCATTGCCGCGTGGCCGATGAAAAACAACGAGCCGATTCCCCATCACGGACGGTGCGCTATATCCGGTGCCGACACGCTTCGACCACGCCGTCTTCAAGCCCTCTTCCGGCCAGCTCTTCAGCCAATTGGCCTCATTGCAAACCCCAGTGCCGTGCGGCCCCAAGAAGGACGACCAGTCCTCCCCTTTGCGATCCGGAGCCGGCACATCCGTGACCGGTTTCTCGGCCGCTTGTCCGGTCAACGCCGCGCGACCGCTCGTCGGTTTTGGATCGGCGGCCGCGGTGATTCCGAGTGACATCAGAAACAACGCGGCTGCCACGCTCGATATTGTCCATCGGTTTGTCATGCGATTGCTTTCTCGTCCGAAAAAAACGGTATTACGGCTATCTGCTTTCGGCATTCGGCTTTCGGCCGGAGGGTAAGACGGGCTCTGGGAGGCGCAGAATCTTGTAGCTGTTGTTCGCGTACAGCAAGTCTGCGTCATAGCGAACAACGGCGCGAACGATCGCATAGCGGACACCAGGAGACTGACGCACCAAGTCGCGCAACTCCTCGGCGGAATAGGTCTGATCTCCGGCGAAGCTCGCCTCGCTCCATTTCGTGATCTGCCGAAGACGGTCATTCCATTCGACGATGCCTGCCGCATCCTGCGGGCAGTCTTTGCGGTTGACGAATTCGCCGCGCTGAGCGAACCACTTGAATGCCTCGGCTTCGTCGGGTGTGTGAAACAGCGCGTCCGCCGGAGTGTTCGCCGCGACCCACCGACAGGCGTCCCGCCAGTCGGCTCGCACCGCCGACGGCAACTGATTCGACGGCGGAAAGGCGTGAGCCGAAATCAATGCCCAACACAGGCCGATGATTCCCACCAGCCACAACCAGCGCTGCTTGACGAGTCTCGGCATCAGCAGCGCGACCGCGATCGGCAGCAGCAGGTCAAACAATCGGAACGGATAGAACTTCAATAAGGCGATCCGCCACTGATAGCCGGGCATGAATTGAATCGGACGCGGCCCCAATCCCACGATCCACCCGGCAATGGCGAACAACGCTGCCGCAAGAACGTATCTGGCCCACCAGCGGTCCGGCTGAGCCAGCTTCTGCCACCGCTTCAACACGATGACGACGGCCAACCACAAGATGGCCGTCGATCCGTAACCGATGCAGTTCACTCGATCAAAATCCATCGGATCAAGATGGTGCTTCAACCGGTAATGCACTTGGATAAAGTTCGCCGCGAACGCGGTGCGCGCATTCCCGGCGTCCAACATCTGCATGGCCGGTAACAGGCCAGGCAAGGCCGTCACGGCTAATAGCGCGGTAGCCAACAACCAGCGGCGAACACCGGCAGCATTTGAGATTTGAAATTTGAAATTTGAAATTTCCGCGATTCCCATCGCGGTGACGTGCCACAGTCCGACGATCGGATGAAAGCTGATGGCAACTCCGCTGCACACCGCGGCGGCAACGATCCGCCGGTCGAGCATCGCGGTGACGGCCCAGAAGACGCAGGCATACGTGACGACCTTCGACTCGAAGCCGCCGATCAGCCACTCGCCCGACAAATTGCCAATCGCTTGCAGGCCGACGAACAGCCACGCGGAAAGGATCGCTGTGATTGCGGGGGACGGACTGCCGGAGTCATCGCGTTGCAGTCGCGTGGCCAACGCCGTCCAACTCGCCGCGAGCATCGCAAGGCAGACGGCACGTCCGAGGAACGCGACGATCGCGAGATCAATCCACAGCGTCAGCCAGCCGAACGTCTGATAGAAAACTCGATGCGCGGGAAACGATTGAAGAAACTGATCTCCCGCGCACCAAGATGAGTCCCAGTAGTGCCGCGCCATCGCGAGGTAATGCGGTTCGTTCACCGCCGGAATCGGAGCGGCGACCAACGACACCGCCAGGAAGCTGAGCCACACAGCCGCGACGACGAGCAACTTGGAACGACGCTCGGTCACGATGCGTTCAGATTTCCACGCGAGAAGGGGTCGGGAGTCTTTTTCTCGTGCCCTGAGGAAACTGAGTTGGTTCCGCAATCGACGGGCACGAGAAAAAGAC
>CAMDPX010000413.1 GCA_945905295.1 Planctomyces sp. SH-PL62 | reverse complement strand
AAGATTCCAGTCCCACACCAAAACCCAAAGTTCGAGCACTCTGAGTTTTCAATCTTCCTGACAACCGTTTTCCTGACGACATTCCGGAGAGTCAGGAAGTTGAAATGCACCCGGTCAACCCGCGCATGGGTGAGGATGGCACAAACCCCCCCGAGCTTGCCTCGGTGGTTTTTGGGCTTTTGCACTACGTGGAGTGTTGCTCAAGGGAATTCACTCGTAGTGCAAAGGCCCGTTTCCACCGAGGCAAGCTCGGTGGGGTTTGTGTCAATTTTCCCCACGTGCGGTCTAAGAACGAGGAGTCGATCTGCGATGTTGATCACATGGATTCATCAAACCTCCTGCGCAACATTCTTGGCTTTCGCAGTGATCGTGCCATGCGTTTCTCGCGTTGTGGCCGCTGCCGACTCACCCAGTGTTGTCGCTGGCCGATCGCTCGTGGAATGGTCGGCCGAGTTGCAGTCGTCATCCCCCGTGGCTCGGCGGCGTGCGGTGCTGTCGGTCGGAGCGTGTGGCAAGAGCGCGGTGCCGGTGCTGACGAAAGCGTTGGCTCATGAAGACGAAGTGGTGCGCTATTGGGCGGCGAGCGAGTTGGGAGATCTCGGCGAGGATGCCAAGTCCGCCGTCGAACCGCTACGAAAACTGCTCGGCGAGAAGCCGATTGGCGTGCGGATCGCGGCGGGATATGCCTTGTGTCGCATCGGACAAGTCGAGCAAGGCTTGCCGGCACTGCTCGAAGGGTTGCAGCACGACGAGCGAGGCGTATGGAATTCGTCAGCGGATTTCCTCGCTCGCATCGGTCCACCGGCAAAGGGGGCGATTCCAACTCTGGAAGAGGCCGGGAAACGCGGGGCCGATCACATCGCCGACATCTGCAACGAAGCGCTGCGGCGGATTCGTGGTGTCGATCAGCCGGTACCGTCGAAGACGACGAATGCGACTCAAGGGGACGCGGCCGGAGGCAAAGCGAACAAGAAGGTCTCGGCGGAATCGGTGTTCTCGAAGGCGTTTTTCGACGAGGACATGAGCCGGTTCGCGAAACCGGCTGCCAAGAACAAACAGCCGAACGTGTTGTGGATCAGCGCGGAGGACATCTCGCCGAGCCTCGGCTGTTACGGCGACTCGTACGCGATCACGCCGCGACTCGATCAACTCGGGAACGAGGGGGTGAGGTTTAACCGTTGTTTCACTCATGCGGGCGTCTGCGCGATTTCGCGGTCAGGGCTGATTACCGGGATGTATCCAGTTGCGATCGGCAGCCAGCACATGCGGTCTCAGATTGTGTTGCCGTCGCACGTCAAGGCGTTCCCGGAATACTTGCGAGGGGCGGGATACTGGACGACGAATCGCTCGAAGACGGACTACAACTTTCCTCCGCCGAAAGCTGCTTGGGACGAGAACAGCGCGAACAGTCGCGATTGGCGTGGCCGAGCGGCCGGGCAGCCGTTCTTCAGCGTGATCAATCTCACAACGACACACGAGAGTCAGATTCGAGGTAAGTTCGGCGATACGCTGCACGATCCGGCGAAAGCTCAGTTGCCGCCATACATCCCGGACACGCCGGTGACTCGCCGCGATTGGGCGCGGTATGCGGACCTGCTGACGACGCTCGATCAGCAAGTCGCCGCAATCCTGGATCAGTTATCAGTGGACGGACTCGCGAACGACACGATCGTCTTTTTCTGGGGCGACCACGGTCAGGGACTCTCACGCGGAAAACGGTGGTTGTACGACTCGGGGACGCGGACGCCGTTGATCATTCGCTGGCCGGGGAAGCTGGAGGCGGGATCGGTCTGCGAGGACTTGGTCTGCTTCTTGGATTTTGCTCCAACAATGTTGCGGCTGGCGGGGGTTGAACTGCCGTCGCATTTGCATGGGCGAGTTTTGCCGCCGATGAAAAACGGTATTGCGGCTGACGGCTCTCGGCCATCGGCTGTCGGCCGGGAATTCCTCTTTGGGCATCGGGATCGGATGGATGAGACTTATGACTTGATCCGGTCGGCTCGCGACACGCGGTTCAAGTACATCCGCAACTACGCGCCGCGGCGGACGTACGCTCAGAACATCACCTACATGAATCAGATGCCGACGATGCGCGAGATGCGGCGGTTGAACGCAGAAGGATCATTGGCCGGCGCGCCGGCTTTCTTCTTTCGCGAGTCAAAGCCGGTCGAAGAGTTGTTTGATACAGAGGCCGATCCGCACGAGGTCGTGAGTCTCGCGGATCGTCCGGAACATGCCGAGACGCTCCAGCGGATGCGAGCCGCGCTCGAACGCTGGCAAGAGGACGTGAGCGATTCGGGCCTGATCCCGGAACCGCTGCTGGTCACGCCGTTGAAAGTTCCGTGACGAGCCGTACCGCGACCGTTAGTAAGCGGCCTGACTCACCACAGAGGCCGCTCCCTAACTGTCGCGGTACGGATTGGCCGCTAACGATGGTCGCGCCAGTCGCTTGCTTGAGCCATGCACTCTTCGAGTCGCGTGCGGATCAAGTCGAGCAGCGCGGCCTCGCCAAGTTTCAACGTCTCGGCGACTTGCTCGGCAGAGATCGGTTCGCCGAAGACGACGCGCACGGTCGAGAAGTGCGGCAGCTTGTGAAACCGGCCGAGCGCGCGATCGGCTCCGGCGATGCCGACGGGACAGACGGGGACGTTGGCTCGGCGAAGCATTGCGAGGAATCCTGGTTTGATCTCGCCCAGCTTGCCGTCGGGACTGCGTGTCCCTTCGGGAAAGATGCCGACCCAGAAGCCGGCTTTCAGGCGAGCGATCATTTCCCGCAGGACGGCGGTGCCGGCGGACTCGCGATTGATCGGCAGGACGTAGGTGTTCCGCAACACCCAGCCGACGAAGGGGACGCGAAACAAATTCTCGCGAGCCACGAAGCTCACCGGACGACGCAGCGGCAAACCGACCAGCAGCGGATCGAGAAAGCTCTGATGGTTGATGATCAGCAACATGCCGCCGCGATGCGCGATGTGCTCGTGCCCGCGTGCCCGGTAACGCAGCCACAGCGCGAACACCAACCGCAACACGAGTTGAATGGTGGACCACACCCAGTTGCGGCGTTCCGGCTGCGTTTCGGTCGGAAAGTCAGCCATAAGAGATTTTCGCGCAAGTGAAATTTGCCCGGCCGAATGCCGAGAGCCAATGGCCGAAAGCCGTGATACCGTTTTTCAAACAGAGCGGCATGATGATGTCCCACGCCTGTCTTGCAAATCAAAGGCATGGGGATAGTCTCTGCCCCCCTTGGTAAAATGTCCCTGCGGCATCAGCCGGAACGCGCTCGCGTCCGGTTTTCGGTTTCGCAGCGCAGCCAAACCGGGGCTAGCGCCCTGCGGCTGATTGATCCGTCCCCTCCTCTCCGCAGAAAGACCCGCTGATGAGAATCCTTGCTGACTCAATGACCTGTTGGACTCTGTTGTTGTTCGGAGCCGTCGCTCTTCAAGCTCAGGAGACGCCGAAAGGCGAGGTGATGAAGTTCAGCTTCGAGAGCAGCAAGATCTTTCCCGGCACGTATCGCGACTATTGGGTGTACGTCCCCAAGCAATATGACCCGGCGAAACCGGCGTGCGTCTTCGTCTGTCAGGACGGGATTCAGTACAACGCTCCGGCGGTCTTCGACGACTTGATCGCGAAGAAAGAGATGCCGGTCACGATCGGCGTCTTCGTCATGCACGGCCGAGTGAAAGCTCAGTCGGATCAGGCCCTCGACCGCTTCAATCGCAGCTTCGAGTACGACGGACTCGGCGACGGCTATGCGCGGTTCATTCTCGACGAGATTCTGCCGGAGGTCGAAAAGAAGAAGACCGCCGACGGCCGCGAGATCAAGCTGTCGAAAGACGGCAACGACCGCTGCATCGCCGGCAGCAGCAGCGGAGCCATCTGCGCTTTCACGGCGGCTTGGGAGCGCCCCGATGCGTTTCGCCGAGTCTTCAGCGCGATCGGCACGTATGTCGGACTGCGCGGCGGGCAAAACTATTCGACGCTGATCCGTAAGTACGAGCCGAAGCCGATTCGCATCTTTCTGGAAGACGGCTCCAACGACAACAACATTTACGCCGGCGATTGGTGGATCGCGAATCAAGCGATGCAACGCTCGCTGGTCTTCGCCGGATATGAAGTGGATTTCAAGTGGGGCGAGGGTGGTCACAGCGGCAAACATGCCGGAGAAATCTTCCCGGACGTGATGCGTTGGATTTGGAAGGACTACCCGACACCGGTGAAGGCCGGCAAAGGCTCGCCGCAGATTCAAGAGATTCTGATTCCGGGGGAGGACTGGCAGCTCGTCGGCGAAAACTACAAGTTCACGGAAGGTCCGGCGGTCAACGCGAAGGGTGAGGTCTTCTACAACGACGTCGGCGCGAGCAAGACGTTCAAGGTGGGACTCGATGGCAAGCTGACGGAGTTCCTCGCCGATTCAAAAAAAGGAGACGGACAAGCGATCGGCCCGGACGGTCGGCTGTATGCGAACGCCGGCGCGACCGAGCAATTGCTGGCGTGGGATGCGGACGGCAAATCGACCGTCTTCGCTGACGGCTTCAAAGGAAACGATCTCGTCGTGCGACACGACGGCAGCGTGTATGCGACCGCTCCGTTCAAGACTCCGAACGTCAGCGAAGTTTGGTATGTCTCGCCGAAGGGAGACAAGAAGATCGTCGATACCGGATTGAAATTCGCCAACGGCATCTGCTGCTCGCCGGATCAAACGCTGTTGTACGTGGCGGACAGTCGGACGCATTGGGTCTACAGCTATCAGATTCAGGCGGATGGCTCGCTGGCTCACAAACAAAAGTATTTTCATCTGCATGTGCGCGACGTCGACGAAGACAGCGGTGTGGATGGTCTCCGCACCGATCGCGATGGCCGCTTGTGGGCGGCGACTCGCATGGGTCTGCAAGTCTGCGATCAACCGGGACGAGTCAACTGCATCATTCCCACCCCGAACGGCAAGCTCGCGAACCTGACGTTCGGCGGCGAGAACTTCGACACGATCTACGCTTGCTGCGGCGACAAGGTTTATCGTCGCATGGTGAAGGTGAAGGGAGCCAACGGCTGGGCCGCGCCGATCAAGCCGAAGACGCCAGGGCTGTAATTGCGGAATCCGATAGAGCTCTTGTTCAAACGACGCGTGTGTTTTGGCGAGCGGGGCGGCGTCAGCCCCCC
>CAMDPX010000412.1 GCA_945905295.1 Planctomyces sp. SH-PL62 | reverse complement strand
GCTCCCTCCGGCATCCTGGCCTACGAGTCGGACGGACTGCCGGAGGAGTATCTGGGCAACCTGCTGGTGACCAGTTGGGGGGACCACCGCATCGACCGCTTTCGCTTGCAGCCGAAGGGGACGTCGTTCACGTCGCTGGCCGAACCGCTGATCACCGGCGGCGAGAATTTTCGCCCGGTCGGCCTCGCGACCGCTCCCGACGGTTCGTTGTTCTGCACCGATTGGGTGCTGCGAGACTACAAGCTGCACGGACACGGACGAATCTGGAGGATCACGCCGACAAAGAAGCGGACGTCGAAGATCATAGATATCGCTGCGATTCCCGCACTGAAACATGAAGAAGTCAGTCCTCTTGTGAATTCATATCGCCTCGGCGTGCGACGCGCAGCGGTTCACCAACTACATAAGGCGCACCGACTAGATAAATCAAAGAGCTCTGTTGGTGGTGTGTTCGATAAACTTTCGCCCGTCGCATCAAGACTCATTCCACAGAGAAGACAGTTCGAGCGAGGATGGGCAGAATTCTTGTTTCTTGACGACAAACAACGTGCTCAATGGGCGGAAATGGGTGCCTTTCGAAACGATCCCGACAATCCCGTTCAAGGGTGGCGACTGCTCAATCCCTACAACGGCTCGGCATATTTGCAACCAAGAAATGTCGTCAACGCGCTAACGACGAGCGAACAAATTGATGCATTGATAAACCTCGAGCTTTTGGACAAACCTCAGACTGAGGCAGAGGCATCGAGACAGCTTGCCGTGCTTGCGGAACTCACGAAGTTTGATTTTCGTGAGTCCCGTCAACAGTTACAGCGCCTTCTTCTGATCGACGATCCATTTCTATTTTCTGTCCTCGTGTCAGTGCTAGGACGACAATTTACTCAAGACGACTTTTCAAAGTACCTCATCCCCGATGCCACTCCCGACGTGAAAGCGAGTGCTCCGAGAGTTCGTCAGGCGATGTTGCTGGCGGCTCGGAAGCAGGCACCGCGGGAAGACCGGTTGCTGCGAGTCGCGTTCTCGGACCACGACCCGGACGTGCGGCGGCTGGCGGTGCAGTGGGTGGCCGAGGAGAAATTGACGGACCTCAAGCCGCGCGTCGCCGCGATGTTTGACAGCAAAGGCATGACGACCGAGTTGTTCCTCGCGACGATTGCCGCGCTGGAGATGCTCGACGGCAAGAAGCCCGAAGATTTTGATAAGACGCCGGCCGAACAATACGTCGTCCCGCTGCTCAAAGACGAACAACGCTCCCCCGCCGTCCGAGCACAAGCCCTGCGACTCGTCTCCCCCACCGACAAGTCGCTCGACGCGCCGTTGTTCGCCAGCCTGCTGAAGTCAGACAACGAACCGCTGCGACTCGAAACCGTCCGTACGCTGCAAGGTGCGAAACCCGAAGTCGCCGCGTCGATGCTGCGCGAGATCGCCGCCGATCAATCTCGCGACGTCACGCTGCGAACCGAAGCGATCGTCGGCTTGGCCGCCGTCGCGAAGAGCGAACCGGTGGGCGGCCCGACTCGCAAGTTGCTGCGCACGTTCTTGAAAAACAGCATCGACCTTTCGCTGCGTCTCGAAGCGCTGCGAGCCGCTCGGCCGCTCATCGCCGAAGACGCCGAACTGCGCGACGGAGTCTTGGAGATCGCGAACTCACTAGTTCTCCTGGCCGACGGCCGCGTCGCCAACGAGTTGTCCGACCAAGTCGCGCTCGCGTTCGCCGAGGCGAAGCTCGAATTGCCGCAGTCGGTCAAACTCATGACGAACCCCAAGCCGAAAGACCGACAGGAGTGGATGGCTCAACTGAACCGTGGCCGCGATGTCGATCCGGCCGCCGGACGACGAGTCTTCTTCAATCCGAATGGTGCCGGCTGCTTCAAGTGCCACATCGTCGATGGCCGAGGCGGCCGAATCGGTCCCGACCTGTCGCGCGCGGTCGGCAACATGAACCGCATCCAATTGATTCAGTCGATCCTCGAACCGAGCCGCGAGATTGCACCGCAGTTCGTCTCCTGGACCTTCGAGCTGCACTCCGGCAAAGTCCTCACCGGCATGCTCGTCCACGAGAACGAAGGCAAAACCATCGTCGGCGATGCCGAGGGGAAGCTGACCGAAATCAAAACGATCGACATCGCCGCCCGCGTGCCACAGAAGACATCGGTGATGCCGGACAAGCTCGCGGATCGGATGACGCTGCAAGAACTGCGCGATGTGATCGCGTTTTTGGATTCGATGCGGTAGTGCCGCAACGAAAGTAGGTTGGGACTCTGTCCCGACCGGTCGGGATGGAATCCCAACCTACAAACTACTTCGCCTTCAACTCGTGTTCGGCGGGGGCGAGGTCTAACAGCGTGCTAAAGGTGATCGCGAAGCTGAGTCCCTCGGCCATGCGTTTGTCTTTGGTCCAGGTGTTGATGCCGATCAGCTTGCCGGCTTTGTCGTAGAGTCCTCCGCCGCTGTTGCCGGGATTGATGGCGGCGCTTGTCTGGATGATTTTCGTTTCGCGGCCACTGAAATCGTTCAGCCGCATTTGTGAGAGTGAGCCGCGGGTCAGCGTCCAGCCGAGTCCGTGTGGATTGCCGACGGCGAAGACATCGTCGCCGATCATCAGACTGGGGATGTCATCCCATTCGGCGGCTTGCGGTTCGAGGGCGGTGACGGCGACGCGGATCAGCGCCAGATCAATGCCGCCGGGCGCGACCCACACGACTGAGGCAGGACTTGCAGCTTGGCCCAGCAGTTTGACGTCGAGCTTCGACATCTTGTCGAGCGCGGGAACATCGGGTTGGCTGTTTTCAGCGAACGTGGGATCGACGACGTGGCGATTCGTGACGATCAACGCGGTTGCGTCCTTGATCCGCAGCACGACTCCCGAACCGATCCCTTCTCCGCGAAGCTTGCTCCATTCGGGAGCGGAATGAACCAACGCGTTCGCGGCCATCGCGCGAGAGATGATCGGGGGAAGCTGCTTGAGCGCGGCGGGGTCCGGCTCGAAGTCATCCAAGCGAATCGCCAAGCCCGGTCCCGCTTCAAAATAGATCGCGAGCACGATGACCCAACCGATGCAGTCGGCGATGCCCAACAGCAAACCGGAGATCGCCACGCCCAATCCCTTTTGTCTGCGGGTATGTTTCGCCAGCGCGATTGCTCCAAGCACGATGCCGATCAAACCGGGCACTCCGAGCAGCGGTAAACCGAGTAAGGACAAGACGAGCGCGGCAATCGCCAGCTTGTTCCAGGTTCGAGGTGTCGAGTCCTCTCGATCGTCATCAAGCCGCAGCGAAATCGGGATTGGACCAACGGCGAATGTCGGCCGGCTGACCGGCAACGGCCGCGCCTGGTCGAGGTCATCGAGCGAGACACGCAACACGTCGCCGTTGTGCTGTTCAGGACGGCGTCCGGTCGAACACTCGTAAGAGCCGCAACCACCTGAGGATTGCCAGCAATGCCAATGTTGTGAGGAACCACACTCGGCACAGACGGCGGTATCCTCGCCGGTGTGGAGTTCGGTCTGGCAATGCGGACAAAGAGTGCCGGTTTCGCGCAGACCAGCGAAGCGTCGTGTGGGTGTGGGCATTGAATGTGATCAGAGGTCAGAGGTCGGGAAATTAGTCCTCAATCAAGCAACCCCACCGAGCTTGCCTCGGTGGTTACGGGCTTTTGCACTACGCCGCCAATCACGCTTTCAGGTGAATCGCTGCGTAGTGCAAAAGCCTGAATCCACCGAGGCAAGCTCGGTGGGGTTTGCAAACATCGCTTGATTGAAGATTAGTTTGTGGACTCGAACAGGGCGAAGACGATCAGCAACACGGTATAGATTGCCGACAAGATTAACGATGCCACGGCCATCACCTGATAGAGAGGGCCGCAGCGTGCGAGTTGTTCACGCTTGGGAAGGAAATAGGCCAGTCCAATCAAGCCGATGATCGGCGCGACGCAGCCAATGATACTGACGACGAAGATGGCTACGGTCGATTGCTGGAGTTTCTTCAGCGACTGGTCACGCTCGGATTGGCGATGCAGGTCTTTGAGGGAGAGCGGATCGGCCGTGTCGAAGTCGGTGTTGCAGTAGCGGCAGCGCAGGGCGATGGATTTGATCGTCTCTCCGCACATCGGGCATTTCTTGGTATCGCCCCAGGCGGTCAGCGGAGCGGTGGCGGTTGCCGCGGACTTGTCGAGCGCGGGAGCCTGCTCGCAGCCGTAGGTGCCGCAGCCACCGATTTCGGACCAGCACTCGCGATGATGGACTTGGTCGCACTGCGGGCAAGTGACGAGGAACTCCTCGGCGGCGATGACGGTCTGGCAGATCGGGCAGGTGGCTCCGTCATCGCCCGCTCGCAGTTGCCGAGCGGAGAGAATCTTCGCATCGACCGTCAGCGCCAGTGCGGTCTTGCAAGCCGGACAACGGAACGCGCGGTTGGCCGAGTCTTTGGGCAACCGCACGTTGGCTCCGCACTCGCAGGTGATGATGCGTTGCGCCATCGGCTTCAGTTCTTAGCCATCTGCTGGATGAGCAAGTTGATGCCGCCCCAGATGAACTGCATGAGCAGAGAAATCCCAATCATCTTGCCGCCCCGGCTGGACTGTCCGCGGCACAAAGCCACGATGCCGACGATGCAGGCAATGCCGCTACAGAGCACGCACAAGGCAATATCCACTCCGGTCAGTTCGTCGTCCGACGACGACGAGCTGCTTTTCCTTTTGGCCTTTTTGCGCAGCGCGGGGTCGAGGACTTCACCGCAATAGCGGCATTTGGCGGCGCTCTTGGCGATCTTCTCGCCGCACATGGGACAGGATTTGCGCGTCGCGCTTTGGTCGATGGGAGCCTCGGCCTCGTAGTCCGCGAGGTCGTCGAACATCCCAGCGTCATCGTCGTCGGCCGGCTTCGGCTTGGCTTTCGCCTTGGGCTTCGGTTTCGGCTTGGAGACCGGCTCATCGTCAATCGCTTCAGCATCCAGCGCCGCTTTCGGGATCGGCACAATGGCTCCACAGTCCGGGCACTTGGCCTTTTTGCCGGCCAACGCGTCAGGAGCTTTCAAAGACTTACCACAGTCGGAGCACTTCACGGAGATGGGCATGTCAGGTCATCCTTGCTGAGATTTCAGGTGATTCAACAATTTCGCGAGCGGGGCGACGTCAGCCCCCCGGTTCCGTCGTGAATGCACCGGGGGGCTG
>CAMDPX010000411.1 GCA_945905295.1 Planctomyces sp. SH-PL62 | reverse complement strand
GAACCGGCTCGCGTGCCGACTCCGGACTTGAACAGCAGCAAGTCCGCCAGCGTCGTCTTTCCCGAATGCCCGTGCCCTACGAAGGCAACATTCCTGATCTCATCGACCTTGTGCTTCGACATTCTCGGCTCCCGATCTCAATGATGTGCATCACGGTGAGCCAACCGGTCGAGCGCGAACGCAGGCGATCAGAGACTGCCACGTTCGCGAAAGAGGTGCATCGCAAGACCGGCCAGCCAGAACTCCGCCTCCGACGGGCGGAACGGGGCGACATCGTAACCGGCCTCGCGGGAGTGGCAACGAAGAGCGGTCGGAATCACAGCGTGAATGGGATCATCGATCCGCACGATTGGCTTCGCTGCGAGTCACGAGTTGTTCCATTTCGCGGATGCCCTCATCGAGCATCGATTCCCATTGTTGTTGCGAGAGTTGCGGACTCTGCGGCGTTCGAGCCGCGCGCGGATGGCCAGGCAGTAGGAGATCGGGAACTGGGATCGATCGGAGTTTGCGAAGCGAGGCGAGAAACGACTTCGCATCGCCTCGGTAGCGGGGATCCATGTAGGTCGTATAAGTGCCCAAGGGTTTGTCACCGAGACGCACGATGACGTCCCCGGCAAAGAGCACTCGAAGGCCCGCTCGTTCGATCGTGTAACAGGTGCTGCCCAAGGTATGGCCCGGAGTATCGAGTACCTGCATCTGGACATTGCCGAAGGTCATTGTCTCATCGCCTTCCAGCGCGACATCGACGGTTGTTGGGTGCGGCATGTGATTCGGCATTTTGAACGTGCCGTAGAATGCATCGCGCGAATCGCCAACTCGGAGAACGTCGACATCCGCCTGCCCGGCGTAGATCTTGGCCCCTGTCTCTGCCCGGAGTTGTTCTGCTCCGCCGGAGTGATCTCCATGAACGTGCGTGAGAAAGATGGCGTGCAGCCGTTTCCAATCGAGGTTCAGCCTGGCCATCTCGGCCTTGAGCGGTTGCGCATCGCTGTCGAGTCCCGAATCAATCAAGACCAGCCCCTCGGAAGTCTCGATCACATACGCGGCAGCGGGGCCGAGATTGCCGAGCAAATGAATCCCCGGCGAAACCGTGATCGTGGAGCCATCCAGCAGCGGCACATCCTTGCCGTTGTCCCAGCGGACGGCCACGAAGAGCACAACGATCACGATTAGCAGCGCCAAAAATCCTGCGAGCCATTTCCGGGCGCTCGACGCACTCTGCGCGCGAGCCGGGGTCAGGTCTTCAAATTTCATTTTTGGCCCTGCAATCCACCGCTGACTTGAATTCCATGTCGCCATTCCAAATTACATCGCACGTCATTTGCGAGGCCAAAAATGAAATTTGAAGACCTGACCCCTGACTGGATCAAACTGAGTCATCGAGACTTCTCTCCCACCCACGGTTGCGGAAGCAGCTTGAAAGAATCCATGCCCTCGGTGATCTCGATCGCTTGATCGGCTTCGATGTCACGGAAGGTCTGAGTGGTTTGACTGGTCGGCCAGAAGACTTCCAGTTCGGCAACGCTCACTGCATCGAGCAGTCCAAGTGATTCGACCAAGCTGTTGCCACCGAAACTGCCGTTGTTACCGATGGTCCGATGGATCGAACGTCGCTTCCCGTCGGTCCCCTGCACGACCGCTTTGATTTTGGCTCCCATTGCGGCTCGGTTGGATTTGGCACCGACGAGTTTGACCTTCAACCAATGACGGCCGTGTCCGGGATTCTGAAATAAAACGTTGAAGGCTTTGTCTCCCGGAACACCGCCACCGGCCTCGACGAACAAGTCGAGGTCTCCGTCGCAGTCCCAGTCGGCGAACGAGATGCCGTGTCCCTTCTGAAGATGCCCGGTCCCCGATGACATCGTCACGTCTTCGAAGTGCTTTCCCGCCTCGTTCTTGAACATCAGGTTCGGAACAAGCACTTCCAAGGCCATGCGGCCGGTCCCCAGATAGATGTCGAGAAAGCCGTCATTGTCGATGTCCGCGAAGTTGAAACCCATCGGCATCATCACTCGATCGAGCCCGATTTCGCTGCCGACTTCACGAAATCCTTCGGCTCCGACGTTGCGATACAACCGCGGACGACTGGATCGCTTGAGCGGTTCTTTCAGAGCGACAGCCGCGAACTCCGCAAGCGAACTCGAGTAGTCGTTCACATACAAGTCGAGTCGACCATCGTTGTC
This sequence comes from Planctomyces sp. SH-PL62, assembly GCA_945905295.1. Classification (GTDB taxonomy): domain Bacteria; phylum Planctomycetota; class Planctomycetia; order Planctomycetales; family Planctomycetaceae; genus SXKJ01. The sequence goes on along the minus strand of CAMDPX010000411.1, from coordinate 3,019 downwards.
GTAGTCCCAGAAGCAGCACGCAAAACTATGTTTTGGACCAATGACACCCAACTCGCGCGCGACATCGCGAAACGTTCCGTTTCCCTCATTGTGATAAAGCCGGCAGGGCGCGTTGATGCTGGAGACAAACAGATCGAGCCGTCCATCGCCGTCGTAATCACCCCAAGCCGATCCCTTTGAGCATTGCTCCTCGGCGACACCCGCGGCGGCGGCCACATCAACGAACTTGCCATTCCCTTCGTTGTGATAAAGCCGGCAGCGATTGCGCGAGTCTGGCTGAGTTCGACTCGCAGGATATGGCGGCCGGTATTCTCCGCAGACGAACAAGTCGATCAGTCCATCGTTGTCGTAGTCACCCCAGACAGCAGACTCGCTCGCGATCGGTTCGCCCAGGCCGCTGGCGATCGTGACATCTTCAAAGACACCGCCGCCGGTATTCCTCAACAGCGACATTCGCATGGGCTTCTCCCAAGCACCTCGCAACAGAACCACATCCAGATGGCCGTCGTTGTCGAAGTCGGCACGAGCCGCGTTGAGGGCGTAAATCTGATCGCTGAGGCCAGCCTTGTCAGAGCGGTCTTCGAACTTGCCGTTACCCAGGTTGACGTACAACGAGGCTCCACGATCCGCGTCCAGCGAAGTGGTCAACAGGTCCGGCAGACCGTCACCGGTTAAGTCATCGAACACACTTCCCCCCGCTTGATTCGAGCCTCTCGAAGTCAGGCCAACCAGCGGTGCCACGTTTTGAAATCGGCCGATGTCAAATTTGGATTCAAACGAATCGAGCGGGATCAAGTACTGGGGTGGCACCTTTTGTGGATACTCCCCCAGCGTCATGTACGCGAGGTTCAACATCCAACGGATCCGCAAATCCCCCGGCACCAGCAACAGGTAGGCGGTAAAGTGTTCGATCGCCTGACGGGAACCAGCCGGATGCGTGTGAATCGCGGCCTTCGAGATGGGGAAGATACAGCTTGAGGGACCGACGCATTGAATGCAGTTCTCGACCTCGCCTTGGCGAAAGGCAATCATGCCGAGCATCGCCGTCATGTTCGCTTCATCTGAGGCAGTCATTCCGGCAGATCGACCAAGCTTTTGCGCCGTCTTGATTGCGATCGTGGCTTCGTCGAACCGACCCTCATGAATCAAGAGTGTGCTGATTCTGTAATGCAACCCGGCAACCACGAGCACCGCTGGTTTCGGTGATTGCAGGAGGTGAGCAAGTTCGGTTTCCAGCGCGGCAAGTCCGCTCTGACCACGCTGCTGAACGGCCGCCTGCAATTCCGCGAGCGAATTGGAATCCACAACGTTGCCGGTGAACTGGTTCGCCAGAACAAGACCGGCATCTGCAATCTGTGCGTGGTTAATGACGATTTCATTACCGACAAACGGCAATTTGCTGGGTGGCGAGATTGGATTTCGGAGCCAAGATACACCTACAAAAATCGCGGCGGCACATGCCAGCCCAATTAGATACAGACGAAGTTGAATGGCTTGTCACTCCCGAATACGGGAATCAGCCATCCCGAAGTAGCCAATGCGCGGATCAAGAATCGCGTCATCAATAAGGCGAATCATCGACCATCTCTGCATCCGATTGAAAGTCACTCGCCTGGCTCCGTTCCCGTCGCTCAATTTAGACTCAATTTGAAAAAGTCTGGTGATGCGGTGCCAACAGTCGCTCTCAACGGGCAGGACGCTGGCGCGGGCGATCCATTGAGAGTCGGTCACGAATGGCACGATGCCGATCCGACTTCGCTTGGTCGCCGCGAAGACGGTATGCATTCGCAAGCCAGGAATGGAGCGGGATAAACGAAGGGTCGATTTCAAGTCCCTTCTCGGCCGCCTCCAAAGCAGATGCCCAATCGCCGCTGTCGGCTAATACCTGAGCGTAGCGTCCCCACAACTCGACGTTCCAGGAATTCTGCGCGAGGGACTTTTTCAAATAGAGATTGGCTTGGGCCGAGTTCTTTCGCCAATGATAAAACTGGGCCAACTGCTGAGTGACCTTCTCGTCATCCGGGTGCGCGGCGAGCGCCTTCAGCCAGTATTTCTCTGCGCCCTGAGGGTCATCGAGCATGGCGGAGACTGTGCCCAGACCCGCGAGAACCTCTGGGTCATCGGGGAATGTGGCGAGAACTTTCAGAAAGTTCTGCCGACACTGCTGTGCGAATTCAGGATTGCCAGCACGCTGCGACTCGGTGAATTGTAACAGCGCCTTCGCACGCAGACGTTCGATCTCCGGGACTCGTGTCGTCTCTTCGTCGAAGATCGCGAGAGAGCTTTCGCTCGGATCAGGTCGGCCGCGCTGATTGGATTTCGGGTCGCGCAAGATACGGTGGTCTGTCTGCGCCGTGTGAGGGATATCGCTCGCGTTGAACCGAGGCATGTGGCAGCCGATACAAGATGTGTCGGGGTTTTTTTCTTTCCGCTCTTCAATCGACAACCCACAGCCGCGCGATTCGTGGCACGATTGGCAGCGAAACTCATAGAAGCTCGCGCGGTCCTGCTCATCCACCAGCGAATGGGGATCGTGGCACGAACTACATCCCAATTGGCCGGAGCTTCCCAAATAGCACCGGCTCGTCCGCATCTGTTCGACATGACTGACCGCGCGCGTCGCTCCATCGATTCCTTCCGCACGCTCCGGCTTGGTGAACACCGTCCAGATGTCGTCGAGCCGCTGTCCGGGGCGAAAGTCATAGGGAGCGCGGCCACGGCGCAGGACTCGTTGATATCCTTGAAGATGACATTGATTGCAGACGCTTTCGCGTTCGACCGTCGCCAGCTTGGCGGGATTCACGATGGGATCGGGATCGTCGTTTGGATGGGGCGAGTGATGCCGTTGCACATGCAGACCTCCCGGCCCATGACAGCGTTCACAACCGATGGCCGCTTCGAAGACGACCGGTTGTGCAAACCTGTCGGAGTGGCCTCGTTGCGGATTGGCGCGGCCGATATGGCAGGCCACGCATCCATCCACAACACGGCGACCGAACCGGTTCGGCTGCTCCTCAGA
>CAMDPX010000410.1 GCA_945905295.1 Planctomyces sp. SH-PL62 | reverse complement strand
TCGGAAAGAAGCCCTGTTCAGTACATTTACACTAATTTGAATTTGGCACTTTAAGCGTCCGAATGACATTTTTTTGAAGTGACCTGCAATTTGGACGCTTATACGCGAACACGCTTCGATTAAACCGACAGGCCCCAAGCTGGATGGGGACCAAAACAATCACTTGAGATTCGTGAGTGTCAGAAAAACCAAAATGGACATCAATCTCCTCTCCGTGATCGTCTTCGCAAGCTGCGCCGTGGTGGGCGGCGCGCTGATGTCGATGATCCGCTCGTGGTGGCAGCGTGCGCCCGAGGAGGAAGCCGCTCCACAACAGTTACGACGCTTGCCGAAACTGCACGACGTTGAGGCGGTCGGACTCATTGCCCAGTTCGATGCGTGGTTCGAGCGGATGCTGTCGCTGTCCGGTTGGAATCTCAGTTCGGTCGAAGGGGCCACCGTCATCTTGTTGCTGACGTTGACGGCGGGCGGCAGCGTGCTGGTGCTGACGGACAACTTGTTCCTGACGCTGCTGGCGGTCGGAGTCTCCGCCGCTGCGATCGTCGTGGCCGCGATGATCGCTCAGCAACGCCGTCTGGCTCAATTCGAGGCGCAGTTTCCGACCGCGTTGGACTTGCTGGCGCGGGCCGTGCGCGCAGGAGAAAGTCTGGAACAGAGCCTGACACTCGTGGGGGACGCTTCGGCCGGGCCGGTCGGCATCGAGATGCGACGCTGTTCCAAACAACTGGAGTTTGGATTGCCGCTGGCGACCTGCATGCGCGGCCTGACGCAGCGGATTTGTCTGATGGACGTGCGGATTTTCGGCAACGCGGTGGCCGTGCATCGCGAGGCCGGTGGCGACTTGCCGCAGACGCTCGATCGCCTGGCGGCGGTGATTCGCGACCGCCAGCGCTATCAGATCCAACTGAAAGGGGTCACGGCCGCCGGGCGGTTGTCGTCTATTTTGATTCTGGTGCTCGGCCCGCTGCTGTTCCTGTTCCTGTTCTTCGGTCATCCCGAGTATGGCCAGAAACTGCTGAATGATTCCACGGGACATTACATGCTCGGAACCGCCGTCGTGTTGCAGGTCATCGGTGTGATCTGGGTGACCAAATTGTTGAAGTCGGATTATTGAGGGTTTCGATCATGCTCGCTTGGCGCGCTTGGCTGAAGTGGATCGAACCGCTGGGGCGGACAGTGGACTCGTGGAAGAGCTGGCTTCCCGCACGAGCGACTCCGCTGCAAACGTCGCTGTTCGCAATGGGCACGTTTCTGGCCGTCACGCTGGTGTTCGTGCCGATCGGCCGCCTGCTGTTCGGCAAACGAAATCAAACGATCGAGGCTGAGACGTTCGGTAGTCGCCGTCCGCTCATCTTCGGTTCGCTGACCGAGGCGTTGGCCGGTTTGATTCCCGTCAACCCGCAGAAGCAGGAGCGGCTGCGCCAGGACTTGATCGCGGCCGGCTATTTTCATCGCCAAGCCTACGATGAATTCATGGCCTTTCGGAACGGAGCCGCACTGTTGTGGCTGATCTTCAGCGGTAGTGCCGTCGTCCTGCTGGCGAATCCGACCGAGGACGTGACGTTCAAACTCTTGATCGGTGCGGCCGTGATCTGCGGCTGCATTCTGGCGCTCCCCCGAATCGTGCTGAGTTCCCAGGCCGAGTCCCGTCGGAGTCGTATCCGATTCGCTCTGCCCGACGCGCTGGACATGATCAACATGATGGTGGCCGGCGGCTTGTCCCTGAGAAGTTCGATTCAGCGTGCTCAACGAGAATTGATGACGACACATCCCGACATTGGTTGCGAACTGGCGATTCTTGATCGCCAGGCGGAAGCCGGTTCGATGGATTTGGCGCTGCGTCAATTCGCCAAGCGCGTCAACGTGGCCGACGTGACGGTGCTGGCAACGATGGTTCGCCACGCCGAGCAACTCGGCGGCAACGTGTCGGGGGCGTTCCGCGAATTCGCCGACAGCATCCGCTTGAACCGCCGGCAAATGGCGGAGGATCGCGGCAACAAAGCGACGGTAAAGCTGCTGTTTCCAACCGTGCTCTGTCTGACGCCGCCGATCTACATCCTGCTGCTCGGCCCGGCGGCGCTGGAAATGAAAGAATTCGTGCAACGCGAACGACGCCCCGGCGGAGCACTCTCACAAAACGTCAATCCCGGCAATCGCCCCGCCCGAGGCACGGCACCAACCGCGAACACTCCGCCGGATAACGCTCGTCGATAACCGCACCGCCCGACTCGGAGAGTCAGGCTACGAGGACGGACGCAACGCCTCGATGATCGCGCTGTTATCGAGGCCACCCAGTCCGAGCGATTCGGCGAGTTCCAACAAGCGCTGATGCTCGTCGCTCAAGGGCAATGCCTGCCCGACACGCTTGGCGGCTGCGCGGATCAACCGCACGTCTTTGAGATGCTGCGACAGCCGCGCTTCCGGTGTGAAATCGCGAGCGACCATCTTGAGCCCCTTCGTGTCCATGATCCGCGAGTAGGCCATGCTGTCACGCAGCACGGCAAGTGCGTCCGCAGGATCAAGACCGACCGATTCCGCGAAGGCGAGACCTTCCGCCAACGCCGCGCGGTTCAAGCCGAGCACGAGATTCGTCACCAGCTTCATCCACGCACCTTGGCCGCTTGGTCCAACGTGCCGCACTTGCCAAGCGAACGACTCAAACAACCGCTGGGTGACGCCGAACGCGGATTCCTCACCACCGACCATGACCAGCACATCGCCGCGCCGCACCTGCGCGCTGCTGCCGGAGATCGTCGCGTCGAGAAATTGCACGCCTCGTTCGCTCAGCTTCGCCGCGAGCGATTCGGCGATACGTGGATTGCCGGTTCCCAAGTCAGCAAGGATCTGACCGGTACGCAAGCTGCCATCAATATCGCGCAGCACTTTGGCCGAGATCACGTCGTTCGGCAGCGCGAGCATCACGATGTCAGTCGCTTGCGCAACCTCTTGCGCGGTTGCCGTGCGAACTCCGCCGAGTTGGCTGAGCTTCATTCGCGCCTCTTCGACGACATCGAACCCGATGACCGTGTGGCCGGCGGCAAGTAATCGCTCAGCGACCGCCGAACCAATCAAGCCAAGCCCGATCAACCCAATGGTTGTGGGACGCTCTGGATTGCAGGTTCGACCACTCATGAAGTGACTCACCGGAACTCTGTCAGACACTGTTCGCAAAACAGTCAGGCACAATAGCGATTCCGGTCTCGGCGCTCTTCTCAGGCTTCAGATAAACCGGTGCGACACTGAGAAAGGTGGCGGTCGCTCACGGTTGGGGAGGTTCCCCGAAACAGCCGCCGTAAGGAGTTGTTCGTGTTCCAACCCACCGCTAGACTCCTCCCCGCTTGGGAAGCGAGATTCGACCGTTCCGGCCTCTGACCGTTGGAATGGTCCCATGATTTCTACACGTTCTAGTCACGTTGTTGCGTCACGATCCGGCCCCTCTGCGGCGATGCAAGCGAGCGTCTTGGCTCTGAACCGAGCTTATGCGCCCGTGCATGTTGTCGCTGTGCGGCGAGCCTTTACCCTTCTCTACAAGGGCTTGGCTGAAGTCGTCTCTGTTGAGGACGGCCAGTACCAGACTTTTGACTTCGACCGTTGGCGCGAGTTAAGCGACGCCAAACAAGCAGTCGAAGAACTCTGCGAGTGGGATGACTGGATACGCACCGTCAGCTTCTCGATCCAAGTGCCTCGCGTGATCCGGCTGCTGGATTACGACCGCGTGCCGCGCAACGCGGTCAAGTTCAACCGCCGGAACGTTTTTTTGAGGGACGAGAATCGCTGCCAATACTGCGGCAAGAAATTCGGCAACAGTCATCTCAGTCTCGATCACGTCGTCCCGCGCAGCCGCGGTGGGCCATCCACCTGGGACAACATTGTCTGCGCTTGCTTGAAGTGCAACGTCCGCAAGGGAGGCCGCACGCCGCAGGAAGCCGGCATGAGGTTATTCCGTCTGCCGAGCCGGCCGGCTCGCAGTCCGTCGTTGGCGCATCAACTCAGCTCGCGCAAGTACTCGGCTTGGAGAAACTTCCTCGATTGACAGGCATTTGTTGGCTGATACGCTCCGATTCGTGTTCGCGGGCGACTCGTTCTGGCTGCCGGAGATTCCTTTATGAAGACCTCTTTGTTCTCAGACCGCACTCAGTCCGTCCGATCCGGCTTCACGCTGATCGAACTGCTGGTGGTGATTGCCATCATCGCGTTGCTGGCGGCGCTGCTGTTGCCCGCCGTGCAGCAAGCTCGCGAAGCCGCTCGAAAAACCGAGTGTTTGAACAATCTCAAGCAGATGGCGCTCGCCTGCCACAACTACGCCGATTCGCACAAGTGCTTTCCCTCAGGTTTGATTACCAGTCCGACGAACGGCCAGTTGCTATCGTTCCCCGCCTCGCCGATCAATGTTCCGCTGGAGACAGTCAACGGAGTCGTTTTTCAAGTCCAGTTGACCAACTGGGCCTACTCGGAGAGTTGGAGTTGGCAGGCACTCATTCTGTCGCAGATGGGCATGAACACGGTTGGGGTCAACTTTAGCAGACCCAAGTTCGACCCCATGAACCCCATGATGGTTTCCGACAACATGGTCGCCTGTCAGCAGTTGATTGGCACCTATACCTGCCCGTCGAGCGCTCTGCCGTCTAGTCGGCCAAGTGGCTATGGTTATTCGAACTATCGTGGCTGCATTGGAGCGGCCCGTGGCACCGGGATCATGTTTCCGGACAGTGCGGTCTCGTTTCGCGGGATTCGTGACGGCGAATCCAACACCCTGTTGATCGGCGAATCGATGATGGGTTTTTGGGGAGATGGTAATAGCTGCTGTGCCCGGTTCGCCGACGATGACAACAATGGCATTCCAGATCGTGGTACCGACAACGTTTTCTTGACCATGCGTCCCGCTTCGTTCGATACCGCTTGGATCGATACGGCGACGGGAACCCAATTCTTTGGCTTCGGCAGTTGGCACGCTGGCTCGTGCAACTTCGCTCTCGCCGATGGATCGAGCAGGTCGATCGCCAAGAACACCGATTTCAAAATCCTCAAAGCGATCGCCACGAAGGACGGCGGCGAACGCGTCGGCGAATACTAGTGCCGCGTCAAAGCTTAATCTTCGGGTAGACGGAGGTGAGCTTACAGCGGGCGTCGTCGATTTTCATTTGCCAGTCGACGCCGCGTTGGGTCGAGTTCACGTCGGTTGACCAGGCGGCGGTTTCGTCACGCAGGGTCTCGATGTCG